>CAUJJP010000052.1 GCA_963205525.1 Pseudomonadota bacterium | reverse complement strand
AACCCCCGGGGGGCCGGCGCCCCGCTGTTGTCTTCCTAATCGGCGCTGGCCGCGCTGCCGCCCTGGCCGGGGGGGGGGTCGCCGCTCCCCCCCCGCCGCGGCGACGCCGGTTCGCGCCAATGGCGGCTGTCTCCCGGCATGGGTCTGGACGAGCTGGCACATTGCCTGTCCACCCAGGCCTTGCGCGAGCGCCTGACCGGGCATGGCCTGTGGTGGTCCTGGGTGGCCGATGGCGCGGACGGCCGCTGCCTGGAGACCCCCGGGCTGCCCGGCCCGGACCTGTTCGTCCACATGATGAGCCGCTGAACCCGCGGCCCCCGGCGGCATTCGGCGGCTCTCGGCGGCGCGCAGGCGAGGGGCGGCAAGGGGCGAGCCGCGCCGCGCCTTCCCGGCTCTTGCCGGCACCCGCAGTCTTCAGGCGCCTGGCGAGGCGGCGCGCGGCACGGTGTCGTCGCTGCGTGCCACGGTCACCTCGGCAGGGTCGCCGATCCAGACCGCGATGGCGCTGAAGTTGTCCTGGCGCGGATTCGCGCGTGCCGTGATGTGCGCGTGCATGTCGCCCAGCCAATCCGCAGGGGTGAGGACGCGCGCCAGGGTGCCGGTGATGTCCGCGGGGGCCAATCCCTCCCACCAGCCGTCGGTGCACAGCAAGAAGGCATCGCCCTCCTGCAGCTCGACCGGGCGCACCACGGTGTGCGGCTGCACCTCCCCGGCCATGCCCAGGGCGGCCATCAGGTGGCCTTTCTGCGGGTGCGTGCGCGACTGCTCCTCGGTGATCAGGCCGGCCTTGAGCATCTGCTGGACGACGCTGTCGTCCTCGGTCAGCAGCTCGAGCCGGCCCTGGCGGACCCGGTACAGGCGCGAGTCACCGACATGGGTCCACAGGGCATGGCTGCGCGGGGGCGCGATCCACAAGGCGACGATGGTGGTGTGCATGCGTGCCTCGGCACGCGCTGCGCCCTGCTGATGGCCCAGCTCGGCGTGCGCCAGCCTGACCATCTGGGTCAGGTTGTGGGGCGAGAAGGCCACGCCCGGGTCCAGCAGCACGCGCTCCATCGCCTGCACCGCGAGGCTGGACGCCTCGGCCCCGTGCAGGTGCCCACCCGCGCCATCGGCGAGCAAGGCATACCAGCCGTTGACGCCGTTGCCGTGGCGCAGGCTGTCCTCGTTGCGCCTGCGGGTGCCGCAGTCGGTGCAGGACGCCAGTCTGGGCATCGCCATCACCTGCCTTGCGTGTCGCGTTGGCGCAGCGTCTGCACCTGCTGTTCGTAGGCGGCCACGAAGGCCCTGCCGAACACGAGATGGAAGTCCTCCTGCGCGTCCTCGCGCAGCGAGCGGTAGCGCTGCAGATAGAGCTCCCACAGCCTGGCCTTGCGGGGGGACTGCAGCAGGCTGGACAGCAGCGAACCTTGGCCCAGCGTCTGCTCCAGCGTCTCGGGCGCGAAGCGGTCGAGCAGACCCTCGATGGCTGCGCGCATGCCCGCGACGCTGCCGATGCTGTGGCCGACCAGGTCCTGCATCGCGTCGTCCATGGCCGCCGGGCCGGCCAGAAAGCCCCGCATCGCGGGCTGCAGCAGCTGCTCGAGTGCGGCGCGCGTGTCGGGCGCGAACTTGAGTGGGTTGTTGCGCTGCGCCTGCACCTGCGTCACCGCGGCGCGCAACTCGTACTTGGTGCTGGCGCGCACGGCCATCAGGTCGCGCGTGCCTTGCACCGCGGCCTGCAGCAGATGGCCCGCCAGCTGCATCGCCTGCGCCGCCTGTGCCGGATCGGCCGGCACCGGCAGGGCTATGCCCGCCCCGCGGCAAAAGGCCTGCCAGAGGGCCTGCATCGTGTCGTCGGACTTGCCGACCGGCGGCGCTGCCATCGACGGCGGCGTGGGGCCGAGTGCAGGGGGCTCGAAGGCCGCGTGGACGGCATCGAGATGGTCGTCCATGGGCGGGCGGACCTGGGCTGGGCCCGGATCGCCAAACATCGCCAGGGGATCGGCCGGGCCGAGTGCCGATGCGGCATCGCGCAAGAGATCGCGCCCGGACTCGAAATCCAGCAGGGGGTCGCTGGTGGTCGCCGACGATTGTGCGAGGCCGAAGCTCTGGTCGACGCCGACCGACAGCGTCGGCGAGCCCAGGAGGTCCGCCAGCGGGTCATCGGTCTCGAAGGCGTCGGGTGGCCGTCCTGCAGCTTCAAGCAGGCTGGCCGGGGCGGCGCTGGGTGTGGTGTGGAAAGGATCGAAGTCCTCTGGCAGCAAGGCCACAGGCCGCGCGCTGGGTGTCACCGAAGCGGATGCCGGCTGCAGCCCGGCGGCCGGCGGCAGCAGATCGGCGAAGGGGTCGCTGGCAGCGGACGTGTATGCAGCGGCTGGCGGCACGCGGGCGTGTGCGGCGGCCGGCAATGCGGCCGGCAATGCGGCTGGTGATGCGGCTGGTGATGCGGCAGGAGCCGATGCCGGTGCCAGCAGATCGGCGAAGGGATCGGCGTCGCTTGGTGGCGCCGACGCAGTCGGGCTTGCGCTGGTGCTCGCGTTCGGCGGGCCTTCAGCGACCTGCATCAGGTCTGCAAACGGATGGGCGGGGTCGCTTGACACGGCCTGCCCAGGCACCGCAGCTGCGGCGCCGGCCGCCGGCAGCGTGCGCACGATATCGCCCAGGCTGGCGGGTGCCGCGGTGGATGGCGGCTCGCTGGCCGTGCGCTCGGCACGCAGCAGGTAGCCGCCGATGCGCAGCTCGTCGCCGTGCGACACGGCCATCGATTCACCGCCGCCGAGGACGTGGTTGTTCAGCACGATGGGATTGGCGGTCCCGACGTTGCGTATCTGGAAGCCGGAACCATCGGCCAGGACCTCGGCCTGCTTTCGGGAGATGAAGCGCTCCGGGTCCGGCAGCGCCAAGGTGCTGTGGTCGGCGCGGCCAATGGTGCCGCCTCCGGCGTCGAAGCGGGCGGTGATGGGGCGGGTCAGCGGCTGGTCATTCAAAGACACCGCCCGCAAAATGAGGATCATGTCCACGCTTGGCCTGCCACGACGCAGCCGAAAGGACTGCGCTGGTCCGGCCGATGCTCGGATCGCCAGCCGGGGCGGGCAATCAACCAAAGTCACGAGGGTGTCCGACATGCTCGCCGCCCCGCAGGCCCGGGGGCACAATCCTCCACCCATGACCGACGCCAAGCTCCAGTTTCTTGCGGCGACCCGTGAGTGTCCTCCGGTTCCGCCTGCGCCCGGCACGCCGCCGTGCCTGCAGGTCCGGCGGCCCCCGTCATTCGAGGCGCAGGCCAGCCTCGGCCGTGCGCCGTCGGCCCGGCGGCGCGATCGCCATGTGCTCGCCGTGCTGGCCTGCCTGGCCTCGTTGTTCGGCCTCGCGGGCGTTGGCGGTCTGACCGGCTGCGCGCAGCCGCCCGTGGCACAGGGTGGTCCTGCTGGCAAGGCCCAGAGTGCACCCAAGCCCGCCGCCGAGCCCGTGGCGGCCCCGGCTCCCGCGGCGGAGCCGGCTCCGGCGCCGCCGCCCGCACCCGAACCGATTGCCCAGGGCGAGCTGCGCGAGGCCATCCGCAGCCTGCAGGACCTGCTGCAGAACGGCGACATCCAGGCCGCCGCAGTGCTGGCGCGCCGCATCCTCGCCACCGAACCCGGCCATGCACTGGTGCAAAGCTATCTGCGCCAGATCGAGAGCGACCCGGTGGAGCTGCTGGGCCGCGATTCCTACCCCTACACGGTGCGTCCTGGAGATTCGCTGTCATCGATCGCGCGCGACCGGATGAGGGACGTGAACCTCTTCTTCGCCCTCGCACGCTACAACGGCATCGAGATCCCGCGCCACCTCGCGGCCGGACAAGTCATCCGCATTCCGGGCCGGGCACCGGCGCCCAGCGCCATCCCGGCCGCTGCGCCGGCCGCCCCCGCGCCAGCCGCCGCACCAGCCGCAGCATCTGCGCCCGTGCCGCCCGCCGCCGAAGCCAGCGCGCCCGCACCGAGCCCGGCTGCGCCGCCCGCTGCCACCAGCGCCGCCGCGAACACCAAGAAGATCACTGCCCTGATGCGCGAGGCGCGCACCGCCAATGCGCGCCAGGATCCCTGCCTGGCGGTGCGCCAGTACGACGCCGTGCTCGCCATCGACGCGGCGCACGCGCAGGCGCAGCTCGAGCGGCAGCGCTCGCTCGACCTGATCGTGCGTCTGCGCGCACGCGGGAGCAAGCTGGACTGCTGAGCCTGTCGGTCTGCGCTTCAGCGCGGCTTGGTGGCACCCGAACGCGGTGCGGCCTGCCGGGGGCGTGGCAGCAGGCTCAGGCAGCGCTGGGTCAGCGCTGCCGCCTGCGGCGGGTCGCCCGCCCGGGTCCTCGCGGCGGCCTGTATGAGCAGCAGTCGGCACACGCGCTGCTTCAGCGCGGGTTCGGCGTTCGGCTTGCGCGCCAGCGGCTCCAGCAGGACGAGCGCGGATTCGAACTCGCCTTCGGCCTCCAGCAGATCGGCGTGCTCGATCTCAATGACCGGACCGCCACGGGGCGTCGGTGTTCGCGCCGCAGCCGGGGTGCTTGGCGCCATGACGCCGTGCATGCGCTCGCGGCCCAGGACATGCAAGGCCTGCATGGCTTCGTCATCGCTTGGGTCGTGCGCCAGCACCTCCAGGTAGCCGCGCATGGCAGAGTCGATCTCGCCGCGCGCGCGCGCCTGTGAGGCGCGGCGTCGTGCGTCGGCTGCGGCCTGCTCGGCGGCATGTCGTGACCGCGACAGGCCGCTCAGTGCCGCCGCGTCCGTGGGCTTGATGGCCAGCACCGCAGCCCAGGCCAGGCTTGCATCGTGGTAGCGCTGCTGCTGCATGGCCTGGGTCGCCGCCGCGCGCTGCTCGGTGGCAAAGCGCTCCAGTGCCGTGCGTGGCGCATCACGGCTGGCTGACTGCGGCAGGTCGTGCGCTGGACCCGTCGATACGGCAGGCTCGGGTGGCGGACCCGGCGTGCTGCAGCCGGTGTGCAGCATGCTGATGAGCCCGCTGGCAAGCAGCGTGAAGAGCAGGGCGGTGAGCCGGACGGCCTGCGTCGGTCGCCCTGCGCCGCCGCGCGCACTCGTTCCGCGATCGCGGGTGTGCCGCAGCTGGGGTCCGGGTGGGGGCGGTGGGGCCGCTGTCATGGGCGGGACAGCGGGCGGAGCGTCTGCAGCCGGGCCGCGAAGTCCTCCAGGCTGTGGTCGCCGTAGATCATGGTGCGATGCAGCAGCGCCGGTGGGGCGTAGAAGGCGTTGCCGCCGCTGCGTACGGTGAATCCCAGGAGGTAGGGCTCGGCATCCAGCGCCTGCAGCACGGCCTTGTCGGCATCTCCGTAGGGATAGGCCAGGTAGCGAACCTGGACGCCGACGTCCGCCAGATGCCGCTCGAGGAGCTGGCGCGGCTGCTCAAGCTCGGCCGCCAGTGTGCGCTGCCAGGCAGCATCGCTCTCGCCGGGCTGGCGCTGCGTCAGCTTGCGGTGCGTCTTCGAGTGAGCCTGGATGTCCACCAATCCCGACATCGCCATCTCGCGCAGCTGGGCCCAGCTCAGGCCGTCGCGCGTGCCGATGAAGTCGGTGTAGACGAACAGCGTCACCGGGACGCCGTACTTCCTGAGCAGCGGGAAACCGTGGCGGTAGAAGCTGGCCCAGCCGTCATCGACCGTGATGAGCACCGAGCGCGCCGGCAGCGCTTGCCGGCCTTCCAGGAAGGCTTGCAGCTGGGGCATCCGCAGCACCGTGTAGCCCTCGCGGGAGAGCCAGAGCAACTGGGCTTCGAAATGCGCCTGCGGCATCACCATCTTGTTGCCGCGCGCGCTGTCGGCATCGGTGAAGCGGTGATAGCAGAGCACCGGGACGGTCTGTACACCGGCGTAGCTGACGCCGTGTGCGGCCGGTGCCGCCATGGGCACGAGGATGGGCTGGCCGGGCACGATGCGCGACAGGCCTGCGTTGGCCTGCGAGATCACCCAGGCCAGGCTGGCGTCGCCCAGCAGCTGCTGAGCGACCGACGCCACGGTGTCCGCGCCTGCCGGCACGTAGACGCGCAGCTGCCCGTAGGTGCCGGCGAGGTGGCCGGGCTCGGCGTCTGGGGGTGCGGGTGTGGGTGTGGGCACCGGCACCGCAGCGACGGGTGGCGTCGGCGGTGCCGTGCTGCAGGCGGCAAGCAGCACGCTGGCAGCCAGGGCGATCCCGCCCGCTGCCATGCGCTGCAGCCCCTCACGCATCGCGCTGCGGGCGCGCCGGTGCGGGTGAGGGTGTTGCAGCCGCATCGCCGGCCTGGGCCGCAGGGCGGGCGTCCATGGTCGGCGCCAGGGTCAGCGACGGTGAGGTCCCGGGTTCGGACTCGGCGCGCCGCTGCAGGGCCCCCGCGAGGCGATCGAAGGCGGTGAAGAGTTCGCCGAATTCGTCGCTGCGGGTCTCGGCGATCCGGTGCCCGTAGTGGCCGCGCGAGAGCTCCTCCATCGACTCGACGACGAGCTTGATCGGCTTGGCGAACCAGTTGGCGACGAAGTACATCGCCACCGCCACCGCCGCCACCGTGACCACCGCGAGCACCACCATGAGCGTGATGGACAGCCTGGCCACCTGCGCCAGGGGCCGCTCCGGCACGCCCAGCATGACCCGGCCGACCTGCTGGTCACGGAAGGTCACGGGGGCATCGAAGCCCAGCACCGGCCCGGCCGGCGTGTCGTAGCGGCTGGCGCTGACCTCGCCGGCCAGGCTGCCGATGGGTGTGGCGGCGCTCTTGTAGGGCTTGCCGACCAGGTCCGGGATCGTGGACACGCGCACGATGCCGCCCTTGTCGATCACCGTGATGCGCTCGAAGTTGCGCGTGCGCATGGCCTCCTGCACCGCCACATCGATCACCTCCCACTCCTCGCTGAGCATCTGGGCCGCGTTCTGGCGGCCGATGAAACGTGTGAACGCCGCCCCGTAGTCGCTCGCCTGCGCCAGCAGCGCGCTGTACTGCCGCTGCGTGATGACGGTGGCCGCCACACCCATCACCAGGGCCACGATGCCGGCCATCATCAGCGCCCACTTCAGGCGCAAGGGAAGGATGCGCGGCTTGTGCTTCTCGGCGGCCGCGGCGTCCAGCTCGGCCGCGACCCGGCGCAGGGCACGGCCGAGTTCGGCGCCGCTGGCAAAGCGTTGCTCGGGTTGCTTGGCCAGGCACTTCTCGACCACGCGGCGCAGGCTGGGCGGCGTGTCGGGGCGCCGTGTGGTGATGGGCGGGGGGACCGTGCTGGTGATCTGCTGCGCGATCGAGAACATGGTCTCGCCCTTGAACGGGCGGTCACCCGTGAGGGCCTGGTAGAGCACGATGCCCACCGAGAACAGGTCCGAGCGCCCGTCGAGCTTGTCGCCGCGTGCCTGCTCGGGCGACATGTACTGCGGTGTGCCCAGCACCGCACCGACCACGGTGTGCTGCTGGACGCCGGCCTGCTCGATGTGGGCGATGCCGAAGTCGGTGACCTTGATGCCGCGGTGGTCGGGCAGCATCATGATGTTGGCGGGCTTGATGTCGCGGTGCACCACGCCTTTGCCGTGCGCGTACTCCAGCGCGGCGCCGAGTTCTATCCCCAGCGAGACGACGTCGCGTATCGGCAGCACCTGCTCCTTCTCGAGCACCTCGGCCAGCGAATCGCCTTCCAGCAGTTCCATCGCCATGAACGGCGTGCCGTCGATCTCGCCCACGTCGTGCACGATGACGATGTGCGGGTGCGAGAGGCTGCCCGCTGCGCGCGCCTCGCGCATGAACCGGGTCCGGCACTCGTCGTCCGCACTCAGCGAGGGATGCAGTAGCTTGAGCGCGACATCGCGCCCGATCTTCGGATCGTGCGCCAGATAGACCGTCGCCATGCCGCCCTGGCCCAGGCGGCGCCGGATCTCGTAGCGCTCCATCCTGCGCGGTGTGCCGTCCACGCCGGTGGAGCCGGCGACCGACGGCCAGGTGACGGGTCCTGGCTTTGCCGCGGACTCCATCTCGAGCACCGGACCGAGCTTGGACTCGAGCTCAGGTTCGGCGCTTGGGTTCGTGGCCGGAACTGCCGTTGACGGAACGCCGGCGGCCACCGTGACCTCGCCCTCACCGGGCCGCACCGCCGTCTGACTCGCACCGGGTGCATCCGGGATACCGGTGTCGACCGCAGGCGGCCGAGGTGACGCCGGGGTCGGTGGCTGCGACGACGGCATCACCATCGTGACCTCGGCCTCGTCGCCCCAGTCCTCGATGATCGTGTCCTGGAACACCTGGGTGCTGTCACCGTCCAGTGGCGCGCCGGTCCCTGGGCGCTGCTTGTCAGGCGCCGCCGCCCCCGAACCTGACATGCCGGTGGGCAAGCCCTCGTGCAGACGCAGCCGGAGTTCGGTCACCTCGTCGTCCGCAGATACGGACTCGGCAGGCCTGTTGGCGTCGGGCGATTCTTCCGCGGCAGTCGGGTGATTCATTTTGGGTTCAGGAGGCGGGCCCACAGGTCATCATCATGAACGGATGCAGGAGATGTATCCAGTCCCTCGAAAGGACGAGCTTCGCGCCAGCTTCGCCACGCGCCAAGGGCGGGACGTGCGGGTCGACCGCTGCTGCGTCGTCCGGTGCGGGCGATCACAAGGCATCGAGCAGCCTGCGCTGGCGCCAGGCCGGCGCTGAGGTGTCGAACAGCGGGGTCCCGGGCTCGATGAGGCACAGATGCTCGGCAGCCGCGATCCGCTGCCGCTGGAAGCCTTGCTTCAGCACCCGCACGCAGTGATCGTGTGTCAGCGGTTGGCCGAGGAAATGGCGCTGCCCGGTGGGGAATCGCGTGTGGTTGGCCTCCCACCATCGCGCCACCCGGGTGCGGTCTGGCCATGCCAGCGCGATGTCCTCGGGCAGTTCGACGTTCTCGTCGTCCGGATCCTCGGTCGGGCCGTCCTCGAAGTCTTCGGGCGGCGGCACTTCGAGGGCCTCGGCATTGAAGTCGATGCCGGTGATGTTGACGAAGGCCTCGGCCGCGATTCTTGCAAGCGCCGGTTCCCGCATCTTCTCGATGAGCCAGGACGCGTAGCGCGGGTCGCCAACGTGGCCCGCGCCGATGATGCGCAGCCTCGCCGAGCCGGGAACGGGCTCGAGTTGCCGCAGCAAGTCGTGGCCGCGTGTTGCATCCATCGCCCGAAGCGCGAGCTCAAGGGCCGGCTGCTGACGCGGGCCCGGTGCAAGGGCGATCGCGGCGAGCAGGTCGAGCGCAAGGGCACGGTCGCCGAGCAGTACCAGCGATCGTGCTGCCCGATAGCGCAGCTCGGGCTTGTCCGCACCGAGCGCCAATTTGATCTCAGGCGCAAGGTCGGCACGACCGAGTTCACCCGCCGCACGCATGGCACGGATGCGAACGCTGTCGACCGGAGCCTGGAGCAACTGTGCGAGCGCTGCGCCAGGATCCTTGCGGTGCAAGGCGCAGGCGGCGATGCCCAGCATCTGTCGCAGCGGATCGGCAGCTTCGAGCAGCGCCTTCACGCGCCCGGCGAGGAACTGCGCAGACACCCAGCCGAGCGCGGAGATGATGCCCGGGACGGCGTCGGGCGCGGTCTTCGCGCGCTCGACGAGTGCGTCGAAGCGTCCATCGCCCGCCTCCAGCGCAAGGACCGCGGCGACAAAAAAAACCTCGGGACCTTCGTTGTCGAGTTCCTCCTCGATCAGCTTCCAACCGTCCTCGCCCGCGACCCGAAGACCGTCGACGTGCGCGGCGAGGCGCTCGTCGAGGTCGGCGAACTGCTGCGGGTCGAAGTTGGGGGCGCGGACAGCGTGGCCGCGCTGGAGCCAGAGGAAAGAGGCTTCGTCGACATGCTCGGCGAGGATCTCGGAAATGGCGTCGGTGTTCACCGATTCAGCACCTACTCAAAGTGAACGCGCATCACGGACAGCGTCTCATGCCAGGCACAGCACAGGTTGACGATCAGGTCCCAGGCTTCGGGCTCGGCGTTGTCCCAGACCCATTCGTGATAGTGGATGGTGCGCGGGTCGTTGAACATGGCCTGCGCACCACTCACCTCCACCGGATCGTCGGGATCGGTGGGGTAGGCGAGCGAAAGCGTATCCCACAAGGACAGGGTGTCGAGCAGGGCCTGCCGGCGCTCGGGTGGAACCGGCTGCGCGAACTCAATCTCGACCAGCAGTGCGTAGTTGCCACCCATGTCCTGCGGGTACTCGAGTTCGAAGGGCGGAGACTCCGGCGCCGCCGGTCGCGTGCCGTGGTCGACCAGCAGGTCGAACTCGCGCCCTCCCAGAACGGCACGCGCAGATTGGATGAGAGCTTCGCTATGGCGCCCATCCGCCAGCATGCCGGCCAAAACACCCAGCGCTGACGCGGCCAGATCGTCGACCTCCAGCCGTGCGTGCACCGTGTGGCCTGCGACATGAAGCTCAAGCGGTGCCGCACGACGCAGTCTTGCGGGGAAGAAGAATCCCGCGCCGATCGCCTCGATGAAAGTGCGAACCCGTTGCTCCGCCAGATCGAGTGCCCCCTTGGATTCCCGTGTCGGCGTGACCTCCAGCAGGAGACCGCCGCTGTAGCGCTCAGACGAAGAAGCGTCGAAACCACTCATAGGCTTCGTCTCCCTCCATGCCATCGACCGCGACCTCGTTGAGTGCCTCGTCCGAGGCGACGATGGGCGCGAGCATGCGGCCGACGGCGCGGTACAGGGGCAGTGGATCCTTCCGGTTCAGGTCCCCCACGGCGGGCGAGCTTCCGGCGCGCAGCAGCGCGCCGCCCGACCCCAGGGGCAGCACGCTCATGTCGGCGGGTGCCTGCTGCGTCAAGCCAGCGACCCCGCCCATCGCGGTCGTCAGACCGGCACCCAGCAGGGTCAACCAGTTCACGACAGCCAGACCATTCTCGGAGGCGTTCGTGATCGAGACCGGCTCCCCATAGTTGAGTCCCGGGTAGCGGCGCAACAAGGGCGCGGCCCATTCGCAAACATCCTGCTCCACCGAAGGGTCGTGGTCCCACAGCAGGGAGTAGCCGCAGTAGCCGCTGGCCAATGGGAACTCGGCAAGCGCGTCCTGCACCAGCCGCACCATGCCGTCCGGGTCTTCATCCGAGGTCACCGGCAAGGCCATCCGGAAGACATAGTTCTGGGGATCAAAGTTGCCCAGCAACGCAATGTCCAGCGCCGGCGTGGCGATGTCGCGCGTGGCCGCACCCGCGTGCGCTTCGAATGCCAAGACCTTGGACGCCAGGAGCTTCGGGTCGGAGAACCAGTGACGGGGGCCTTCGAGCGCCTGGGCTTCGAAGGGACGAAAGCGCTTCATGTCGCCCGTTCGATAAACCGCGAGGCGATCGCCGAACGACTCGCAGAACACACGCAGGAACCGCGCGAACCCGGCGCCGTCAGCGGGAGCGCCAAACGAGAACGCGACAAGCTCCAGGCAAGGCACTGCGGCCACGCGCTGGTCGAATTTCAGGGTGAACTTGGTGGCATCCATCAGTTGCTCTCAGGTGCACAGACAGTCGGGCGGAGGCTTAGCGTTGGGATCCGTACCGACAGTCATCTTCACCACTTTCTCCCGCTGCGACTTGGGCATCTTCTTCAACAGGTTCTGCTGATTCTTGGTGAGCGTGTCCTTCGGAAACTTGACCTCGACGAAGTGCTTGACGTCCTTGACCGCCAGCGACTTGGGGGCGGGGGTGACACCGGACTTGGTGATGACGATGTCCCATTTGACGAACTCGCGTCCCTTGGCGACTTCCGAGCCGTACTTTCCGATCAGGTCGTCGCCGGCTTGCCCCACCTCCGTCAGCAGCCCCGGGTTCTTCTTGCCGCGCGACCCGCCCCGTCGAGGATCCAGCTCGTTGCGCATCTCGTTCTGGAACTTCTTGGTCGAAGGCTTCTGCTTCTTCTTGTTCGTCTTGGCCTTGCTCTTCGCCTTCTTGTCCGCCTTCTCCTTCTTCTCCATCGCCTTGCAGGCCGCTTCGCAAAGCTTGTCCGCCAGGGCTTGGTCGCCATCGAGGCCATCGATCAGCGGCTGCTGCGCCACCCCACCCAGATTCGCTGCGTTCTCCGCGTTGTGGAACATCTTGTCCGTCAGGCGTGCGGCGTTCTTGCCGTCCATCTTGACGTCGAAGGAGTAGAGGATCCAGGTCGCCTCCTTCATGAAGGTGCTGGACTTGACGCCACCGGCGACGCCGGCGTTGTCGCCGTTCGAAAGCGCGAACTTCGAACCCTTGTTCGCCGCCATCGCCTTGTCGGTCTTCACCGTCGTCGTGCCGCTGGCAAGCGTGATCGACTGGGCGATGTTCGGGTAGGGCACCGGCACCGGCCCGCCCGGGCTCGGTGTCTTGCAGACATCGGGAATCGTCGCGATCGAGATCCCGGTCGAGAACTTGTGGACGAGCGAGAGGCTGGTGCCGTTGACCCGGATCGTGACCGGCATCGCCTCAGCTCCCGCGCCCGTCCAGGCCGCGAATCACGGCTGCGCCGCGCTCGCCAGACTCCGAGCTCGCCCACACCAGCGACAGCGGTCCCTTGCCGTAACGCTTGCGCTGGCTGATCACGGCGAGTGCCGCATGCAGTGGCATGCCGGCCGCACCGACGTCGCCCCAGCAGTCGGCGGGTGCCACGAAATCCGTCGCGGCGCGCAAGCGCTCGCGCGTGCGCAGCGTCGCGAAACCGTACTCGTCGGCGCGGTAGGCCTCGCCGTTCAGGTCGCAGTACACGTTGTGGACGAGTTCGCCATCCGCGAGCGGGCCGAGTGCGGCATGGAAGGCCTGCGTCAGCCCTTCGCCAATGCCGACGCCGTCGCTCTTGATCGGCTTCGTCTCGCGCCCGAGGCCGACCGTGAGCACTTCGCCGAGCGACTCGAGACCGGCTGCGTGCGCGAGCGCCTTGTCGCAGATCAGCATGGCGCCGGCCGCCTCGCCAGGGATGAATCCCCAGGCGTTGTTGAGGGCGCCGCCACCGTGAAGCTGGTCGCATGCCTCTATCCATTCAAGCGTCTCGGGGGCGAGGTAGGAATCCACACCCGCGACCAGCCAGGCCATGATCCGGCCCCGTCGGCAAGCCTGGCGCGCCGCATCGAGCGCGAGATGACCTGCGGCGTGACCGGCTGCGAACACCTGTACATCGGCGAACTCAGTGGCTGGATCTTCGCCCAGGGAGCGTCTGGCCTGGTCCGCCAACTCTGGCAGGTCGGGTGGGGCGCCGGGTCGATCAGGGGGCAGCGCCAGGGCGAGTCCCGGTCGCACGCCGTGCGCGCGCAAGGCGTCGAGCGTGGGCGCCATCGCTTCACGCATCGCCGGTGTCAGCAAGGCGGCGTAGCGCCGCGCGCCGTCGATGCCCGCCTCCAGCCACGGCGCCCGCGCGACGCGCATGGGCTCGCCGGCGCTGTCGACCATGAAGGGATGTTCGGAGAAGCCGCATATGCCCGCGCGCGCTGCCGCCGCGCTTGCCCACACGTGGCGTCCGATCGGCGTCGCTGCGCCGAGGCCGATGATGGCAAGCGGCGCGTCCATGGTTCAGACCGGCGCCGCATCCAGCGCCACTTCACCCGGCCGCATGCGCAGGAGTTCCTTCGCGAAGATGCGCGTCTTCTCCAGCTTGTGAACCTTGGGGTGGCAGGGCAACGCGGAATGCCAGACCAGCGACACGCGCGGCTGGTCCGGCTCGATGACCACCGTGTGCAGCTTCGGCCGCTCGTGCAGCTGGCGCTCGCCTGTGGTGAAGAAGGTCTCGAACCCGAGGACGACGCGCGGCAGCGCGAACCGCAGCTCGCCTGCCGGCGTGAGATGGTGCAGCAGCACAGGTTCCCCGCCCGCCAGGAAGCCGGGCGCCTGCTGGTCCGCCGGCGCGCACTGGTAGTGGCGGTCGTCGAAGTCCAGCGGCAGCAACGGGAATCGCTCGCGCTGCCACTTCTCGTCGTAGCTGCCGGCAAGGCCCACACGCGGCTGCCAGTGGGCGCAGATGGGGCCGAAGCACGCCGGATCCGGTCTGTCGTCCCAGCGCGCGATCAGGCGGTCGGGGTACTCGAGGTTAGGGAGCGCGAGATCCTCGACGCCTGACGCCGAGAGGGCGAAGCCGGTCCCGATGGGATTGCGCGGATCCCATTGCGGCTTCGGCGTACCCCGGCTTGCCAGGTCGTGGCCGCCGAAGGCCCGCTCGTACACCAGCGGCATCTTCGAGAAGGGCACCGGTCTGGACATCCGGCGCTGGCGCCAGACCCGGTCGCCGGTGATGCGCAGCATCTTCGTCACCGGCCCGACGCGAAAACCCGCGTCGAGAGAATCGACGGCCACACCGCGTGGTGCGTAGGCATGGCCAAGCACCACGACGTCGGTGCGGAGCTTGGTGCGCACGAGGTCCATGTCGTGCTTCAGGCTCGACTGCATTGGCGTCGCCGGATCGAGGTACTCCGGCGCCATCGTCACCGACGGCTGCTCGGCGGCGATCACGGTTGTGCCGTCCGGCCTGATCTCGAACGTGCATTTCACCGCCACGAGCCAGATCTCGGCGCCGTCGCGGCCGCGCACCCAGGTCCGCTCTGCGGCGAAGGGCGTGCGGTTGTCGAGCTGCCACATGGCTCAGTTGATGGCGACGTGCGCGCCCTTGATCTTGTTCGCGCCTCGCGAGCGGCTGAGCACGAAGTTCCCCTTGATCAAGACCTTGCCGGCCTGGGTGAGAACGATGCTGGCATCCCCACAGCGCAACTCGATCTGCTGCCGGGCCTGGATCTTCACCCGTGCGCCATCGACCAGGCAGTCCATGGGCGCAGCCGCATCGGCAGCCGAAGAACGCTGCAGCCGGCCGACGATGACGGGCCGTGCCGGGTCGCTGCCTTCGAAGGCCACCACCACCTCGCAACCCAGGTCCGAGGGTGCCAGGCGCATCGTGGACAGTGCCGGTATCGGCGCGCGGTCCGCGGTCAAGGTCACCAGGAAGCAGTCCTCTTCCCCGAAGCCGGCAAAGCGCGCCAGCACCACGCCGCTGCCGGCCTGTCTTGCCCGCTCGGCCATGTAGGTCAGGACATCGCGCGCCGCATCCAGGTCGGTGTCGTGCATCTCAGTCCTCTCCCAGATTGGCGCCTTTGATCTTGATCGACCCTCCGGCCTTGAACGATGCAGATCCACTGGCCTGGATGGTGATCTTGGCGCCCTTGATGGTGATGCCGCTGGAATTCATGGTGATGGTGCTGCCGCCGGCCTTGAGCACGATGGTCGGTGCCTGCACCTGGCAGGTTCCTGCGGCCTTGATCCCGAACACACCCCTGGACGTCTGCTGAATCACCGCCGCCGACAGCTTGTGGATGCCGGCGACGCTCACCGACTGCGCGCCACCGACGTTGGTTTTCTGGATCGCGCCGATGGTGACCATCTGCGCACCCCCGACGTTCACCATCTGGGCCCCGCCGACGGTGACAGCCTCGGCGGCGCCGACGTTGTGCATCCGCCCCGCGCCGACCGTATGCACTTCGGCCAGCGAGATCGTCGTCGTCTGCAGGCCGTTGACCGTGTGGCTGCGCCCTCCCGTGACGGTGACTGTTTCGCCGCTGTTGACGGTCTCGGTGCGATGGCCGGCGATGGTGATGGTTTCGTTGAGGTCCACCGTCTCGGTGCGGTTCTGGTGCACGGTGATGGTCTCGTTCTGGTCCACCGTCTCGGTGCGGTTCTTGTGCACGACGGTGGTCTCGTGGCCGTCGATGGTCTTGCGACGGTCGTTGCCGACCCACTTGTCCTCGTCGTGCTCGACCTCGGCGAGCTGGTCTTTCTCGGCGTGCAGCCAGAGCTGCTCGGCGCCCTTCTTGTCCTCGAAGCGCAGCGCGTTGGCGTTGCCGTAGGCGCCCCCCTTGCTGCTGCGCGTGAGCACGCCGCTCTGGGTGGCGTTGGCCGGAAGCTCCCAGGGCGGCATCTGGTCGGCGTTGTAGACGCGTCCCGTGATGAGGGGCTGGTCGGGGTCTCCCTCCAGGAAGCTGACCACCACCTCCTGGCCGATGCGCGGGATCTGCACGAAGCCGAAGCTCTTGCCGGCCCAGGGGCTGCTCACGCGCACCCAGCACGAACTCTTCTCGTCGTGCTGGCCGTAGCGGTCCCAGTGGAACTGCAGCTTCACCCGGCCGAACTTGTCGGTGAAGATCTCCTCGCCGCTGGGGCCGACGACGACCGCGGTCTGCGGCCCGCGCACGACGGGCTTGGGCGTGCGCCGGGGGCTGCGGTAAGGCAGCGACGATGGCAAGGCCTGGAACCGGCACCGGTAGCCCGGCCCGAGCCCGGCGTCGCCGCCTTCGTAGGCCGGCTGGCTGACCTGGATCTGGGTGCCCAGGACCAGGTATTCGCCATCGTCGCTGCCACGCACCGAACTGTGCAGCTTGATCAGCCCGCCGCAGGCGAGCGCGCGCGCGTCACTGGCACCGCTGAGCCGCTGCACCGGGCTGACAAGCTCTTCCATTCGCGTGTGGGCGTAGTGCTCGCCGTCGGCTTCCTTCTTGTACAGGCCCGGGTAGTCGAAGACCTCCATGTCGCCCAGCGCGTGCTCGCCCGCGGCGCTGGCCTGACGCTGCAGGTTCACCTGCGGGCGGGTGAAGTCATAGTCCTGCAGCACCATCTTGCCCGGCTGCAGGCACTGGCTGCGGGCGAGGTCGAACACGCATTCGTCGCCGCGCGAGGCCCGGCCGGCGTCGGCGTGGCGCACCGGCAGATCGGCGCAACCCGCACAGAGCTCGTGGGCGGCGCTGTCGTCGCTGAGCACCATGGTGTGCTTGCCCTGCGCGTGCGTGAAGTGGTAGCGAATACCCTCTTGCTCCATCAGGCGCGAGAGGAATGCGAAGTCGCTCTCGCGGTACTGCACGCAGTAGGGCCGGCTGCGCAGGCTGGCCGTGCAGCGCACTTCCAGCGCCGCGATCGGGTGGTCGGCCAGGACCTCGTCGACGATGTCGAGCACGGTCTTGTTCTGGAACACCTTGCAGTCCCAGGTCTGGCTCAGGAACCAGAACCAGGGCCGCAGCACCAGCTGGTAGCAGTAGTCGCGCTCCTGGCGGCCGACGAGGGCGACGCGCTCGACCAGGCCGTCGAAGTGGCGCGGCTCCTGCGCGACCAGCGGCGCCAGGGCCATGCTCACCGTGACGTGCTGGCCGAGCAGCTGGTTGAAGTCGAGATCAGCGCTCGAACTCAGCGCCGTGACCTCGAAGGTGAAGGGCTCGCTCACGGTCTCGTCTGCACACAGCAGCGAGAACCTGAGCTTGTCGCCCAGCGGGCTGTGGAGGGTGGCGAACTGCTGCATGCGTGAAATGCCTCATCCGACTGCGGACTGCAGCGTGTGTCAGCGGGGGCGCGAACACTGTCGCTGCCCCGAGGGCCGATCGGTGCATCCGAAAGTCATGTTGGCGCCTGTGTGGCACGCCGTTGCGCGCTGACCACCCACCCCCGCACCGGCTCGCCCGCCTCCAGGCGCAAGTGGTCGGCCTGTATCCGCTGGTGCTCGAAGCCGGCGTCGCGCATTGCCTCATGAAGGTGCACAGACGCGTGGGCGTAGCGCCCGTTGGACTGCAGCCGATGCGGGGCGCGGTCCGTCTCGGGCAGGGCCTCTGCCGTGAAGACGAGCCAGCCGCCTGGCTTGAGTGCGCAATGCGCGGCGGCCATGGCCTCGTCCAGTGCGCCGAAATAGCACAAGGTGTCCGCGCTCACCACGGCGTCGAAGGTGCCGGGCTGGGTACTCAGGTAGTGGGTCAGCTCGGCCTGATGCAGAACCTGGTACAGGCCCAGCAGCTTGGCCCGGCGCAACATCCCGATCGAAAGGTCGCAGCCGGCCAGCTGGCGCGCGAACGGTGCCAGTCCGGGCGCGCACAGGCCGGTGCCGCAGCCGGCGTCACAGATGACCAGGTCGCCCCGCGGCGTACCGACGGCGGCCTGCAGCGCCTGCACCACGAGCCCCGGCGCACGGTAGTTCAGCGCCTGCAGCTTGACATCGAAGCTGGCGGCGAAGCTGTCGAACACCTGTTGCACGTAACGATCACTGGCGCGCTGCGGGGTGTCGTGCGCATCGCCGCAGGCCGACAGCAGATGGGCCGCGACCGGGTTGTCGGGGTCTTCGGCCTGCCACTGCCGCAGCAGCACCGAGGCGCGCCCGAGCTCGCCCAGCAGCATCAGGGCGCGGATGATCTCGTGGCGCGGTTGCAGGCTCTGCGGCCACAGGGCGACGGCGCGGCTGTGTGCGAGCAGGCCGTCGTGGATGCGCTGCTGCTTGATCAGGGTCAGCGAGAGGCTGTACCAGGCGTCGCCGAAATCCGGCTTGCGCGCCAGGGCCTCGCGGGCGGCCTGTTCGCTGCGGTCGAGCGCGCCGAGCTTGCGGTGCAGGGTGCTCAGGTTGTTCAGCGCACGTGCGGCTTCGTCGTCGCTGGCGGCGTGCCGCACCGACTCGGCATAGGCCTGTCCCGCTTCCTCGGAACGTCCGGCCAGCAGCAGGACGTTGCCCAGGTTGTTCCATGCGCCCGCGTTGTCTGGCATGGCCTGAAGGGCGCGCCGGATGAGGGCGACCGCTTCCGCCGTGCGACCCTGGGTGTGCCGCAGCACGCCCATGAAGTGCAGGGCGTCGGGCTGTGTCGGCCAGCGCCGGATGATGGCGTCGAGGCTGCGCTGCGCAGCCTCCAGATCCTCGCGCTGCAGTTGCTCGACGGCCTGCTGCAGCAGGGGCTGGAGCGCGCTGGCTGCGGCGGCGCGGGCGATGGCTGCGGTTCTCATGCGAAGCGGTACTGGAAGCTGCCGTCGGCCACATCGACCGTCACGGCGCCCACCGGCCTGCCCTCCAGCGTGCGCTGGAGGAAGGCGCGCGAGATGTCGGGCAGCATGGTGTTGGTGAGGATGGCGTCGATCAAACGCCCCCCGCTCTCGCTTTCCGTGCAGCGCGAGACGACGTGCCGGACCACCTCGTCGCCGACCTCGAACGCGACCTTCCAGCGCTGCTGCACGCGCTGGCGGATGCGCGTGAGCTGCAACTGCACGATACGGCCCAGCATCTCGTCGGACAGCGGGTAGTAGGGGATGGTGACCAGGCGCCCGAGCAGCGCCGGCGGGAATGCCTTCAGCAGCGGTTCGCGCAAGGCCTTGGCCATGCCTTCGGGGTCGGGCATCAGCTCCGGGTCCTTGCACAGCTGCGTGATCAGCTCGCTGCCGACGTTGCTGGTGAGCAGGATCAGCGTGTTCTTGAAGTCGATGAAGCGGCCTTCGCCGTCCTCCATGAAGCCCTTGTCGAAGACCTGGAAGAACACCTCGTGGACGTCCGGGTGGGCTTTCTCGACCTCGTCGAGCAGGACCACGCTGTAGGGCTTGCGCCGCACCGCCTCGGTGAGCACGCCGCCCTCGCCGTAGCCGACGTAGCCCGGCGGCGCGCCCTTGAGCGTGGAGACGGTGTGCGCCTCCTGGTACTCGCTCATGTTGATGGTGATGAGGTTGTGCTCGCCACCGTACAAGGCCTCGGCCAGCGCGAGCGCGGTCTCGGTCTTGCCGACGCCGCTGGTGCCGGCGAGCATGAACACCCCGACCGGTTTGCCCGGGTTGTCCAGCCCGGCGCGGCTGGTCTGGATTCGCCTGGCGATCATCTGCATCGCGTGGTCCTGCCCGATCACGCGCTCGCCCAGGCGTTGCGCGATGCCGAGCACGGTCTCGATCTCGTTGGCCGCCATGCGTCCGACCGGGATGCCGGTCCAGTCGGCCACCACCGCGGCCACCGCCTGCTGGTCCACCGTCGGCAGGATGAGCGGGTGCTCGCCCTGCAGGGCGTGCAGCTGCGCCTGCACCTCGCGCAGGCGCGCCAGCGCGCCGGAACGTGCCTGGTCGTCCAGCGCCGCGTCGCGGCCGGCGTCGGCGCCCACTTCCAGGGCGCTGCCCGTGCCTTCGACCTTGTCCAGCCCGCGGCGCAGGCTGGCACGCAGGACCAGCAACTCGTCGACCAGCGCCTTCTCGGACTGCCAGCGTTGCTCCAGCGTGGCCAGCCGCTCGCCCTCGCTGGCCAGCGCCTCCTGTGCCGCGGCCTCGCGCGCCGCGGTGTCGATGCCGATCGCGTGCTCGCGGGCGATGATGGACAGCTCGGTGTGCAGGCCCTCGATGCGCTTGCGTGCGTCGTCCACCTCGGCGGGGGTGGCGTGCAGACTGACGGCCACGCGCGCGCAGGCCGTGTCCAGCAGGCTCACGCTCTTGTCGGGGAGCTGGCGCGCCGGGATGTAGCGGTGGCTGAGCCGGACCGCTGCCTCCAGCGCCTCGTCCAGGATCTGCACCCGGTGGTGTGCTTCCATGGTGCTGGCGACGCCGCGCATCATCAGCACCGCGCGCGCCTCGTCGGGCTCGTCGACCTGCACGCTCTGGAAGCGGCGCGTGAGCGCCGGGTCCTTCTCGATGTGCCGCTTGTACTCGGCGAAGGTGGTGGCGCCGACGGTGCGCAGCGTGCCGCGTGCGAGCGCCGGCTTGAGCAGGTTGGCGGCATCGCCGGTGCCCGCGGCGCCGCCCGCGCCGACCAGCGTGTGTGTCTCGTCGATGAACAGGATGACCGGCCGCGCGCTGGCCTGGACCTCGTCGATCACGCTGCGCAGCCGCTGCTCGAACTCGCCCTTCATGCTGGCGCCGGCCTGCAGCAGGCCGACGTCGAGCGCGCGCAGCACCACGTCCTTCAGGCTGGGCGGCACGTCGCCGCGCGCCAAGCGCTGGGACAGTCCCTCCACCACGGCGGTCTTGCCGACGCCGGCCTCGCCGACCAGGATCGGGTTGTTCTGGCGCCTGAGCATCAGGATGTCTATCACGTGCCGGATCTCGTCGTCGCGGCCGACGATGGGGTCCATCTTCCCGCCCCTGGCCTGCTCGGTCAGATCGGTGGTGAAGCGCTGCAGCGCTTCTTGCTTGCCCAACGCCGCGGGGGCGATGGCGTCACTGGCCTCGCCGGGTGCCGCCTGGCTGTCGCTGGCCTGGGTGTCGTCCTCCGGCGAGCCGGCGACGATGCGCGCGAAGTTTGCCGTCAGCTCGTCGCTGTTGACCTTCTCGAACTGGCGCGAGAGCGCCAGCAGCGCGCCGCGCAGCGCAGGCGTCTTGAGCATGCCGACGATCAGGTGCCCGCTGCGCACGTGCGGGCTGCCGAACATCAGCGAGGCGTAGACCCAGCCACGCTCGACCGCGGTGTCTATGAACTGCGAGATGTCGCTGATGCTGCTGGCGCCGCGCGGCAGGCGGTCCAGCGCCTGCGTCAGATCGGCCGCCAGCGCTGCGGTGTCGAGCTGGTAGTGGCGGACGATGCGGTGCAGGTCGCTGTCGGGAGCGTTCAGGATCTGGACGATCCAGTGCGCCAGCTCGACGAAGGGGTTGCCCCGCAGCTTGCAGAACACGGTGGCGCCTTCGATCGCCTTGTAGGCCAGCGGGTCGAGCTTGCCGAAGGACGCGGTGCGCGAGATTTCAGCCATTTTCAAGGTCTCCGGCAGGGTGTCGCTGCGGCAGGCCGCGCGGGCGGCGGACCAGGAAGGTGGTGGCAGGACGCAGCCTCAATCCAAATGGCGCGGCACCCGGACCGACTGCCACGCTGTCAGCGCCCGACGGTGCGATGCCCGGCGCGGTGCAGCGGCCCAGCCAGCTCGTCACGCCCAGGCGCAGACGGCCGTCGAGGATGGGATGCGGGCGCTGGTCGGGGCGCAGCTGCAGGCACAGGTCCCATCGCTTGTCGCGTCCGGCCACCAGCCGGACCAGCTGGGTCAGGGCCGGCCAGGCGTCGCCGCCTGGAAGCAGCTCCTCGAAGGTCTGACGTGGCAGCGGTCCGAGCTGCAGGCGAAATCGGCACTGACGGTCCCACACGCGCGAACCGATGTGGGCGCTGCCGGCCAGCCCGCTGGCGTGATGTCGCTGCGTGCGGCCGGGCAGGCGGCTGGCGGGCAGCAGGCTGCGCTCGCTGCGATCGCGGGCGTGACCCAGGCGCGCCCGGTCACCGTCCGGCAGCGCCATCCAGTGGCCGATGTGCTCCTGCACCCGGGCCGGCACACCGAACACCTGGCCGATCATCTTCTCCAGCATCTGCGGGTGTGCGCTGCGTCCACTGAGCCATCCGCTGTGATGGACGAGGGCCGCCTCGGGCAGGGCCGTGCCGCGCTGCATGCCACCCGCCAGCGCCGACAGCCAGGCGCCGAAGCGGTCATGGCGCGGGCGGTCCAGGTGCACCACCGGCCGGCTCTGGGCCCAGGCGCGGTGGAACAGCGACAGCATGCGGTGGTGGAACATGTCCAGGAAGTGCGCCAGCGTGGGATCGTCGTGGTGACGAAGCCGCTCACGCACGAATTCGGTCAGGTGCAAGGGCATCGCCCCGTGGGGCCCGAGCAGCCCGAAGAAGCGCACCTTCAGGCGCGGCGGGGTCTCGGGCTGGAATTGCAGCGACGCGATGGCTGCAGGGGCGAAGTCGAGCTCCGGTGCCTGGCCCAGGCGCAGCACCTCCTGGCGCGGCCGCAGCGCCTCGCCCAGCGGCGGCGCCTGCGGGCGCAGGCAGTCGATGCGACGGATCAGGGCATGGAAGTCGTGCGCCCAGGGCTGGCGTGCCACGTCTTCCAGCAGTTGCTGCAGCTCGGCATCGAGGCTGGCATCGCCGGCAGCGGGAGTCGATGGCGCGTTCACCGGGCCACCTCCGCCCCGAAGGGCTGCGGCATTCGCGCTTGGGAGCGGCCCGGCGCGCTGACCAGGGAGCCTTCGCCCTTGAAGGGCTGCGGCATTCGCGCTTGGGGGCGGCCCGGCGCGCTCATGCCACAGGCCGGCGACCGATGCGCGGCGGCCAGGTCCGAAGCAGGCCACGCTGCACGCTGCGCAGCGTCAGCTGGGTGAAGCTGTTGATCGCCGCATGCTGGGCGAAGAAGTGCTCCAGTGCGTAGGCCAGCAGGAAGGCGCTGGCGCCCCGGAAGGCGTCCTCGTCCACCTCCAGATCGAAGCCGACGCCGGTGCCGAAACACATCGGGCCAGGCATGGGCAGGCGGCGAGTCACGGTGTCCACCTGCAGACGCAGGATGCCGTCGACCTGACGTCGCCATGTCTCGTCGGCCGCCGGGCCGTACAGGCGCAGGGTGGCGCGCAAGGCGGCGGAGGCACGCTCGGGATCGTCGCCCGGGTGCAGATGGTTCTGGGTCAGCTGAGCCACCAGCTGCCAGCCGACGTCGCCATCGTCACGCCTGGAGACCGGCCGTGTGGGGCCACGCTGGCAGACCACCTGACGCACAGGTGCGGCGGCGTCGAGCTGCCAGACCGTGCCGATGCTGCTGCCGCTGCTGCCGCCATCGCGTGGCATCAACACCGGCAGGTCGCGGTTGGTGACCAGGGCCTGGACCGAGAGCTGGCGCAGTTCGCCCCGGTAGGGGCCGTGGCGATCGTCCACCAGCGAGAGGTAGACCTCGTCGCCGAGATAGCTGGGCACCCGTGCCCCTTGCAGCCGCTGCCGCTCCGAGAGCTGGCGTGGCGTGCGGCGGGTGCTGAAGTAGCCCTGGCCGTCCGCCAGGCTGCGATGGCTGCTGCGGTACAGGGGGGCGAAGCTGCAGACGGCGTCGGTTCCGCTGGCGCCGTGGCCGACCACCTCCTCGACGCTGTACACCTCGTAGTCCATCGGCCGCGTGCGGTCGGCGACCAGGTGGTACTCGGCGTGGCCGGGTTCCAGCAGGACGCGCCCCAGCCGCTTGGGAAAGAGGTTGATCGCCGGCGTGCAATGCAGCGCGATGCTCAGACGGTCGACCAGGGGCTGCAGGCGCTGGTCGGTGTGGGCGAACAACAGCACCAGATCGACCTCCTGGCCGCCGATGGTCGCCAGGCGCCGGGCCAGGTCGCGGACCTCGAAGAACATCAACCGCTGCGGCAGGGCGGCGACCTCCTGCAGCAAGCGATGGCCGGAGAACATGCGGTCCGATTCGGGCAGCAAGGCCTCGTCGGCTGCGAGCCCCACGGCCGCCACGCCTTGCGCGTCGCGCCAGCTGGATTCCCGGGCCGGCTGACCGGGCTCGACGACCAGGGTGCCGATGCACTGCCCGAACACCAGCTCGTGCAGGCGGTAGGCGAGCTCGTCCTCGGCCGCAATGTGAAACACCAGCCGGTCGCAGCCGAGCGCGGCGACCGACAGGTCCGCGCCCGCACGCAGCCGGATCCGCAGTCCGCCTTGGGCGGCTCGCGCGGCAGGCAGCCGCGTGAGTCCCAGCTCGGGGGCTTCGACGAAGCTCTGAACCTGCACGATCTCCAGTGGCCACAGGGTCACCGGCATCGCGGTGCGGAACTCGCAGGCGGTGTCGGCGCCACGCCGGACCACGGAGCGGATGGTGCTGCCGCGCGGCAGTGTGTGGCCACGGGCCAGGTTGGGGTCGCTGGGGTCGATGTCGAACCTGGCGATCATGGTCGATGGCATCGGGGCCAGGAAGCCCGGATTCAAGGCCTGCAGCAGTTGCTCGATCAGGCGTGGCTGCTCGGCTTCGAGCTTGAGGCGCACGCGCGCGGCCATGAAGGCGAAGCCCTCGAGCAGGCGCTCGACATAGGGGTCGGCGACCTCGACATCCTCCAGCCCGAGGTGGCGGGCGCGCGGGTGGCTGCGCGCGAACTCGCCGCCCAACTCGCGCAGGTGGGCGAGCTCGTCCTCGTACAGACGTATCAGGCGTGGGTCCATGGGTGCTCGCGGCTCGCCCGCTAGCGCCGACGGGCGGGTGTGGCGGGCCCGGACGCCTCGGCCACCTCGACCTGACCGGCTTCGAGATCGAGCCGGGTGCGCAGCAGGATCTCGAGCGGGACGGGCTGGGCCCAGAGCTGGCCGCGGATCTCGAACTCGATCATGTTGTGGGTGTCGAGTACGCTGCCGGGCTCGATCGCCGTGACCACCAGGGTCTGCGCCAGGATGCGCGGCTCGAAGCGGCGGATCGCCTCCGCAATCGTGCGCTCCAGGCGGCTGATGTCGACCTTGGAGGACTGCAGTCCGGCCAGGGGCGGCAGACCGAAGTTGAGCACGGTGCCGGCCAGGCCCGGGCGTTCCTCCAGCCACGAGGGGTTGGGCTGCACCGCGTTGAACAGCCAGCGCAGGTCGCGCAGCACCGCGGCACGCAAGGCAGACTTGCTGAGCACGCGCGTGCCGCCCCCGGGAGGCCCGACCAGGCGGTCCAGCAGCGCCGGCTGCAGGCGGTCGCGGGCCTCGGCGTCGTCGTTGCGTGGCGAAGCGGACACGGCGCCGGCCCGCTGTTCAGTGCTGCCCGGAGATGCTCAGCCGGCGCAGCTCCAGCAGGCCGAACTCGGCCGCATCGGTCGCCAGCATGCGCTGGCCGATGCCGCGGAAGCCGTCGCCTGCCAGCGGCAGCCATTCGGTGCGGCGCGACAGCGCCAGCGCGCCACCGTCGGCCAGGGGGCTCGGGCAATAGCGAACCGGCAGCAAGGCCACGGTCTGGGCGCCGTTGGCGAACTCGAGTTGCGCGGGGGCCCACACCAGGTCGCGCAGGTCCACCACCGGCTCCACCGTGAGCGATGCGCAGTGCGCCAGCGGCAACCAGCCATAGCGGCCGTTGATGACGATCTCCAGCACGGGCCCGAGCCGGGAGTCGGCGTCGGCCAACCACTCGAAGTCGTGCTCGCATGCCTGCCCGCCATCCTGCCCGCCATCCTGCCCGCCATCCGGCCCGCCATCCGGCCCGGCCAGCGCCAGGCGCCCGCGGCTGCTCGGGGCGGCGTCGAAGGCAGCGGCACGCAGCCCGGCGGCTGCGTCAGGCCTGCCCTGGGCGTCGAGTTGCAGGGCCTGCGCCAGCTCGGCCAGCCAGGTGGCGGGCGGGCCGAAGACGTGCGGCAACACGCGGCCCTCGAAGACCGCCTCCCGGACCTGCTCGCACTGGATCGCTGCGTTGCAGGTGTTGACCATCGCCAGGGTGCCGGCGTCGAGTTCGGCGCACACCTTGAGCTGGTCCAGCGCACGTTTCCACTGCCCCAGGACGCACAGCAGCTGGGCGAGGAAGACGCGCAGCCGCACATCGGCGGCCTGCGCCCGCACCTGCTGCTGCAGCGCCTTCAGCGCGGCGACCGGATCGCCGCTAGCCAGCAGGGCGCGCGCGGCGGAGTCCATGCGCTTGTCGACCACACCGATCAGCTGCCGTCCGGCAGTTGATCGACGAAGGTCGATGCACCGCTGCGCTGCCCGGAGCTTTTCTGCGGTCGGTACTCGACCTCGACCTCGGTAAACGCCAGGCTCAGGGTCTCGTGCGTGGAGCCGTCATCCAGCCCCACGTGTTGCAGCGCCGTGACGCGCGCGCCGCGCAGGGTCAGCGTCAGGTAGGCCTCCTGCTCGCCACCCGCGCGACGCAGCGCCAGCCGGGCTTCCTTGACCTCGTCGTTGGTGGCCAGCGCCGACATCAGGCCCGTGCTCGCGCTGTCGATCTGCTTGACGATGTTCAAGGCGGTGTAGCTGCGCCGCGTATGGGCCCGGCTGTCGCCGAGGGCGGCGCCCGAACTCAGCCCCCAGTTCCAGCTGCTGACGATGATGTCGTCACCGTGACCCTCGGCCGTCGCCTCGCCCTTGATCTTGCCGGCGCGCTTGGTCTGCAGGTGCAGGAAGTACTCCGCCTTGCCGCCGCGCGCGCCGCCTGCGATGGGTGTGGCCATGCGAATACCCCTCGGCACTCGATCAGGTGATCTTGGTCGACTTGACGTCCCAGGCGAACTTCACCTCGCCGCCCATGCCGCCCTTGGCGTCCTGCGCCTTGTAGGCGAACTCGATGGAGCCGTAGGACATGGACACGTTCTCCAAGACCTCGCCGCCGCCACCGCCGCCCGGGTTGACGGAGGTGATGAACACCTCCTTGAGGGTGATCTTGAGGAAGTCCTTCTGCCCCTCGCCAGACTTGCGGGCGGTGAGGACCGCGGTCGGGAAGTGCACGCCCTGGGCGCACTTCTTGGCCAGCACGGGGCTGGCCTTGTCGTATTGCTTGCTCAGCGACAGCTCACCGGCATTGGCGCCGCCCACCCCGCTGCCGCCGCCCGCCGTGTTGCTGTGGTTGGTCACGTTCCAGGACCAGGAAAGGATCTGGATCTCGCCCTTGTGGTCGGCGTGCTGAGACTCGCCTTCCACGCCTTCGAACTTGATGTGGGTGTCTATGGACATGTGTCTGTACTCCTGTGCTCAAGTGCCAGAGATGGGAATCGCGCCTCACTCCTGCGAGACTGCCAGGACCGCCGTGCCGGCAGGTCCTGGCTACTGCTTCTCTGCCGGAAGCTTGGATACCAGGCGCAGCGACACCGTCAGCCCTTCGAGCTGATAGTGCGGCCGCAACAAGAACTTGCTTGTGTAGTAGCCCGGATTCCCGGGTACGTCCTCCACCGTCACCTCAGCCGCCGCCAGCGGCTTGCTGGCCTTCACGGTGTCCGACGAGTTGGCTGGATCGCCGTCGACGTAGTTCATGATCCAGTTGTTCAGGTAGCGCTCCATCGCTGCCCGGTCCTTGAAGCTGCCGACCTTGTCGCGCACGATGCACTTCAGGTAGTGCGCAAAGCGGCAGGTGGCGAACAGATAGGGCAGGCGCGCCGCCAGGTTGGCGTTCGCGGTGGCGTCGTCGTCGTCGTACTCCTGCGGTTTTTGCAGGCTCTGGGCGCCGATGAAGGCCGCGAAGTCGCTGTTCTTGCGGTGCACCAGGGGCATGAAGCCGTTCTTGGCCAGTTCCGCTTCGCGGCGGTCGGAGATCGCGATCTCGGTCGGGCACTTCATGTCCACGCCGCCGTCGTCGGTGGGGAAGGTGTGCGCCGGCAGACCCTCGACCGCGCCGCCGCTTTCGATGCCGCGGATGCTGGTGCCCCAGCCGTAGAGCTTGTAGCTGCGGTTGATGTTGGTCGCCATCGCGTAGGCGGCGTTGCACCAGGTGTAGCTGCCGTGGTCGCCGCCGCCGGTCTCTTCCTCGAAGTCGAAGGCTTCCACCGGGTTGGTCTTGGCCCCGTAGGGCAGGCGCGAAAGAAAGCGTGGCATCGCCAGGCCGAGGTAGCGCGCGTCCTCGCTCTCGCGCAGGCTGCGCCAGGCGGCGTGCAGGGGAGTCTGGAAGATCTTGGTCAGGTCGCGCGGATTGGCCAGTTCCTGCCAGGACCCCATCTCCATCACGCTCGGGCTGGCGCCGGTGATGAAGGGTGCGTGCGCAGCCGCGGCGATCTTGCTCATCTCGCCCAGCAACTCGACATCCGGTGCGGTGTGGTCGAAGTGGTAGTCCCCCACCAGGGCGCCAAAGGGGTGTCCGCCGAGCTGGTCGTATTCCTCGGTGTAGATCTTCTTGAACACCGGGCTCTGGTCCCAGGCCGCACCCTTGTAGCGCTTGAGGGTCTTGCCGAGCTCGTTCTTGCTGATGTTCAAGACCTTGATCTTGAGCATCTCGTCGGTCTCGGTGTTGTTCACCAGGTAGTGCAGACCGCGCCAGGCGCTTTCGAGCTGCTGGAACTCCGCATGATGCAGGATGAGATTGACCTGCTGGGTGAGCTTCTTGTCGATCTCCGCGATCATGGCCTCGATGGAGACGATGATGTCGCTGCCGATCAGCTTCGTGTTCGCCAGCGCCTGCTGGGCCAGCGTCAGGACCGCGGTCTCGACCGCGCTCTTGGCTTCATCGCTCTTGGGTTTGAACTGCTTGTTCAGCAAGGAGGCGAAGTCGCCACCCTCGTAGCTGACGCCTTGCAGCGGGCTGGCTGATGCGGTGGTCGGGTCTGCCATGGCGGGGGCTCTCTTGCGGGATGTGGGGCGCTCGAACGGATCGTGGGAGACGGCCGCGCTGGCGGCTACTCGGCGTCGGCAGGCTTGGGCGTGGCGGCGGCGAGGCTCTTGAGCAAGGCCTCGTCCTTCACCACCTTGGCGATCAGCTCCTCGGCGCCGGTCTTGCCGTCCATGAAGGTGACGAGGTTGGAGAGCTGCTGGCGTGCTTCCAGCAGCTGCTTCAGCCCGTCCACCTTGGCAGCGACCGCGGCGGGGGAGAAGTCGTCCATGCTCTCGAAGCTCATGTCCACCGTCAGTTCACCTTCGCCGGTGAGCTGGTTCGGTACGCGGAACTGCACCCTGGGCTTCATCGCCTTCATGCGGCTGTCGAAGTTGTCGACGTCGACCTCGAGGAACTTGCGCTCGGCCACCGGCGGTGGGGGTTCGGTGCTCTTGCCGGACAGGTCTGCCAGCACCCCCATGACGAAGGGAAGCTGGACCTTCTTCTCGGCGCCGTAGGTTTCGACGTCGTACTCGATCTGCACCCGCGGGGCGCGGTTGCGGGCGATGAACTTCTGACTGCTTCCGGCCATGGCCATGGTCTCCTGGTCTGCGGGGTGTGCCTGCTACTGCGGCTGAACGCCTGCGATCGTCTGCACCTGCTCGATGGCGCCCGGTGCCATGTCCTCCATGATCTGCAGAAAGGACATGGCCATCAGGCGCTGCGCACGGCGCAGCAGCAGCGGTGCCGGGTGGCTGGGCTCGTGGCGCTCGAACCAGTCGCACAAGCGGTCGAGTTCGCGCACCACGTCGGCGCGGCTGCCCGGGGAAGAGGGGGCGAAGGTTCGGCCGCTGGGTGCTGCTTCTGTCTGGTCGCTGTCTGCGGGGCGGCTGTCTGCCGTGGCGGCCGCGGGTGCAATCCGGTCCAGCGCCGCGCCGGCGATTCGAAGCAGCTTGCGCAAAGGCGTCAGATCGGGCGCTGCGGGGCCGACCTTGGCATCCAGCAAGGCCGCGATGGCGTCCACCGCCGCGATGGCGTCGTGCACCGCGGTGCCGGCACCCGGGTCCGACTGCAGCAGGGCCTGCAGCCCGTTGAGGACGCCGGCTTCGGTGGGGCGGGCTTCGTCTCCGTGCGGTTCGGCGCGACCGAGCCCGATCTCCAGCTCACGCAGGCTCAAGCTGCCGCGCTGGCTGGACAGGCCGGCGGCGCGCAGGTCGGCCAGCGCCTCGTGGCCGAGCGTCAGCGCCGCCAGGGCGTTCATGCGCATGGTCGGATCGTTGCCGTCGCTGGTGTCGAGCTGCGGATGCACATGTTCCCAGTGCCGTTCGAGCAGACCCTGCACCAGCTGCAGGCCGCGCATGGCTCCGGGCAGGCCCTGCAGCCGGCTGCCGCTGCGTACCAGCCAGACCGCCAGCCGCAGATCGCGCGAGCGCTGCAGCAGCGCCAGCGAGAGCTCGTAGACCCGTGGCCAGTCTGGGGGCTCGGCCGCGAACACGCGGTCCCCGTACTGGCGCTCCGGCTTGCCGGCGCTGGCGCTTTCCAGCGCCTGAAAGTCCGCGTCCGCGGTGTCGAGCTCTGCGCCGCAGGGCGCCTGGGCATCCAGCGGTGTCAGCAGCGACTTGAGGTCGAACTGGGGAGACGGCATGCGTGCGGGCGCGGGTGTGTGCGTGAAGAGGCTGCAGCGGGGAAAGCTCGCGGAACGGATTGCCCCGGTGGGGCGTGCTGCCACTCTAGGAGCCGCGTCCGGGGCGCCGCATGGCCGAAAGTCATCCCTGCAAGGCGCCGCCAATGCGAGAAGTCCCTCAATCTGGGGAGCGATGGATGCGTGTGGATGATGAGGGTGCGGGTTGTGACTGCAGCAGGCCGCGCACGGTCTCGAGCAGGCGGCGCGGCTGCACTGGTTTGAACAGGACGGGATCGTCCCCGGCTGCCACCTCGCGCAGCGCCTGGCCCGCGGTGTCGCCGGTCACCAGGATGGCCGGCAGCTCGCGACCGCACAGCCGGCGCACGCCGGCCACCAGTTCCTGGCCGCCGATGCCGTGCGCCAGGTGCAGGTCGCTGACGAGCAGATCGATGCGGCCCTCCAGCGCCACCGCGGCCGCTTCGGCCTGGGCGGCGTCGGCGGCCGTCATCACCTGGTAGCCCCACTCCTGCAGGAGCTGACGCAATCCCTCGCGGATCGGTTCCTCGTCGTCCACTACCAGCACCATGCGCGGCGCGTCGTTGTCGGGCTCCATGGGCTGGGTGTCCGCCGCCGCGGTGTCGCGACCGATCTCGCCCAGGGTGTCCAGCCGCACGCCCAGCCTGAACATGGTGCCGCGTCCCGGTTCGGACACCACCTCCAGCCGGTGGCCGAGCAATGCCGCCAGGCGCTTCACGATGGCCAGGCCCATGCCCAGGCCCTGGCTGCGGTCGCGCCGGCTGCGCCCGACCTGGTAGAACTCCTGGAAGATGCGCGGCAGTTCCTGCTCAGAGATGCCGGGGCCGCTGTCCCAGACCTCGATGTTGACGTGGGTGGAGGTGCTGCGCGCCACCACCACCACGCCGCCCGAGCTCGTGTAGCGCAAGGCGTTCTGGACCAGATTGCCGACGATGCGCTCCAGCAACTGGGGGTCGCTGGTGACGGACTTGCAGCCGGGTGAGAAGCGCAGCACCAGGCCGGCCAGCTCGGCCTGGCCGCCGTACTGCATGTGCAGCCGGCGGAACACATCGCGCAGCGGGAAGGTCTGCGCGCGCGGTGACACCGCACCGCAGTCCAGGCGCGAGATGTCGAGCATGGCGTTGAAGCTGCGCTCCAGGGCATCCACCGAACGCAGCAGATCGCGCGCCAGCGCCCTTTCGGCCGAGTCGGCGAGCCGCTTGTGCAAGGTGGCGGCAAACAGGCCCAGCGCATGCACCGGTTGCCGCAGATCGTGGCTTGCGATGGCCAGGAAATGGCTCTTGTCGTCGTCGCGCCGCAGTGCGGCCTCGTACTCCTGGCGCAGCGCCTGCGATTCGCGTGCCCGCTGCCAGGCGTCCATGGTCTGCTGCAGCCACCTCCTGCGCTGCCACCACACCAGCGCCAGGCCCACCGCAGCGGCAAGCGCCGCCGGCCACCAGGCGGCGGGACCGCCGCCGGCCGCTGCGGCCGGGATGGCGGCCAGCACGGCGATGCCGGCGCCGCGAACCGGCGCCAGCACGCTGGCGAGTGCCAGCACGACGAAGGCCACCAAAGGCCACCAGGCATGGGCCATGGCGGGCGCCGCACCGGCGCTTGGCCAGGCTGCCAGCGCGGCCACCGGCACGGCCCAGACGGCAGCTGGCAGGCGTGGCCCGCTCACGGGTCGCCATGCCAGCAGGGCCAGCGCCAGCAGCACGGCGGCGACGCGCCACGCTGTCGCCACGTCGGGGGCCAGCCGCAACTGCTGCAGGCCGAACTGCGCGAACACCAGTGCCAGCAGCAGGGCGCCAGCAAAGCGACGCTGCCGCCAGCCGTCCTGACGCGCCATCTCGGCGACGAAGACCGCACCCGCATCGGATTGCGGGCCGTCGAAGGCAGCTGCACCGCCTGCCGGCGTGGAGCTGTTGTCCTCCACCACCCGCAGCCGTGACCGTGCCATGTCAGCGGAACAGGCTGATCAGGTGTGAGCGCGACCGCACGTCCAGTGCCAGCAGCAATGATGAGACGTAGTTCTTCACCGTGCCCAGCGACAGGGTCGTGCTCTGGCTGATCTCGTGGTTGGTGCAGCCGGACAGCACCAGCTCCAGGATCTCGAGGTGCCGCGGCCCGAGCTCGGCCACGCGGTCATACATGGAGCTGCGCGGCAGGTGCGGGAACAGTGCCGCCTTGCTCACCGGGTCGAATCGCGAGCCATCCTGCCCGATACGCAGCAGCGCCAACAAGGTCTGGCGGGTTTCGGCATTCAGCGCTCCCTTGCCCACATAGGCGCTTGCACCGAGTGCGCGTGCCTGGCGGACCACGAACTCGTCCTGGGTGGCGCTGAACACCGCCACCCGCGCCTGCGGATAGGCGCGCAGGAAGGAGCGCAAGCCGTGCAGGCCCTTGCAATCGGCCAGGTTCAGGTCCAGCAGCACGGCGTCGACATCGGGGTGCTGGTGGAACAACGCCATCGCATCGGCGAGCGTCGACGCCTCCAGCCACTCGATGTGGGCGCCCAGCAATTCGCCATAGCTGGCCTTCACGCCGACCCGGACGAGCTCGTGGTCGTCGACCAGCAGCACCTTGCGCGCAGGCGAGTGCGGAGTGTCCAGCATCACCGCTGCATCCTAGGACGCGGCCGCAGGCGCGGGAATCTGGTGAACTAGGGGTGTGCCGTATCAAGCCGTGAGCCGGACCCGGACCGTGGCGCGCGCCCGCCGCGCCCTGGTTCTCGCGTGTGGGATCGAGGTCGGCGGCCTGGGCAGGCATCGGCGGGCGCCAGACGGATCGAGCGCTGGACTGCCCCGAACTCGTGCTATGATGCTCGGCTCAGACGCGGGGTGGAGCAGTCTGGTAGCTCGTTGGGCTCATAACCCAAAGGTCGAAGGTTCAAATCCTTCCCCCGCAACCAAGATTCGGCTTGTCGATCAAGCCCTTCTGAAGCCCGCCGCGATGCGGGCTTCGGCGTTCCTGGGCGGCGCAGGCGACCGGGGCGCGCCGGGCCTGGGCCCCGCTTCAGCCGAACCGGGCGTCCAGCAGCGCTTCCACGAACATCGGGCGCGAGAAGCGATAGCCCTGGGCGATCCGGATTGCGGTGTGTTGCTTCAGGTAGCCGAGCTCGGCGTCGGTCTCGACGCCTTCGGCGACGACCTGCATGCCCAGCGCGGTGCACAGCGATTCAATGGCGCGCAGGATGCCCTGGCTGCGCGGACGTTCGTGGATCGCCGTGATCAGCGAGCGGTCGACCTTGACCTCGTCGGCGGTGATGTCGGCCAGCATGGCCAGCGACGAGTAGCCGGTGCCGAAGTCGTCGATCGACACCCGCACGCCGGCCGTGCGCAGCAGCGGCAGCACCTCGCGCTGGAAACGCTGGGTGGCGATCAAGGCCTCCTCGGTGAGTTCGAGCACGACGCGCCCGGCGACGCCGAGCGCGACCAGGCGTTCGGTCAGCCCCTGCATGAAGGCGAGGTCGCCGGCCTGGCGCGCACTGACGTTGATGCTGACGCTGATGCCGGCTCCGAACTTCGCCACCAGGGTCGGCAACTGGCGTGCCACGTCGTCGAGCACGAAGTCGGTGATGTCGTCCAGCAGGCCGAGCTCGGACGCGATGTCGATGAAGCTGCCCGGCAGCTGAACGCAGCCGTCCGGCTGAACCCAGCGCACCAGCGCCTCGAATCCGTCCACGCTGCCGTCGGCGAGTCGCAGCTTGGGCTGGAAGGCGGCGCGGAAGTGCCGCTCGCGGATCGCCACCCGCAGCCGCTGCTCGGTCTCCATGCGTGCGGTCAGCGCCTCGCCCATGCTGCGGTCGAAGTAGCCGACGCTGCCCTTGCGCTGGTGCTTGGCGCGATACATCGCGCTGTCTGCACAGCGGCACAGCGCTTCGTAGCTGTCGCCGTGCAGCGGAAAGACGGCTGCCCCCACCGATGCCGAGGTCAGGATCTCGTGGCCCTCGACCTCGAACGGCTGCTTGAGGGCCTCGGTCACGCGTTCGATCAGCGGCGGCAGGTCGGCGACCGACGCGAGCGGGTCGATCAGCAGCAGGAACTCGTCGCCGCTGATGCGCGCCAGCGTGTCGCCGGACCTTATCGTCTGCCCGATCCGGCGTGTGACCGCCTTCAGCAGCGCGTCGCCCAGCGCATGGCTGTAGTAGTCGTTGATCCGCTTGAAGTTGTCCAGGTCGATGAAGGCGAGCCCGAACATGCCGCCGCTCAGCCGGTGCTGGCGCAGTGTGGCGTCGACGATGTCGCTCATGCGCCCGCGGTTGGGCAGCCCGGTCAGGGCGTCGTGGAAGGCGCGTCGTGCCAGGTCCTGCTCGAGCCGCTTGTGCTCGGTGATGTCGAGCGAGGTCGACAGCATCAGGCGTTCGTTGAAGATCGTCACCGGCTTGCCGGTGATGAGCAGGGAGCGCGCGCCGGTGGGCGCCGGGATGCTGCGCTCGCGCGTGCGCAGCCGGCCGCTGGCCAGATGCTGGTCGAAGGCGGCGCGGCTGCGCGCGGGGTTGCCATCGCTGCCGCTGAGCAGGTGCATCGCCGCTGACTGCATCATCGCTGCCGCCGGCATGCCGAAGGCGCTTGCCGCGGCGTCGTTCACGAGCTGGAAGCGGCCCTTCGCATCCTGCACCGCCACCCCGACCGGCAGCAGGTCCACCAGCGCCTGCAGCAGTTCGGCGTCGCGCCGGGTCTGCTGCTCGCTGCGCTGCAGGCGTTCGCTGAGCTCGCGCAGCCGGCGTTCCTCGGCGGCGGAGCGGCTGGCGGTGCGCGCCGCCAGCGCGTGCGACACCAGCACCGAGAAGCGGCGCCCCAGCGCGGCGTCCTGGCGGTCGAAGCCCGGTGCGCCGACGCGGCGCATGAGCAGCAGGATGCCGTTGCGCTCCCGGGTGCGCACCGGCAGGTGCAGGCTGGGCTGCCCGGCCCAGTGCGGGAGGAGGGACTCCAGTGGCTGCGCCATCGCCCGCCACTCCTGGGCATCGGCGTTCGAGAAGGTGACGACGACGCGACCGCCCATGACCTTGCGGAACAGCGGCCCCACCGGCCAGCGCAGGCCGCTCAGCGCGGCCGGATCGGCGACGATGCACTCCAGCGTGGGGTCGACGCCAGTGTCCTGTTCGGCGCCGGCGCCGGGGCGGCCGGCGTTCGCCGCCGGCGCGCCGTGCTCGGCCAGCAGCATCGCGTGATCGAAGGCGAACACGCTGTGCAGCGACGCGAACACGCGTGCAAAGGGCTCGTCGTCCGGGCCCATCGCGAGCAGCGATTCCAGCGCGTCCAGCAACTGCTGCGCCTGTGCCGCCGTGGTTGCGAGCGCGTCGTGGTCGCGCCGCAGCGTGAACAAGGCCTCGCGCAGGGCCTCCGTGCTTTCCAGGGGGGCTGCCTCGGGTGCGATGGCGGCTTGGACGTTGGGCACCTTGGATGACCTCAAGACCTGCGATTCACGTCGTCGCATCCTGTCCGCCCGCGAACCCGACCGCAGAGATCATCAGGTTGCCGTGCACGTTGCGTCCCGCCAGCCGGCCCTGTTCGCCGAACGTGAAGCAGGCGATGTAGGGCGCACTGCCGAAGGCGTCGCCCAGGCTTGCGGCGACATGTGCGATGTCAGCACCGACCGCCATCTTGCAGCCGCCGCAGTAGACGACGACGCCGCCGGCCAGGGGAGCCGTCGGCAGCGCCTTGCGCGCCTGCCGGACGACCCGGCCGGCGCGGTCGATCAGGCGCTTGCGGTCGCCGTGCATGGCGTAGATGCGGTCGCCGACGGCCAGGTTGCGGAAGGTGCGAAGTTCACCGTCGCGGCCCACCGATTCGGGATGCACCAGCAAGTAGCTGTTCACGCCGTCGATGCGGCCGGCGTCGGTGGCCACCGGTTGCATGGTCGTGTCGGCGAGGACGGTGCCGCCGTCGCGCAACTGGCGGTCCAGCCGGCCGCCCAGCCAGCGGTTGTAGACCTGCGCTGCGGGTTCGCCGTCGATGCCGAGAATCGCGCGCCCGCTGGTCGAGGTGACGATCCCGCTCGCGCCCGCGGCCGTGTAGCCCATGCCTGTGATGATGCCGTTCGGCCCGGACGGCTCGTAGCCACCTTGGAAGGCGCTGCCCAGGGGCGCCGAAGGGAACAGCACCGCGACCACGAGACCGTCGGCGAACACACCCTCGGGTCCGATCTGGCGCCAGCGGCCGCCGACATCGTTGTCGGCCGCCGAGCCGCCGACGATGGGGCAGCGGTCGCCGACCATGCGGCGCAGACCTTCGATCACCGCTTCCTCATGCCCCGGGGCCTGGTAGATCCAGATCAGTTCCGGCAACTCCCCCGCGCTGTCGCAGGCCGCCAGCGCGCGCTGCAGCAGGGCCTGTGCCGCGGCGGCAGGGTCGTCGCCCAGCGGCCCGGCGGCGGCGGCGTAGCTGCCGGCAGTGTCGTCCACGATCAGCAGGCCGATGCCGTGCTCGTCGATGAAGCCCTGGTCGGTGATCAGGCCTCCCGCCGAGCTGCCGCCGACGATGGCCGCGCCGGGAAAGCGTTCGCTCAGGTAGCCGTGCAGGGCCGCATCGTCGTGGCCGCAGCCGAAGAAGGCGAACACCAGGGAGGCGCTGCGCGCATCGCGGGGGACGGCGCGGTCCAGCAGCTCGATGGCGCAGGCGGTCGACGGGTGACGTGCGGCAGCGCTGTGCAATCGGCTCATCTCGGATGCGGGCGTCGTTGAAACAATGGTGGGCGGCGGCGTCCGCATGCCGCGGACCGGGTGCGCGGCGGCGGCTCGGCCCTTGGTGTTGTCGGCAGCTCCGGCGTGAACTTGAGCCGCTGCCGACCGTGCGGGCCGCCGACCTGCGTTGCACCGCCCACCGAACAGGCCGACCCGGCGCCCGTAAGATCGCCACCAGGACGCGTCGTCTCTTGCCGGAGATCAAGATGGATTTCCACTGGGTCAACCCCTATCCCACCCTGCGCAGCCCGCTGTTTGCGCGCAACGTGGTGGCCACCTCGCAGCCGCTGGCGGCGCAGGCCGGGCTGCAGATGCTGCGCAGCGGCGGCAATGCAGTGGACGCCGCGATCGCCACCGCGGCGGCGATGACCATCGTCGAGCCCTGTTCGAACGGCCTGGGCAGCGACGCCTTTGCCATCCTGTGGGACGGCCAGCAGCTGCACGGCCTGAACGCATCCGGCACCGCGCCCGCCGCATGGACGCGCGAATACTTCCTGCGCAAGCACGGCGAGGCCTTTCCCATGCGCGGCTGGGACAGCGTGACCGTTCCCGGCGCGGTGGCGGGCTGGGTCGCCCTGTCCGAGCGCTTCGGCCGCCTGCCCTTCTCGGACCTGCTGGCGCCGGCGATCGAGCTTGCCCAGCGCGGCTACGGCGTCGGCGTGGTCACGGCCGACAAGTGGGCGCGCGCCGTGCCCTTGCTGCACGACCAGCCGGGCTTTGCCGACACCTTCATGCCGCGCGGCCGTGCACCGACGCCCGGCGAACGTTTCGTCTTCAGCGAAGCGGCGGCGACGCTGCGCCAGATCGCTGCCACCCGCGGCGAGGCCTTCTACCGTGGTTCCATCGCGGCGGCGCTGGTGGCGCACGCCGCAGCCCATGGCGGTGTCATGAGTGCCGCCGACCTGGCCGGCTACGCGCCGCAGTGGGTGGAGCCGATAGGGATGGACTTCGCTGGTCACCGCCTGCACCAGATCCCGCCCAACGGGCAAGGCATCGCCGCCCTGATGGCCCTGGGCATGCTGCGCCACCACGAGCTGGCGGCGCTGCCGGTGGACAGCCTGGCCTCGCAGCACCTGCAGATCGAGGCCATGAAGCTCGCCTTTGCCGACACCTACCGCTGGGTCGGCGACGCGCGTGCGATGACGCAGATGACGGTGGCGGACCTGCTCGACGACGGCTACCTGGCCGAGCGTGCCCGGCGCATCGACCCGCGGCGCGCACAGGACTTCGGGCACGGCCAGCCGCCGCGCGGCGGCACCATCTACCTCAGCGCCGCCGACGAGCGCGGCATGATGGTGAGCCTGATCCAGAGCAACTACATGGGCTTCGGCAGTGGCGTCGTCGTCCCCGGCACCGGCGTCAGCCTGCAAAACCGAGGCCACTGCTTCAGCCTGCAGGCCGGCCACCCGAACGTGGTGGCGCCGGGCAAGCGCCCCTTCCACACCATCATCCCCGGTTTCCTGACGCGCGACGGCGCGCCGCAGATGAGCTTTGGCGTGATGGGCGGCAACATGCAGCCGCAAGGCCATCTGCAGACCCTGGTGCGCATGCTGGTGCACGGGCAGAACCCGCAGGCGGCCTGCGACGCCCCGCGCTGGAAGGTCGAGACCGGGCTCACGCTGGACTGCGAGCACACCATGGCGCCGGCCCTGGTGGTGGGGCTGCGCGGCCTCGGACACGACCTCGCGGCGACGCCGGATTCCTACATGGACTTCGGCTCCGGCCAGTTCATCTGGCGCCTGTCGGACGACGCCGAGGACGGCTACGTCGCCGCCAGCGACAGCCGGCGCGAAGGGCAGGCGGTGGGCTGCTGAAACCAGGGCGGCCCGCAGCGGCCTGCATCGCCCGCAGCAGCCCGCAACGGCGACCTCGCGCGCCGATACGGGCTTGAATTCCATTGCCGCGCCCTCATACGCAGGGGCGGTGCCTCTACCTTGCACATTCACACCATGACCAAGCAGACCCATTCCTTCCAGGCCGAGGTGCAGCAGATCCTGCATCTCGTCACCCACTCGCTGTACTCCAACAAGGAGATCTTCCTGCGCGAGCTGGTTTCCAATGCGTCCGACGCCTGCGACAAGCTGCGCTTCGAGGCGCTGGACCACGCTGCGCTGTACGAGGACGCGCCGACGCTGGAGATCCGGGTTGCCTTCGACGCCGCGGCAAAGACCATCACCATCAGCGACAACGGCATCGGGATGAGCGCGGATGAGGCGGTCTCGCACCTCGGCACCATCGCCAAGAGCGGCACGCGCGAATTCCTGGCCCGGCTCGGCGACGGGCAGAAGAAGGACGCCAACCTGATCGGCCAGTTCGGGGTCGGCTTCTATTCCGGCTTCATCGTCGCCGACCGCATCACGGTGGAAACACGGCGCGCCGGTCTTGCGGCCGACCAGGGCGTGCGCTGGACCAGCACCGGTGCCGGCGACTTCGAGGTCGAGACCATCGCCAAGCCCGGCCGTGGCACCGAGGTCACCCTGCACCTGCGCGAGGGCGAGGACGAGTTCCTCTCGGCCTGGAAGCTCAAGTCCATCGTCTCCAAGTACTCGGACCACATCTCGCTGCCCATCCTGATGCGCAAGCAGCGCTGGGACGAGGAGAAGAAGGAGCAGGTCGACACCGATGAATGGGAGACGGTGAACAAGGCCGCGGCGCTGTGGACGCGCGCCAAGAGCGAAGTCAGCGACGCCGAGTACCAGGACTTCTACAAGGCGATCAGCTACGACAGCCAGCCGCCGCTGGCCTACACCCACAACCGGGTCGAGGGCCGCAGCGAGTACACGCAGCTGCTGTACGTGCCGGCGAAGGCGCCGTTCGACCTCTGGAACCGCGACAAGCGCGGCGGCGTCAAGCTCTACGTCAAGCGCGTGTTCATCATGGACGACGCCGAGGCGCTGATGCCGGTGTACCTGCGCTTCGTCAAGGGCGTGGTCGACTCCGCCGACCTGCCGCTGAACGTCAGCCGCGAGCTGCTGCAGGAAAGCCGCGACGTGAAGGCGATCCGCGAAGGCTGCACCCGGCGCGTGCTGGGCATGCTGGAGGACGTGGCGGAGAACGACAAGGACAAGTACGCCGCCTTCTGGAGCGAGTTCGGCAACCTGCTCAAGGAAGGCGTGGGCGAGGACTTCGGCAACCGCGAGCGGCTGGCCAAGCTGCTGCGCTTCGCCTCCACCCACGCCGACGCCGGCGTCTCGCTGGCCGACTACGTGGCGCGCATGAAGGAGGGCCAGGAGGCCATCTACTGCATCACCGCCGACAGCCTGGCGGCGGCCAAGGGCAGCCCGCAGCTGGAAATCTTCCGCAAGAAGGGTATCGAGGTGCTGCTGCTCGTGGACCGCGTCGACGAGTGGATGCTGTCGCACCTGTACGAGTACGAGGGCCACGCCCTGAGCAGCGTCGCCAAGGGCGCGGTCGACCTCGGCAAGCTGCAGGACGAGGACGAGAAGAAAGCCGCCGAAGCCGCTGCCGAGCAGCACAAGCCGCTCGTCGAGCGCCTGCACAAGGCGCTCGCGGAGCGCGCCAAGGAGGTGCGCGTGACGACACGGCTGGTCGATTCGCCGGCCTGCATCGTGGCCGACGAGGGCGAGCTCAGCGGCCATCTCGCACGCATGCTCAAGCAGGCCGGCCAGGAGGCGCCGAAGTCGCAGCCCATTCTCGAGGTCAACCCCGGGCACGCCTTGCTCGCCAGGCTCGCGGCCACCGACGACGACGCGCGCTTCGCCGACCTGGCGCAGATCCTGTTCGACCAGGCGCTGCTGGCTGAAGGCGGCCAGCTCGAAGACCCGGCAGCTTACGTGCGCCGCGTCACGGGTCTGCTGGCGGCGGGCTGAGGCTGCACCCGGGCTGCCGCTACCATCGGCGGCTCCAACATGTGCAGCGCAAGCGTCCTCCAAGATCTGCAGGTCCTGGTGGTGGACGACCATGAGGTCGTCCGCCTCGGCATCCGCCACCTCCTGGGCGCGCGCGCGCAGCTGCGCGACGCGGCCGACCTGCGCGGCGCGCTCGCCCTGCTGGCGCAGCAGCCGGCGCAGCTGCTGTTGCTGGACCTCTCGCTGGGGGAGGACTTCGGCCTCACCGCGCTGCCGCGGCTGAAGGCGGCCTGTCCCGGCATGCGGGTGATCGTGCTGAGTTCGCTCGCGGAGGACTTGTACGCCGAGCGCGCCCTGAAGGCGGGGGCCGACGGCTTTGTCTCCAAGTCGGCGCTGTCCGGCAGCTTGCTCGAAGCGGTCGAGACCGTGCTCGCGGGGCGCGTCTACCTGAGCCCGGCGATGGGCAGCGTGCTGTTGCGTCGGCTCGGCGCCGGCGCCGGCGCTGCGCAGGCCCGGGTCGAACTCTCCCCGCGCGAGGTCGAGGTGCTTCGGCTGGTGGCTGCAGGTCGCTCCACGCGCGAGATCGCCGACACCCTCAACCGCAGCGTGAAGACGGTGGAAACCCACAAGCAGGCGCTGAAGACCAAGCTCGGTGCCGACAACCCGGCCCAGCTGGTGCGCCTGGCGGTGCACTGGTTCGGCGAGTCGGCGTGAGGCCTGGCGTGCGTGCCGCGGTGAAGTGCGGCGCACTCTCGCCGGTGCTGCTGGCGCTGCTGTTGCTGGCCGCTGCACCGCTGGCGGCGCAGCCGGGTGCGACGCCAGCGCCGCCGCTGGGCAAGCAGCAGGCAGCCGCTGCCAGGGGCGCTGCGGATGCCGGCGATGGGGAGTACATCTACCACGCCGTGCCCGGCGACACCCTGATCGGCCTGTCCCGGCGCTTGTTGCGGCAGCCGCGCCGCTGGCCGGCGCTGGCGCGCCTGAACCGGCTGCGCGACCCGGACCTGATCCCGGTCGGCCTGGCGCTGCGCATTCCGCTGGCCTGGCTGCGCACGCAGGCGGTGCCCGCCACCCTGTTGGGCAGCATCGGCGAGCTGCAGGCGCCGCCTTCCCTGGTCGAGGGCAGCGAGCTGCGCACCGGGGCCGACGGTCATGCCGTGGTGCGGCTGGTCGACGGCAGCTTGCTCACCCTGCGCCCGCACAGCCGGCTGCAGATCAGCGAGTCGCGCCGGCTGCCGCAGACCGACCTCGTGCGCGCGCGCGCACGCCTGCCGCAGGGGCAGGTGGAGGTCCAGGCGACGCCTGCGCGTGCCGGCAGTCCCGGATTCCGGATCGAGACACCACAGGGTGTGCTCGGCGTGCGGGGCACGCGTTTTCGGGTCGCCGTGACACCCGAGCAGGCGCGCGGCGAGGTGCTCTCCGGCGTCGTCGCCTTCCAGGGCGCCGGGCCGCCGCAGCTGGTGCACGCCGCGCAGGGCAGCCTGATCGATGCCGCGGGCGCGGTGTCGGCCGCGACCCCGCTGCTCGCCGCGCCGCCCCTGCCGGGCGCCTTGCCCACGCAGGACAGGCCGCTGGTCCGGCTGGCGATCCCGCCGGTCTCCGGGGCGGTGGCCTATCGCGCCCAGATCGTTGCGGCGGAGAGCGCCGAGCCGACCGGATACGCGCTCGCGCTGGCAGACCTGTCGACCCGTGACGGCGAGCTGCGCGTGGCGGGTCTGCCGGACGGCGACTACCGGCTGCGCCTGCGCGCGGTCGACGCGCGGGGCCTGGAGGGCATGGATGCGCAGGCTACCTTCCGCCTGAACGCCAGGCCCGAGCCGCCCTTGCTCTCGGCGCCGGCCGCCCAGGCCCGGCTGGCCGCTGCACAGGCGGTGGATTTCCGCTGGGCCCGCAATCCGCAGGCGGCGAGCTACCGGCTGCAGATCGCGGCCGAGGCGGATGCCGGCTTTGCGCAGCCGCTGCGCGAGCTGCAGGATCTGGTGGATGCCCAGACCGCTGTCGGTGGCCTGGGCATCGGGCGCTACCGCTGGCGCATGCGCAGCCAGCAGCCCGACGGCGAGCTCGGTCCCTGGGGCGATGCGCAGGGCTTCGACCTGCGTGCCGGGCCGCCGGCCGCGCCCCGGGTGGAGGTGCAGGACCGGCGGCTGCTCCTGGCCTGGCAGGGCGCGCCGGGGCAGCAGTTCGATCTGCAGCTTGCACGCAGTGCGGACTTCGCAGCCCCGCTGTGGCAGCAGCGACTGGCCAGCAGCGAGGCCGAACTGCCGCACCCGGGCGGCGGGAGGTTCTGGGTGCGGCTGCGCGCCATCGACCCCGACGGCTGGGTCGGCCCCTTCAGTGCGCCGCAGTTCCTGGATGTGCCGCTGTGTCTGCGCGACGCGGCGGGTGACTGCGTGCGCCAGCTCGGCCAGCCGGTGGTGACCACGCCTTGAAGCGGGCGTTGCGCCGCCGGCGCGACGACGCGCTGATCATCGTCGTGCTGGCTGCCCTGGCCTGTGTGCTGGCCTGGTCGGACGGCGCCTGGCGGCTCGACCGATTCCTCTACGACAACACGTTGTCGCTGCTGCCGCGCCCGGCGCCCGAGGACGTGGTGATCATCGCCATCGACGACGCCAGCATCTCCGCCATCGGCCGCTGGCCCTGGCCGCGCACGGTGCACGCCACCCTGCTGGAGCGCCTGCACGAAGCGCGGCCGCGCGCGATCGCACTCGACCTGGTCCTGAGCGAACCCGCGCCCGACCCGGCGCAGGATCTCTGGCTGGCGCGCGCGCTCGCGCAGTCGGCGGCACCGGTGGTCGTTCCCGTGCCCTTGACCGCGGGCGGCACGCCGCTGCCCCCGGTGCCGGTGCTGCGCGCACAGCTGCGGCCGGCATCGGCCACGCCGGCGGTGGACGGCGACGGCGTGCTGCGCCACGTCTTTCTCTACGAGGGCGCCGCGCGCGCGATGCTGCCGCAGCTCGCGCTGGCGCTGCTCGAAGCCGGGGGCGGGCAACTTCATCCGGCGTTGCGGCCGGACTGGGACCGTGCACCGGCGGGCGCGCTGCGGCGCGATGGCCGGCTGCTGCTGCGCTACCTCGGTCCGCCGGGGACGGTGCAGCGCGTCTCCTACGTCGACGTCCTGCAGGGCCGGGTGCCGGCATCGGCGCTGACTGGCCGCGACCTGCTGATCGGGATGACCGCGCAGGGCCTGGGCGACACCCTGGCGACGCCGGTGAACGCGCGCCACCACGCCATGAGCGGCGTCGAAGTGTTGGCGCAGACGCTGCAGATGCTGCGCAGCGGGGACGGGCTGCGCAGCATCTCGCCACCTTTGCTGGCGGCGCTCAGCGTGCTCGCGCTGACCCTGCTGGTGGCAGCCTACCGCCCGCTGGGCGCGCGCCGGGCGCTCGCCCTCAGCCTGGCGTCGGTGCCGCTGGTGGCGCTGGCTTCGGCCGTGTCGCTGGCCTCGGGCTGGGTCTGGAGCCCGCTGCCCTACGCCGTGCCGGCGCTGCTGGCCTATCCGCTGTGGAGCTGGCGCCGCCTGGAGCAGACCGTGCAGGTGCTGGACCGCGAGATCCGCCAGCTCGCCCAGGACACGGCCGACGAAGGCCGGGTGCCGGTGCGCCGCGGCGCCGAGGCCGACCCGCTGGCCCTGCAGCTGCGCGACCTGCGGCGCGCCGGCCGCCTGGTGCGCGAGGCGCGCAGTTTCCTGGCCGGGGCGGTGGAGGGCTTGCCGACCGCGATGCTGGTCGGGGACGCGAGCGGCCGTGTCGCGCTGGCCAACGCGCGTGCCGCGGCGCTGTTCGAGGTCGAGTCCGCCGCCGAGCTGCGCGGCCTGGACCTGGCGCGGCTGCTGGCCGAGTTCAGTCCGCGCCAGCCGCTGGACTGGTTTGCCGCCCTGCTCGCGCTGCAGCCCGGCGACGCCGGGCTGACGGTGGAGGCGGCGCTAGGTGCCGCCGAGGTGCTGGTGCACGCGGCCGCCATCGAGCTGCTCGGCCAGCGTCGGCTGATCGTTTCCGTGGCCGACCTGCATCCGGTGCGCGAGGCCCAGCGCCAGCGCGAGGAGACCCTGGCCTTTGTCTCGCACGACCTGCGCTCGCCCGCGAATGCGATGCTGCTGCTCACCGACCCGGCGCGCGGCGACGCCTGGACGCCGCAGCAGCTGCTGCCCGAGCTGCGCCGCCTGGCCGAGCGCACCCTGGCACTGTCGGACGACTTCGTGCACGCGGCACGCGCGCAGACACGTGCGCTGCAGGCTGAGCCGGTGCCGGCCGCCGAGCTGCTGGCCGAGGGCGTGGCCGACCTGGTTCCGCTGGCGCACGATGCCGGGGTCGAGCTGAGCATCCAGGCCGAGCCCGGCCCGGCGCTGCGGCTGGACCGTGCGCTGGTGGTGCGCGCCCTGGCCAACCTGGTGTCCAACGCGATCAAGCACAGCCCGCGTGGCAGCGTGGTGCGGGTGCAGGCGCGCCACGACGCCGCGCAAGGCCTGCTGATCGAGGTCAGCGACGCCGGGCCGGGGCTGGCTGCCGACCAGGCCGCGGCGCTCGCTGCGGGCGAGGACGCGCTGCGAGTGGCCGGGCCCGGGGGGGTCGGGCTCGGCTTGTTGTTCGTGCAGCGGGTGGCGCGCCGGCACGGCGGGCAGCTGTGTGTGCGGGCGGATCGGCCCGGCACGCTGGAGCTGCGTCTCTCGGGGATTCCCTGAGCCCTTCATCAGGCGGCAGGGCAGGGGTGGATTCCGCCCGTGCCCGATGGTGGGAGATGGCCTCCCTGCCTATCGTGCATCCCCATGCAAGCGGCAATCACGAGGGACATGATGAGGGTGGGCAAGTCGATCTGGTCGGGCCTGTTCGCGCGCGCCGGCCGGGGCACGCCACGCCTGACCCTGCACACGCTGGGACTGGAGCAGGCACAGCTGCGCAGCCTGCGGCCGCTGTGGGAGAGCCTGGGGCGGGTGCTGGAGCTGAGGCTGGAGGCCGACCCGCAGCAAGGCGACATCGTGCTCGCCGACCGCAGCTTCGCGGCCCGCACTGCGGCGCGCACGCTGGCATCGATCTGCGCCGCACGGCCGCTGATCACCTGCGACCTCGGCGACGCGGCCGAGACGAATGCCCTGGCCCTGCTCGAGCACCGCCAGCGCGAGCTGCTGCGTCAGTTGCGCGAGATCCCGCTGGTGCGTGACGCGTCGGCGCAGTTCGGTGCCAGCGGCTGGGGCCCCGAGGTGCTCGGTGCCTCCGATCTGCCCAGGGATCACGACCGCGCGGGCGTGGACGCGCCGCGTCTGGACATCGGTCACGAGCAGCTGGTGAACTGGCTGCTTCGCGGCCTGCTGGATCCGACGCTGAAACCGCTGACGGCCAGTTACGGCCCGGGCGCGGTGCTGCGCATCGACTTCGAACACGCCTACGCCATGGTCGACCCGCTGGCGCAGCAGCAGCTGCGCGTGCGGCGCGAGTTGCCGCGCCTGAGCGAGCGCGATGTCCCCGGCCCCGACGCGATGGCGCGCGATCTCGACGCCCTGGTCTGGGACTTCGGCATCGCCGCCGGCCAGAACCGGCTGCTGGACCAGCCCACGCGCTGGTGGAACACGCCGCTGGCGAGCTGCAAGGATCCGGCGGTGCAGCGCTACACCCGCCTGCCGCGCCACCTGGAGCTTGCGGCGGTCTTGTTCGAGCGCCCCGCCAGCCCGGCCGATCTGCAGCGCCTGACCGGCCAGTCGGTGGCCGAGATGCGGCCCTTCCTGCAGGCCTGCCTGTTCCTGGGCCTGATCTGGTGGGCGCCCGAGTCCTGATCAGGGCGCCATCAATTCGACCTGCGCGCGCAGCTCGGCGGTCTGCTGCGACCAGTAGGCCGCGCTGCCGAAGTGCGGGAAGCTGAGCGGGAAGATCGGGTCGTGCCAGCGCAGCGCCAGCCAGGCCGCGTGGCGCAGGATGCGCAGCGTGCGCAGCGGCTCCACGAGAAGGAGCTCGGCGTCGTCGAAGGCGCGGAAGTCCTCGTAGCCCGAGAGCAACTCGTGCAGCTGCTGGCGCATGCTGGCAGGGTCGCCCGACACCAGCATCCACAGGTCCTGCACCGCCGGGCCGTTGCAGGCGTCGTCGAAGTCGACCAGGTGCGGCCCGTCGCGCCACAGCAGGTTGCCGGCATGGCAGTCGCCGTGCAGGCGCAGGCTCTCCAGCGCACCCACGCGTGCAAAGGCGGCGACTATGGCTTCGACGGCGCGCGCGCTGGCGTCGCGCCAGGCCGCCAGCTCGGCGGCGCCGATCAGGTCCTGCGCCAGCAGCAGGTCGCGTGCGCGGGCGGCGTCCTGCCAGGCATCCAGCGTGGTCCGGTGCTGGAAGCGCTGGCGTGCCCCCACCGTGTGCAGCCGGCCGATGAAGGCGCCGATGCGGCGCAGGGTGCCGGGCTGCTCGAGCGGCGCTTCGCGGCCGGCGCAGCGGTCGGCGACCGCGAAGCGGTGCGTCGGGCTGCCTTGCAGGATGCCCAGCGTGGGTGCGGCGGGCGGCAGCAGGCGCAGCCCGGCATCGCTGGCGTGCAGCAGGCGCGGCGGCGGCAGCGACAGGTCGGCGGCGGCCAGTTCGATCGTGAAGGCGTGTTCCTCCAGGATCTGCTCGTCGCTCCAGCGGCCCGGGCGGTAGAACTTGGCCACCACCGCGCTGCCGTCCTCCAGGTAGAGCTGCCAGACCCGGTTCTCGTAGGAGTTGAGCTGCAGGATGCGGCCGTCGCCGCGCAGCCCGGCGCCGTCCAGCGCGTCCAGCACCTGCTGCGGGCCAAAGCCCGCGTAGGCGGCCGGCGTGCTCAATGCCTGAGCGGCGGCGCGCGGCCGAGATCGATGGCGCCGGGCAGCGACTCGTCCGGCAGCCGTCCGGCGTAGCTGGACGGGCTGCGCACGAAGCCACCGAACTCGCTCGCCGAGCCCGCCTCGCCACCCATGCGGCTGTCGGCGCCGAAGAAGGAGTCGTGGAAGAAGCCGGAGTCCTGCCACAGCGCGCGCTGCGGACGGCGGCGCTGGCCGTCTGCGCCGTGGTCCACGGGTGCTGCCGCCATGGGCGCGCGTGCCGCCGGCATCTGCTGCGGCACCAGCAGCTGCAGCTCCGGAACCGAGGGCAGGTGGTCCACCGGGCAGCGCAGATAGCGCACCCGGCAGGCGGCGAGCACCTTCTGCTTGATCTGCAGCGTGCGCCTGGGGCCGTTGCGGTCGGTGTCGATGTCGATCGCGGCCAGCACGCGCCCGTTGGCGCTGCAGATCGCGAAGCCGACGTGGATGGAGCCCAGCAACTCGTACCAGTAGCGCACCTGCTGCGGGTCGGTGGGTTGGCAAAAGCGCACCAGCGGCAGCTTGGACAGCACGATGTGGTGCGGCAGCGCCTCGCGCAGCTGGCGGTACACGCGCCGCTCGTCGCCCGAGAACACCGGGCGCGCGGTCAGCGTCCATTCCTCGGGCAGCGGTGCCGGCTCGGAGCGGCGCTGGCGCAGCGCCCACAGGGTGCCGGCAGCGGCCAGCAGGGCGGCCGAGGCGATGGCAACAATCCAGGCGATGGTGTCGGGCGGCATCAGGGAGGGACGCTGCAGGCAGGGGTGCGCCGCGTCCAGCCGTCGATGTTAATGCGCGGCCGTCGGGGCGCGACCCCGGGCCGTCCCCCGGTCCGGGGTGGGGTGCTCGGGCGGGCGCCCATGGTGGCGCTCTTGGCGACGCTCTTGGTGACGCTCTTGGCGCTACTGCGAGCCCAGGCCGCCGCTGTTGCCGACGCCGCTGCGCACGTCGGCGATCATCTCCAGCAGGCCGTCGAATTGGCGCGCGCTGCGCTTGAGCCGGTAGTCGAACTCGGCCGCCTGCCGGTCCAGCATCTCCTCGAGCTGGGTACCCAGGGTCTCCGGCGGCAGCTTGAGCACCGCCTCGGCATCGCCGCCGTCGCGCTGCACGGTGGCGCCGGCGCGGCGCGCGATGCGCAGCATCGGCCGGTTCTCTGACAGGGCGTGCACGACCAGGGTGTCCACCTGCCGGTTGCGCGCGTGCAGCATGGCGTGCTCGAACAGGCGCCCGCCCAGGCCGCGGCCGCGATGCGTGGGGCGCACCGAAACCCCGAACTCGGCGGCCTGCGGGCGCTGGCGTTCGTCCTCGAGCACGTGGTAGGCCAGGTGGGCCATCGCCACCAGCTGCAAGCGCCGGTTGAAGATGCCGAACACCTCGTCGCGGTCGAAGTCGATCAGATCGACGTAGCGCGCGATCTGCGCGTCCGAAGCCGGGTGACCGAAGCGCAGGTAGCGGTCGTGCTCCTCCAGCGCCAGCAGGTGGGCCAGGATGCGCGGCCGGTGGCGCGGCGCCAGCGAACGGATGGGCACCCAGCGGGGAATCTGCGGGACCGGGGGTACCGGGCTATGGGTGGCCGACGTGGCGTCGGCCAGGAGGTCGGTTGCCATCGTGTGGCCCCTTCAGTACAGCGGTGCGGCCATGTTAGCGGAATGAGCTAGGGTTAACCCTCGAATTGAACCCACAAAAGTCACGTGAATCGGCCCTCGGCGCGCCGTGGTTCGCGCTGATATACTTGCGGGCTTTCCCGAAAAACGGCCGGGAAACGACCGGTGCGCAGTCCGGAGAGGTCGCCCGGGGTCCAGGGAACAGTTCCAGGGGCCCGCTTGAAGCGACACCGAAGGAGCAGCCGATTGCCTCGATCGACCCTTTGTCGGTCGCTGCCGTTCCCAATGGCGGGCTTGCCCGCTTCTGAAAGACCCTCATGAAGACCTTCAGCGCCAAGCCGGCCGAGGTGAAGCACGAGTGGTTTGTGATTGACGCCACCGACAAGGTGCTCGGACGTGTTGCCAGCGAAGTGGCACTCCGTTTGCGCGGCAAGCACAAGGCCATCTACACGCCTCACGTCGACACCGGTGATTTCATCGTCGTCGTCAACGCCGAGAAGCTCCGCGTCACCGGTGCCAAGAGCACCGACAAGATGTACTACCGCCACACCGGCTACCCGGGCGGCATCTACGCCACCTCGTTCCGGGACATGCAGGCCAAGCATCCCGGGCGCGCGCTGGAAAAGGCGGTCAAGGGCATGCTGCCCAAGGGCCCGCTGGGCTACGCGATGATCAAGAAGCTGAAGGTCTACGCTGGTGCCACGCACCCGCACACCGCGCAGCAGCCCAAACCTCTGGAACTGTGAGGACGCGATGATCGGACAGTGGAACTACGGCACCGGCCGCCGCAAGTCGTCGGTGGCGCGCGTCTTCATCAAGAAGGGCAGCGGCCAGATCACGGTCAACGGCAAGCCGATCGATCAGTATTTCGGTCGCCAGACCTCGATCATGATCGTCAAGCAGCCGCTGCTGCTGACGGCCAACGAGGCGGCCTTCGACATCCAGGTCAACGTCCACGGCGGCGGCGAGAGCGGCCAGGCCGGCGCCGTGCGCCACGGCGTGACGCGGGCGCTGATCGACTACGACGAGGCGCTCAAGCCCGAACTCAGCCGCGCCGGTTTCGTGACCCGCGACGCGCGCGAGGTGGAGCGCAAGAAGGTCGGCCTGCACGGCGCACGTCGACGCAAGCAGTTCAGCAAGCGCTGAAGCCTGCGGGCGACCGGCTGTCGCGCCGGTCGCCGGGCTTGTCGCTTCGTTCGCGCGCGTGCGCGGACTGCGGCAGGCCGACAATGCCCGGGTTCACGGCAAGGTCGGGTTTGCCCATGGGATCATCGGCCGGTGCCGTGGGCGGCCCGTCGGTTCGGCCCACGAGCGCGTGGCGCGGCCTGCAACAGCTTCCCGAGACTCAAGGATCACCCATGAATGCGATTGCCGAGAACCTGGGTCCAGCCGCCGACGAGATGCCGGTGCCGCTGGTCTTCACCGACAGCGCCGCCACCAAGGTCGCCGAGCTGGTGGCCGAGGAAGGCAACCCGGAGCTGAAGCTGCGCGTCTTCGTCCAGGGTGGTGGCTGCTCGGGCTTCCAGTACGGCTTCACCTTCGATGAAGCGGTGAACGAAGACGACACCCAGATGACGAAGAACGGCGTCACCCTGCTGATCGACGCCATGAGCCTGCAGTATCTGCTTGGCGCCGAGATCGACTACAAGGACGATCTGCAGGGCGCGCAGTTCGTGATCAGGAATCCGAACGCCAACACGACCTGCGGCTGCGGCTCCTCGTTTTCCGCCTGAGCTTGCCCGTCGGCGTCGACAGGCCGACGTCGGTCGCCCGGACCGGCCTCAGGCCGGATAGAGTGCCCCCAGCACGCGCGGCCCCGCCGCGCCGGTGACCGCCGGCAGATTCCCCGGCCGGCCCTCGATGAAGGCCTGCGCCAGCCAGGCAAAGGCCCAGGCCTCCACATGCTCGGGCGCCACACCGTCGGCGCTGCTGTCCTGCACGTCCACGCCCGGCAGCCCGGCGGCGATCTGCTGCATCAGGAAGCGGTTGCGCGCACCGCCGCCGCACACGCGCAGGCGGCGCGTGCGTGGGGCGTGCGTGAGCAGGGCCTGGCAGACGGTGTGCGCGCTCAGCGCCGCCAGGGTTGCCATCACATCCTGCGGGTCCGGCGCAGCGACGGCCGACAACCGTTGCTGCAGCCAGCCAGGGTGGAAGAGGTCGCGGCCCGTGCTCTTGGGGGGCGGCAAGGCGAAGAAGGGTTCGTCGAGCAGGGCCGCCAGCAGCGGCGGGTCGATGCGGCCGCCGGCCGCCCAGGCGCCGCCGGCATCGAACTCCAGATTGCGCTGCGCCTGTATCCAGTGGTCGAGCAAGGCGTTCGCGGGACCGGTGTCGAAACCGCGCACGCTGCCGTCGGCACCCAGCAGGCTCAGGTTGGCAATGCCGCCCAGGTTGAGCACCGCCACGTCCTCGCCGGGGCGCGCAAAGCGCGCGGCATGGAAGGCCGGCACCAGGGGCGCGCCCTGGCCGCCGGCGGCGACGTCGCGGCTGCGCAGGTTGGCGACCACGGCGATCCCGCTGCGTTCGGCCAGGCGTGCCGCGTCCAGCAGTTGCACCGTGTAGCCCAGCTCGGGCCGGTGGCGCACCGTCTGCCCGTGGGCACCGACCGCGCGCAGCTCGGTCGCCGTCACCCCGGCGCTGGCCAGCAGATCGGCGAGCACCTCCGCATAGGCGTCGGCGAGATCGCGCGCGGCGATCGCGGCGCGCGCAAGCTCGTCGCTGCCGCCGGGGCTGTTCAAGGCCAGCAAGTCCTGGCGCAGTGCAGGCGCAAAAGCGTGGTGGCAATGGGCGCGCAGGCCGCCCTTGGGGCTGGGTTCGACCAGCACCGCGTCGACGCCGTCCAGCGAGGTGCCGGACATCAGGCCTGCATAGAGCGGCGCCATCGTCGGCGCTTGGGCCAGGCCCGGTGGCGCTCGCCTACTCGGCGTCGACCGTGATGCCGCGCATCGACTCGGCGATGCGCAGCTGCGTCTTCGCGGCAGCCGCGAACTGCTCGAACTGCGGCCGCAGGGCGGCGGCCAGGTGCACCGTCTCGCCCGATTTGAGCAGCCGGTGCGGGTCCTGGTGCTGGCCGTTGACGCGGAACTCGAAGTGCAGGTGCGGGCCGGTGGACCAGCCGGTCGAGCCGACGGCGCCGACGTTCTGGCCTTGCTCCACGCGCTGGCCCTTGCGCACGTCGACCCGGCTCATGTGGGCGTAGAAGGTGCTGCGCCCGTTGTCGTGGCGGATCTCGGCGGCGTTGCCGTAGCCGTTCTGCCAGCCGGCGAACGTCACCACGCCGGCGCCGACGCTGCGGATAGGGGTGCCGCTGGGGGCGCCGTAGTCGATGCCCTTGTGCGCACGCCAGGACTTCAGGATCGGGTGCAGGCGCATCGCAAAGCCCGAGGTCACGCGCGAGAACGCCATCGGGCTGGACAGGAAGCTGCGCTGCAGGCTGCTGCCGTCGGGGGCGAAGTAGCCGCCCTTGCTGCCGTTGGCGCCTGCGAACCAGACCGCCTGGTGGGACTTGCCGCCGTTCACGAACTCGGCCGCCAGCACGCGCCCGCTGCCGCTGTTCCAGGTGATGGGCTCGCCGTCGGCGGTGAGCGACTCGTAGACGACGCTGAAGGTGTCGCCCTGGCGCAGCTCGCGGTGGAAGTCGATCTCGCTGGAGAACAGCTCGGCGATCTGGATCGAGATCGGGTCCGGGATGCGCGCTTCGTCGGCAGCGGCGAAGAGCGAACTGCGGATGGTGCCGCTGCCGAGCCGGACCTGGGTCTGCATGGCGGCGGACTCGATGCCGGCACGCCATTGACCGTCGACCTTCTCGACCGTCAGGCGGGTGAAGTGGCTGAGCTGCTGGTCCTCGCGCTCGGCCGGATAGCGCGCCACCAGCTGGGCCAGGCTGCCGTCCTCGGCGCTCACGACCTGGACCATCTTGCCCGGCCGCCCCAGCAGCAGCCGGCGTGCGGTGGGATCGCGGCGCAGGAAGGCCGCAGCCTCGCTGTCCACCACGCCCAGGCGCGCGAGCAGCTTCTCGGCGCTGTCGCTGCCGCGCGTCAGATCGGCGCGGGTGAGCTCGAAATCCAGCGACTCCAGGGCCTGCAACTGGGCCTGCAAGCCTTCGGGGACCACTTCCTCGGTGACCAGGCGCTGCGGCAGGTCGGCCGCGTCGGGCGCCAGCGGCGCGACGCCGAAGGCCAGCGCCGAGAACCCGACCAGTCCCGCCAGCACGCTGCCGTGTACCAGGCGCCGGTGCTCGCGGTGCCAGCGCCGTGCGCGTTCGGCCTTGGAACGCAGCGCCAGGCGCAGGGTGGCGGCGAAGTCTGAGGGTTCGGATTGGGAAGAGGTCACGCCACTAGAATCGGGTCCGAAGGGCGCGCCCCACGCGCGCCGGACGGGCCGCGGCGTACCGTCGACCCCCTAAATCAGGGGGCGAGTATAGCGCCCGACACTCGGGCCCGAACCGCGAACTAATACCGATGACTTTGTCATGACCGATCTGGTTACAGCGCTTACCCATTCGTCCGAACGTGTTCAGGAGGCGATGGCGATCAGCCGCCGCGGCGTCGAACAGCTCCTGCCCGAGGCCGAGTGGCTGCGCAAGCTGCAGCGCAGCGAAGCCAGCGGCAAGCCCTTGCGCATCAAGTTCGGCATGGACCCGACCGCGCCCGACCTGCACCTGGGGCACACGGTGGTGCTGAACAAGATGCGCCAGCTGCAGGACCTCGGCCATGTGGTGATCCCGCTCATCGGCGACTTCACGACCACCATCGGCGATCCGTCGGGGCGCAACAGCACGCGCCCGCCGCTCACGCGCGAGGAGATCGAGGCCAACGCCAAGACCTATTTCGACCAGGTCGGACTGGTGATAGACATGGACCGCGCCGAGGTGCGCTGGAACAGCGAGTGGAGCGACGCCCTGGGCGCGCGCGGCATCATCAAGCTCGCTGCCCGCTACACGGTGGCGCGCATGATGGAGCGCGAAGACTTCAGCACCCGCTTCCGCGAGGGCACACCGATCAGCGTGCACGAGTTCCTGTACCCCTTGATGCAGGGCTACGACTCGGTGGCGCTGAGGTGCGACCTCGAACTCGGCGGCACCGACCAGACCTTCAACCTGCTGATGGGCCGCCACCTGCAACAAGAGGATGGGCAGGAGCCGCAGTGCATCCTCACCATGCCGCTGCTCGAAGGCCTCGACGGGGTGGAGAAGATGTCCAAGAGCAAGGGCAATTACGTCGGCATCTCCGAGCCCGCGCCGACCATGTTCGCCAAGGTGCTGTCGATCAGCGACGTGCTCATGTGGCGCTGGTACACCCTGCTGTCCTTCCGCAGCGAAGCCGAGATCGCGGCCCTCAAGTCCGAGGTCGAGGGCGGGCGCAACCCCAAGGACGCCAAGCTGATGCTGGCGCGCGAGATCACCGAGCGCTTCCATGGCCGGCCCGCCACCGAAGCCGCCGAGGCCGACTTCGAGCTGCGCGCGCGCGGCGGCATTCCGGACCAGATCCCCGAGCTCGCGCTGTCCGGCGCACCGCTGGCCATCGGTGCCTTGCTCAAGGCCGCTGGCCTCGCACCCTCCACCAGCGAGGCGCTGCGCCTGATCGACCAGGGCGGCGTGCGCGTGGACGGCAGCGTGGTGAGCGACAAGACACTCAAGCTGGCGCCGGGCACCGTGGTGCTGCAGGTCGGCAAGCGCAAGTTCGCGCGCGTGACGCTGAGCTGATCCGCCTCTTGCGCGTTGCCACCTACCTGAAGCTGTCGGTCGCCGTCGCGGCGGCCACCATCGCGCTCAAGGCCGCCGCCTGGTGGCTGACCGGATCGGTCAGCCTGCTGTCGGACGCAATCGAGTCGCTGGTCAACCTCGCTGCCGCCAGCTTTGCGCTCACCATGGTCACGCTGGCGGCGCGCCCGCCGGACGACGACCACCCCTACGGGCACCACAAGGCGGAGTACTTTTCCAGCGGTTTCGAAGGCGTGCTGATCGGCGTCGCCGCCCTCGCCATCCTGGGCTCGGCCGTCAACCGCTGGCTGCACCCACTGCCGCTGGAGCGCATCGGCCTGGGTCTGCTGCTGTCGCTGCTGGCAACGGTGTTGAATGCAGCCCTGGCCTGGGCCATGCTGCGCAAGGCCGACGAGGCGAGGTCGATCGCGCTCGAGGCCGACGCCCGCCACCTGCTGACCGACGTCTGGACCTCGGTCGGCGTCGTCCTCGGGCTGATCGCAGTCCAGCTCAGCGGCTGGCTGTGGCTGGATCCGCTGATCGCTGCCGCGGTGGCGCTGAACATCCTGCGCGAAGGCCTGCGCCTGCTGCGGCGCTCGATCGACGGCCTGATGGACCACGCGCTCGAGCCCGAGGCGCAGGCCCGCATCGACGCCGTGCTCGCCGGCTTTGCCCAGGAGGCGGTCCGCTTCGACCACCTGACGACGCGGCGCGCCGGCGCACGCCGATTCGTCGACCTGCACATGCACCTGCCGGCCGACTGGAGCCTGCGCCGAGCCGCCGCACTGCGCGCCGCGGTCGAGCAGGCCTTGATGGCCGAGGTGCCGGGCTTGCGCGCCAGCATCCAGTTGCTGCCGGTGGACGTCGAGGCGGCCTTCCCGGGCCCGGTGCACTCGCCATGATCGGCCTCGTGCAGCGCGTCGCGCAGGCGCGAGTTGAGGTGGCCGGCCGCGTCGTGGGGGCGATAGACGCCGGGCTGCTGGCCTTCGTCTGCGCCGAGCCCGCCGACGGCGAGCTGCAGGCGCAGCGCTTCGTCGACAAGCTGCTGAAGCTGCGCATCCTCGCCGACGAGCAGGGGCGCATGAACCGCAGCCTGCAGGACACCGGAGGCGGTCTGCTCATCGTCTCCCAGTTCACCCTGGCCGCCGACACCGCCGGCGGCAACCGGCCCAGCTTCAGCGCCGCAGCCCCCGCGGCGCAGGGTCGGTGGATGTACGAGCTCGTGCTCGCGCTGGCGCGCGCACGCCACCCGCAGGTGCAGGCCGGCGAGTTCGGCGCCGACATGGCGGTGCACCTGGTGAACGACGGGCCGGTCACTATTCCGCTGCGGGTGGGCTGAGGCGGCCGGTCGCGCCGGCATGCGGGACGGCACAGGCTCCCGGCCGGCGTGGACCGCAGGATCGCCCGCGATGCCGCCTTGGCCGCGGCGTTCTGCCCCATCCAGGCCCCGAGGACACAGCCCCGGGCTTCAGCCGTCGAAGAAGTCCTCGTCCACCTTCTTCAGGCGCAGCACTTCCTCATCCCGGCAGCCCACGTTGTAGCGAATCATCAGCCGAGAGAGCTGCAGGCCGTCGATCAGCACGATGCGTGAACCCAGGCCGCGCGCGGTGTCGACCGCCGGCTGGCTGAAGGCGGAGGTGGTGACGAAGATGCCCTTGCGCGCCTTCTTCAGGCTCAGCGCACCGTAGAAATCGCGGATCGCGCCGGCGCCGATGTGATTGCCTCTGGCGTAACGCTTGGCCTGGACGAAGATCTGGTCGACGCCGAGCGGGTCCTGGTCGATGACGCCATCGACCCCCTCGTCACCGCTTTGTCCCAACGCACGGCCCGCTTCTTCGGAGGTGCCGCCGTAGCCCATGGCCAGCAGCAGCTCGACGATCAGCTTCTCGAAGAACACCGGCGTGGCCGCACAGACGCGGTCCAGCAGTTCGGCCGCCAGCGCGCCGGTGATCGCACCATGGGCCTTGCGCAGCGCCTCGTCGGGCGTTTCAGCGTCCGCCGGCGCGCCGACGGGTGCCGACACCTCCATCGGCGTTGCGGCGCTGGCGCCATCGGCCTCCTTGACCTTGGCCCTGAAGTCCTGGAATTCCTTGAACTGATCGAGGTAGGCGTTGTTGATCGTGGCCGTGGCGTCGGCCCGCGCGGCCTGGCCGCGCTCGGTGATGCGGTAGTGACCGCGGCGGGTGCCTTCGGCCAGGCCCGCCTTGACCAGGTAGGTCTTGGCCCAGTGCACGCGATTGGCGAAGGTGGTCTGCCTGCCGCTGGGCAGCATCTGCGTGCGCTCCTCCGGCGTCAGGCCGAGCAGGTCGGCGAGTCGATCGATGGCGTCAGCGATCCGGATCTCGCCGGCCGCTGCGCAGTCCAGCACGGGGCGCATCAGGGTCTGGTAGTCGGGAATCATGCAAGCGCCCTTTGCGCCTCAAGCCGCACTTGCCGCGCCCGTCATGCGGGACATGACGGGCACCTCCTGAGGCGTTCGTCCGTGCGCAGGCACGGACTCACGTCCTCAGTCGGCATACTGGCCGGCGGCTTTGATGGCGGTGCCCCACTTCTCGATCTCGGCGGCGACGAACTTCTTGTGGCCGGCCGGCGACAGGCGATCGTCGGTCACCACCACCGCGCCCAGGGCCTCCTCCTTCTTGATGAAGTCGGCGTCCTTGAGCGCGGCGCGCAGGGCTTCGTTGATCTGTGCCGTCACCGCCGCCGGCGTGCCCTTGGGCGCGTACAGGCCGTGCCAGATGCTGACGTTGAAGCCCTTCAGGCCCTGGCTGTCAAGGGTGGGGAGCTTGGCCAGGGCCGGCGTGGTGAGCGGCTGCAGCGTGGTCACGGCGTAGGCCTTGACCTTGCCGGCGGCGATCTGGCCGGTCGTGTTGGTGGTCTGGTCGCACATGATGTCGACCTGGCCGCCGAGCAGATCCGTCATCGCCGGCGCCGTGCCCTTGTAGGGGACGGTCGTCATGTCGATCTTGATCGCCTGCTGGAACAGCAGCCCGCACAGGTGCGACGCGGCGCCCAGGCCAGCGTTGGCGAGGTTGATCTTGCCCTTGTTCGCCTCCAGCCACTTGACGAGCTCGGGGTAGCTGTTGGCGGGCAGCGTGGAGCGGCCGATGAGCGTCATCGGAACTTCGTTGATCAGCCCCAGGTACTCGAAGTCCTCCAGCGGCTTGTAGGACAGGTTGCGGTACAGGGTGGCCGAGGTCGACATGCCGATGTGGTACAGCAGCAAGGTGTAGCCGTCGGGGGCGGCCTTGGCGACGCGGGCCGCACCCAGGGTGCCGCCGGCACCGCCCACGTTCTCCACCACCACGGTCTGCTTGAGCTGGGCGCCCAGGGCCACCGCGAGGTCGCGCGCCACCTTGTCGGTCGGGCCACCGGCGGCGAAGGGCACGAGGACGGTGACCGCCTTGTCGGGCCAGGCCAGGGCGCCCGTGGCCGCCAGTGCGAGCGACAGGGAAAGCAGGGACTTCTTCATGCGCGTTCTCCAGTGGCAATGGAATCGATGACCGAGGCCGCGATGCTAGGCAAACCCCGGCGACGGCGGGCACTCGATACTACCGATGGCGCTGGGCGCGGCGCCGGTGGCCGGGCTGCGGCTTGTCGGCGGTGGCAGGAGTGCAGGTCTACGGCCGGCTCCGGGGTCAGCCTAGATCCGGCAGTTGGACGCGCCCGGGCGGGCTGCGCTACGGTGCGCTGGCAAGGCGGGACGACGCGGCGGGCTGTTGCCCGCGAGGAGGAGCAACACCGCCAGCGCGCCGCAGCGTGGCTCGATCGGGTGCGTAGCGGGTTCACCCAAGAGGTGATCGGCGTCGACGCCACAAGTGCTTGAAAACACTGGGGAATCCTGCCCAGAAGAGCGGTCAACTGCCGGATCTAGGGTCAGTGCAGGGCACGCCGGTCGTCGATGAGCTTGCCGTCGTTGGCCAGGCTGCCGGGCGCCACCAGCAGCACCTCGCCGCGCAGCTTGGTCAGCTCGCGCAGCGTGTCCTGCAGCGCCTGCACCAGGCCCTCGGGTGCGGTGTCGCACTCGACCTGCAGCGTCATGCGGTCGCTGGCCATCTCGCCCTCGATCACCAGCCGTGCGCGCCCGGCATGCGGGTGGCGGCGCAGCACCTCGGCGATCTGGCCCGGGTGCACGAACATGCCGCGCACCTTGGCGGTCTGGTCGGCGCGGCCCAGCCAGCCGCGGATGCGCGGCGCGCTGCGCCCGGTCGGGCAGCGCCCGGGCAGGATGGCGGAGAGGTCGCCGGTGCCGAAGCGCACGAGCGGGTAGTCCGGGTTGAGCGTGGTGACGACGATCTCGCCGACCTCGCCCTCGGCCACCGGGGCGCTGCCACCGGGCTGCACGATCTCGACGATCACCTGCTCGTCCAGGACCAGGCCCTCGCGCGCCGCGGTCTCGTAGGCGATCAGCCCGAGGTCGGCGGTGCCCAGGCTCTGGAAGGCCTGCACGCCGCGCGCCGCCAGCCAGTCGCGCAGCGCAGGCGGGAAGGCCTCGCCGCCGACCGAGGCCTTGGCCAGCGAGGGCAGGGCGATGCCTGCTTCCTCGGCCTTCTCGAGTGCGATGCGCAGAAAGCTCGGGGTGCCGGCGTAGGCGTCGGGGCGCAGCTCGCGCATGGCCTGCAGCTGCAGCTCGGTGTTTCCGACGCCGCCGGGGAAGACGGTGCAGCCGATCGCGTGGGCGCCGGTCTCCATCATCGAGCCGGCCGGCGTCAGGTGGTAGCTGAAGCTGTTGTGCACGAGGTCGCCGGCGCGAAAGCCGGCCGCGTACAGCGCGCGGCCGAAGCGCCAGTAGTCGGCGGCGGCGCCCTCGGGTTCGTAGATCGTCCCCGGCGACTGGAACACCCGGCGCGCCGGGCGCAGTCCCAGCGCGCGCCAGCCGATGGCGGCAAAGCCGCCGAAGGGGTCGCCGCCGGCGGCGCGCGCCGCCTGCTGGCGCGCCAGCAACTCGCTCTTGCGCGTGATGGGCAGGGCGGCCAGGGCGGCGCGGCTGGAGATGGCGGCGGCGTCCACCCCGGCCAGCATGGCTTTGCCGGCGGCCGTGTGCTGGGCGCGTGCGACCGCGGCCGGCAGCGCCGCCAGCAGCGCGGCTTCGCGCTGCTCGGGGTCGCGCGTCTCCAGCACGTCGTGGTACTCGCTCATTCGTCGCCCTCCCATTGCGCCAGGCGTTTCCTGACGCTGTCGACGAAGCGCCGCAGCTCCGGGCTCGAGGCCAGCCGAAAGGACTCCCACTCGGGGCTCAGGGCCGGGCGGCGGGCAAGACGGGCGCTGATCGCGGCTTCATCGGTGCTGAGTTCGATCACCGCGCGCCCGCGCAGCTCCCAGCGACTGCCGCGCTCGACCAGGGGCTTGCACTCGCGCAGCTGGCGGCGCAGCGCCAGCAGGGCCTCGGCCGGCCTGAAGGCGGGCGGCGCGAAACCGCCGAAGTCGTCGTCGGCGCTCATGCCAGCCACCGCTTGCGGCGCCGGTAGCTCTTGACGTCGCGGAAGCTCTTGCGGTCGCCGCCGCCCATGCCGAGGTAGAACTCCTTCACGTCCTCGTTCTCGCGCAGCGCGCTGGCCGGGCCGTCCAGCACGATGCGGCCGTTCTCCAGGATGTAGCCGTAGTCGGCGTAGCGCAGCGCCATGCGGGTGTTCTGCTCGGCAAGCAGAAAGGTCGTGCCTTCCTTGTCGTTGAGATCCTTCACGATCTCGAACACCTCCTCGACGATCTGCGGCGCCAGCCCCATGCTGGGCTCGTCGAGCAGCACCATCTTCGGTTCGGCCATCAGCGCGCGCCCGATGGCGCACATCTGCTGCTCGCCGCCGCTGGTGTAGGCGGCCTGCGAGGCGCGTCGCGTCTTCAGGCGCGGGAAGTAGGTGTAGACCTTGTCCAGCGTGGCGGCCACCGCCGCCTTGCCGTCGCGCCGCGTGTAGGCGCCCGTCATCAGGTTCTCCTCGATCGTCAGGTGGGCGAAGCAGTGCCGGCACTCCATCACCTGGATAACGCCGCGATCGACCATCTGCGCGGTGGACAGCTTCTCGATGCGCTCGCCGCGCAGCTCGATGCTGCCCTTGGTGACCTCGCCGCGCTCCCCGGCGAGCAGGTTGCTCACCGCGCGCAGCGTGGTCGTCTTGCCGGCGCCGTTTCCGCCGAGCAGGGCGACGATGCCGCGCTCGGGCACCTGCAGCGAGACGCCCTTGAGCACGAGGATCACGTGGTTGTAGATGACCTCGATGCCGTTGACGTTCAGCAAGATGGTGCTCATGGGCTCTCGGTGCGCGCGGCGTGGGTGGCGGGGTGCACGTGCACCCCGCCGGGCTTGCTCAGGACTGGCACTCAGCCGCTGTGCGCGGCGTGATCTTCTTTTCCGCCGCGTACTTGGCCGCGGTGGCCTTGACCAGGGGCTTGAGGATGGTCTCGTCGGCCTGGTACCAGTCGGAGCTGAACTGCCAGGCCTTGCCGTCCCAGGTGTGGATGCGCGCCCAGGCCGGCCCCATGTGATCGGCGCAGCTCGTCGACACCGGTCGCATCACCTCGCCAAAGCCCAGCGCGTCGAGCTTCTTGGCGTCCAGTGCCAGGTTCTCCAGCCCCCAGCGGGTCTGCTCGGCGGTCATCCACTTGCCCTTGCCGTAGCGCTCCTGTGCGCGCTTGACGCCTTCGACCGCCAGCATCGCGCTCATCGCCCCGCGCATGTAGAGCACGCTGCCGACTTCGTCGCGCGGGCCTGTGCCCTGGTTCTTGTCGTGCACCTGCGCCAGGATGTCCTTGGTCACCTTGGCATTCGGGTGCGCACCGTGCTGCATGGCCAGGCCGTTGTAGCCCCGGGCGTTGTCGCCCAGGTCCTTGACGTCGACCTCGGCGGCCGACCACCAGGCGCCGTACATCTTTTCGCGTGGGTAGCCGGTGGCCTGTGCCTCCTTCAGCGCGACCGAGTTCATCACGCCCCAGCCCCAGAGGAAGACATAGTCGGGCCGGCCCTGCCGGATCTGCAACCAGGTCGATTTCTGCTCGACGCCCGGATGCGTGACCGGCAGCAACTGCAGATCGAAGCCGTGCAGCTTGGCGCGTTCCTGCAGCAGCGCAATGGGTTCCTTGCCGTAAGGGCTGTCGTGGTACACGAGGGCGATCTTCTTGCCCTTGAGCTTGTCGAAGCCACCCTCCTTCTTTGCGATGTGCTGCACCAGCACGTCCGCACCCACCCAGTAGGTGCCGGCGAGCGGGAAGTTCCAGCCGAACACCAGCCCGTCTTGCGATTCGCTGCGGCCGTAGCCGGCGGTGATGAGCGGGATCTTGTCGATCGGCGCCTTGTCGGTGAGGGCGAAAGTGATGCCGGTGGACAGCGGCTGCACCACCGTCGCCCCGCCGTGCTTGCCCTTCAGGCGCTCGTAGCACTCGACGCCCTTGGCGGTGTCGTACCCGGTCTCGCACTCTTCATAGATGATCTTCACGCCGTTGATGCCGCCCTTGGCGTTGACCAGCTTCAGATAGTCGGCGTAGCCGTTGGCCCAGGGCGTGCCGTTCGGACCGTAGGCCCCGGTGCGGTAGGTCAGGCCGGGGAAGAACTGTTCCTTGGCCTGCGCAAAGGCGGGCGCGGTGGCAAGCAGCGAGGCGCCTGCCAGCGCGAGCGCAACGCTTGCAACGAGAGACTTCAGGGTCATGTCTACCTCCAGGGGTGTAAAGCGCGGATGCGCGGGTTCGTCGCTCTGCGGGCGGCGCGTTCTATGGACTTGTGGCACCGGGGTGCATGCGTTGCGGCGGATGGTTTCAATGCGGGAACGGCCACAGCCGCAGCTTTTCCTTGGCTATCGACCACAGGCGCGCGAGCCCGTGCGGTTCGACGATGAGGAAGAAGACGATCAGGCCGCCGAAGATCATGAACACGACATGCGAGACGGTGGCGGTGTCGACCGGAATGCCGAGCGCGCCACCCAGCGCCGGCAGCAGCTGGTCGAGCAGGATGGGCAGCAGGACGATGAACGCGGCGCCGAAGAAGCTGCCCATCACCGAACCCAGGCCGCCGATGATGACCATGAACAGTAGGTCGAAGGAGCGGTTGATGTTGAATGCCGCCGGCTCCCAGGAGCCGAGGTAGATGAATCCCCACAGCGCGCCTGCCACGCCGATGATGAAGGAGCTGACCGCGAACGCGCTGAGCTTGGCGTAGACCGGACGGATGCCGATCACCGCCGCGGCGACGTCCATGTCGCGGATCGCCATCCACTCGCGGCCGATGTGCCCGCGCACGATGTTCTTCACCATCAGCGCGAACAAGGCCACCAGGGTCAGGCAGAACAGGTACTTCTGCAGCGGGGTATCCACCGGCATCCCGAGCGCGGACAGCCCGGCGACCGACACCGACCCCGACGGTGAATGGTTGGTGAACCAGCCGATTCGCAGAAAGGCCCAGTCGGTGAAGAACTGTGCCGCCAGCGTGGCCACCGCCAGGTACAGCCCTTTGATGCGCAGCGATGGAATGCCGAACACGATGCCCACCGCGGTGGCCATCACGCCGCCCAGCAGGACCGACAGCAGCATCGGCATGCCGTCGATGCGGACGAAGAAGTTGTAGGCCGCGTAGGCGCCCACCGCCATGAAGGCGCCCGCGCCGAGCGAGATCTGGCCGCAGTAGCCGACCAGGACGTTCAGCCCCAGCGCGGCCAGCGAAAGGATGAGGAAGGGGATCAGGATCGCGCGCAGCAGGTACTCGTCGGCCAGCAGCGGCACGGCGACGAAGGCCGCCGCCAGCAGGACGGCGATCGCGATCCGGTCCTGCAGGATCGGGAAGATCTGCTGGTCGGCGCGGTAGCTGGTCTTGTACTGGCCGTTCTCGCGGTAGAGCATGGTTCAGGTGTTCCGATGATCTCTTGGCTTCGGCACGCTGCGCTTGACTTCGCGGCGCGAAGTCAGCCTGCACCGGAAGATCATCGATCGCGTCATACGCGATCGATGATCTTCTCGCCGAACAGGCCTTGCGGGCGCACCAGCAGGACCGCCAGCGCGAGCACGTAGGCGAACCAGATCTCGATGCCGCCGCCGAGCATGGGGCCGAGGTAGACCTCTGAGAGCTTCTCGCCGACGCCGATGATGAGACCGCCGACGATCGCTCCCGGCACCGAGGTCAGGCCGCCGAGGATGACCACCGGCAGCGCCTTCAGCGCCACCATGCTGAGCGAGAACTGCACCCCCAGCTTGCTGCCCCAGATGATGCCGGCCACCAGGGCGACGAAGCCCGCGATGCTCCAGACGATGACCCAGATGCGCGACAAGGGGATGCCGATCGACTGCGCCGCCTGGTGATCGTCGGCCACTGCGCGCAGCGCACGGCCGGTCGCCGTCTTCTGGAAGAACAGGCTCAGCAGGGCCACGAGGGCCGCCGCGATCGCCGCTGCGTACAAGTCCTCCTTGCTCACCAGCACGCCGCCATCGAACACGCTGTCGAACAGGAAGATCGGGTCCTTGGGCAGCCCGATGTCGATCTTGTAGATGTCGCTGCCGAACAGCGTCTGGCCGAAGCCGTCGAGGAAGTAGGCGATGCCCAGCGTGGCCATGAGCAAGGTGATGCCCTCCTGGTTCACCAGGCGCCCGAGCACCAGCTTCTCCACCAGCCATGCCACCGCCACCATCAGCGCCATCGCGGCGCCGAAGGCCAGCACATCGCCCAGGAGCTTGCTGTCCAGCCCCAGCAGCGCCGGCGCCCACTCGGCAAAGCGCGCCATCGCCAGCGCGGCGAAGAGCACCATCGCGCCCTGCGCGAAGTTGAACACGCCGCTGGCCTTGAAAATGAGCACGAAGCCGAGCGCGATCAGCGAATACAGCATGCCGGCCATCAGGCCGCCGATCGTGGTCTCGATGAAGAAGCCCATGTGCACCGCCCTCAGTGCGTGCTGCCGAGGTAGGCGCTGATCACCTCGGGGCTGGCGCGCACCTCGTCGGGCGTGCCGTCGCCGATCTTCTTGCCGTAGTCCAGCACCACCACGCGGTCGCAGATGTCCATCACCACCCCCATGTCGTGCTCGATCAGGACGATGGTGGTGCCGAACTCGTCGTTCACGTCGAGGATGAAGCGGCTCATGTCCTGCTTCTCCTCCACGTTCATGCCCGCCATCGGCTCGTCCAGCAGCAGCAGCTGCGGCTCCATGGCCAGCGCGCGGCCGAGGTCGACGCGCTTTTGCAGGCCGTAGGGCAGCCGGCCCACGGGCGTCTTGCGGTGCGCCTGGATCTCCAGGAAGTCGATGATGTGCTCGACGAACTCGCGCTGCGCCGTCTCCTCGCGCTCGGCCGCGCCCCAGCGCACGGCCTGCTGCAGGAGGTTGGTCCTCATGCGCAGGTTGCGCCCGGTCATGATGTTGTCGAGCACGCTCATGCCCTTGAACAAGGCCAGGTTCTGGAAGGTGCGCGCCACCCCCATCTCCGCCACCTGGCGGCTGTTCATGTGGCGAAAGGACTTGCCCTGCAGGCTGATCGTGCCCTGCTGAGGCGTGTACACGCCGTTGATGCAGTTGAGCATGCTGCTCTTGCCGGCGCCGTTGGGGCCGATGATGGCGCGCAGCTCGTGCTCGCGCACGTCGAAGCTGATGTCGGTCAGCGCCTTCACGCCGCCGAAGGCCAGCGAGATGTTCTTCACCTCCAGGATGACCTCGCCGATGCGCCGCTGCGCGCTCGCTTCACCCATCAGGTCGCCCATCAGCTCGCCCATCAGGCCGCCCTCGCCAGCGCCGGGTAGATCCTGGCGTCGACGATCGCCAGCGTCGCGCTCACGCTGCCGCTGCGGCCGTCCTCGAACTTGACCGCGGTCTCGATGAACTGCTCGGTCTTGCCGCCGTACAGCGCGTCGACCAGCACCCGGTACTTGTCGTTGATGAACCCGCGCTTGACCTTGCGCGTGCGCGTCATCTCGCCGTCGTCGGCGTCGAGTTCCTTGTGCAGGACGAGGAAGCGGCTGATCTGGCTGCCGGCCAGCTTGGCGTCCTGCGCCAGGTCGGCGTTCACCTTTTCCACGCAGTCCTGGATCAGGGCGCGCACCTCGGGCTTGCCGGCGAGGTCGGTGTAGCCGGCATAGGGCAGGTTGCGCCGCTCGGCCCAGTTGCCCACCGCCTCGACGTCGATGTTGATGAAGGCGCAGACCTTCTCGCGCTGGTCGCCGAAGGCCACCGCCTCCTTCACGAAGGGGAAGAACTTGAGCTTGTTCTCGACGTACTTGGGGGCGAACATGGCGCCGTCGTGGGCGCCGCCCTTCAGCCGCCCGACGTCCTTCGCACGGTCGATGATCTTCAGGTGGCCGCCGGCGTCCAGGAAACCGGCGTCGCCGGTGTGGTACCAGCCGTCGACGCTCAGCACCTCGGCGGTGGCCTCGGGGTTCTTGTAGTAGGACTTGAGCAGGCCGGGCGACTTGACCAGGATCTCGCCGTTGTCGGCCAGGCGGATCTGCACGCCCTCGATCGGCACCCCCACGGTGTCGGCCTTCACCTCGTGGTCGGGCTGCAGGCAGACGAAGACCGCGGTCTCGGTCTGGCCGTAGAGCTGCTTGAGGTTGATGCCTATGGAGCGGTAGAAGATGAACAGGTCGGGCCCTATGGCCTCGCCCGCGGTGTAGGCCACGCGCACGCGCGAAAAGCCCAGGGTGTTGCGCATCGGGCCGTAGATCAGCACGTTGCCGAGCGCGTACTTCAGCCGGTCCAGCGCCGCCACCGGCCTGCCGTCCATGAGCGCCGGACCGACCCGGCGCGCGAGATCCATCGCGCGGCGGAACAGCCAGCGTTTGAGGGCGCCGGCGTCCTCCATGCGGATCATCACGCTGGTCAGCAGGCCCTCGAAAATGCGCGGCGGTGCGAAGTAGTAGGTGGGCCCGATCTCCTTGAGGTCGATCGACACGGTCTGCGCCGACTCCGGGCAGTTCACCGTGTAGCCGCAGGCCAGCCACTGCGCATAGCTGAAGATGTTCTGGCCTATCCAGGCCGGCGGCAGGTAGGCCAGGATGTCCTCGTCGGCGCCCAGGCGGTCGAAGCGCGCACCGGCCACCGCGCTGTCGTTCAGGCTGCGGTGGCTGTGCACCACGCCCTTGGGCTTGCCGGTGGTGCCGCTGGTGAAGAACATCGCCGCCACCTCGTCGGGATCGCCGCGCGCGATCTCGGCGTCCACCCAGCCCGGGTGGTCGGCGTTCCAGGCCCGGCCGCCTTCCTGCAGTGCGTCCAGCGCCGCCAGGCCGGGCGCGCGGTAGTTGCGCAGGCCGCGCGGCTCGTCGTACCAGATGCGCGCCAGCAGCGGGCAGTCGCTGCGGATCTCGAGCAGCTTGTCGACCTGCTCCTGGTCCTCCACCACCGCGTAGCGGATCTCCGCGTTCTGCAGCGGAAAAGCGACCTCGGCCGCCACCGCGTCCTGGTACAGCGGCACCGGGACGCCGCCCAGCGCCTGCGCCGCCAGCATCGCCGCGTACAGGCGCGGCCGGTTCTCGCCGATCACCGCCACGTGCTCGCCGCGCTGCAGTCCGGCCTCGGCGAGGCCGGCAGCGAGCTCGCGCACCAGGGTCGCCAGGGACTGCCAGTCGGTCGTGCGCCAGATGCCGAACTCCTTGATGCGCAAGGCGGGCGCCTGCGGCCGCGCGGCCGCGTGCTGAAGCAGCTGCTGGGCGAAGGTCGCACTCGTGGTCATGGGCTGATGCGTCGGGTTGGCGGCATTCTGGGAATCCCTTTGACGCTTTGTTGTCGCTTTGACGACAATTTGGGGGAAGCCCCTCTCAGGTCTTTCCCGCGCGTCGGCCCCCTCAAAGCCTTGCAAGCGTCTGCCTCACCGCTGATCACGCGCTCGCGCGCGCCCACCGCGGCCGAGCTGGCGGGCATCCCCTGGCTCGCGCTGCTGAACGCCGAGGAGCGTGCACGCGCGGTCGACGACCTGCGCGTCGTCCAGGCCCAGACCGGCGAGCTGGTGTGCCGGGTCGGGCGGCCGGCCACCTACTGGTTCGGGCTCATCGACGGCCTGCTCAAGATGAGCAACGACAGCGCCCTGGGCATGCCCATCACCTTCACCGGCGTGCCGCCGGGTGGCTGGTTCGGCGAGGGCACGGTGCTCAAGCGCGAGATCTACCGCTACAACATCCAGGCCCTGCGCCGCAGCCTGGTGACCGGGATCTCGGTGGACACCTTCCACTGGCTGCTGGACCGCAGCATCGGCTTCAACCGCTTCGTCCTCAGCCAGCTCAACGAGCGCCTGGGCCAGTTCATCGCCGCGCGCGAGATCGACCGCCTGACCCATCCCGACGAGCGCGTGGCGCGCAACCTGGCGGCCTTGTTCCACCCCGTGCTCTACCCCGGCGTGGGCAAGCTGCTGCGCATCACGCAGCAGGAGCTGGGCTATCTGGTCGGGCTGTCGCGCCAGCGCGTGAACAGCGCGCTGCATGCGCTGCAGCAGGCCGGCGTGATCGCGGTGGAGTACGGCGGCGTGCGCGTGCTCGATCTGGAGCGTCTGCGCGCCTACTGCAGCCGCTGAGCGCGCCGGTCGAGCGCCGGCCGGCCCGGTTCAGGCTTCGTTCGCGACCCCGGCCGCCACGTGCCCGGCCGGCACATGGTCGGCGGCGCCTTCGACGTGGCCGGTCTGGTCGTCGAAGAAGAAGTCGGGTTCGAACTCGCGCAGGAACGGGCCCTTGGGCAGGCCGCCGAGGAACATCGCTTCGTCGACCTCGACCTGCCACTGCATGAGGGTGCGGATCGCGCGCTCGTGCGCCGGCGCGCTGCGCGCGGTGACGAGGGCGGTGCGCACCCGCATGCCCTGCACCGCGGCGTGCTGCAGCCGGTGCAGCGCCTGCAGCAGCGGCTTGAAGGGCCCGGGGGCCAGCGGCAGCGCGGCGTGCTCGCGCTCGTGGTGCTGGAAGGCGTCCAGACCCTGGTGCTGGTAGACGCGCTCGGCCTCGTCGGAGAACAGCACCGCGTCGCCGTCGAAGGCGATGCGCAGCTCCTGCGGATGGGCGTCCGATGCCTGCGCCGAGTGGGTGGCCACGCGCGCCGCCGGCACCCCGGCGCCGAGCGCGCTCCTCACGTCCGCCTCGTTGGCGGACAGGAACAGGTGCGCCGCCAGCGGCCTGAGGTAGCGCCAGGGGCTTTGCCCGCGCGTGAAGACCCCGCGCTCCACCGGCAGCCCGTAGTGCTGGGCGGAGCGGAACACGCGCATCCCCGACACCGGGTCGTTGCGCGACAGGATCACCACCTCCACCCGCGGCTGCGGCGCCGCGTGGTTGAAGGCCAGCAGCTTGTGCACGAGCGAGAAGGCCACCCCCGGGCGCGCCGGCTGTTCCAGCCGCGCCAGCTGCAGCTGCATGTAGGCGCTGTCGTCGCCGGCCTCGAAGAGGTGGTTCTCCTCCTCGAAGTCGAACAGCGCACGCGAGGAGATGGCGACGACGAAGCGTCCTTCCAGGCTGGCGGGCATGCGGCCATCATAGGCGGGCGGCACAGCGGCGCCGGGCAGGCGGGCTGCACAATGGGCCGATGAGCGAGGTTCCGCCCCCCACGCCTGCATCCCCGCCCGCCACCGCCGCGCCCGCCACCGCCGCGCCCGCTTCACCGCCCACGCCGCCGCCCGTCGTGCCCACGTCCCCCGCTGTCGCCGTGCCGCCCGCGCCTGTCGATCCGTCTGCGCCCGCCAAGCCGCGCGCGACCGAGCGCGAGGCGGGAGCGGCGCGGCTGGCGCTGGCACAGGCCACGCTGGGCGTGTTTGCGCTGACGGTGCTGATCGCCGCCACGCTGTGGGTGCTGCGCCCCTTCGTCGGACCGGCGATCTGGGCCGCCATGGTCGTCATCGCGACCTGGCCGCTGATGCGACGGGTGCAGACCCTGGCCGGGGGCCGGCGCTGGCTGGCCACCACGGTCATGACGCTCACCCTGCTGCTGCTGTTCGTGGTGCCGCTGGTGGTCGCCATCGTCACCATCGTCGGCAACAGCGACCGCATCGTCGACTGGGCGCGTGCCGCGGCCGGCTACCGGATGGCCGAACCGCCGCCCTGGCTGGCCGGATTGCCGGTGGTCGGATCCATGCTGCTTGACCTGTGGCGGGACCTGGTGGCGGCCGGGGTGGACGGTCTGCTCGCGCGCCTGGCGCCCTACGCCGGCAACCTCACGCGCTGGTTCGTGAGCGAGGTCGGCAGCCTGGGCTATCTGCTGGTGCAGTTCCTGCTCACGGTGGCGATCGCCGCCGTCATGTACCACGACGGCGAGGCCTGGGCGGCGCAGGCGCTGCGCGTCGGCCAGCGCCTGGGCGGCGCGCGCGGGCGCCATGTGGTGGCACTGGCGGGCGATGCGGTGCGCGGCGTGGCGCTCGGCGTGGGCGTGACCGCCATCGTGCAGTCGCTGCTCGGCGGGCTGGCGCTCAAGCTGGCGGGCGTGCCCTTCGCCGGCCTGCTCAGCGCGCTCATGCTGATGCTGTGCCTGGCCCAGATCGGCCCGCTGCCGGTGCTGCTGGCGGCGGTGGGCTGGCTGTTCTGGCAGGGCCAGACCGGCTGGGCGGTGGCGCTCGCGCTGGCGGCGCTGGTGATAGGCACCCTGGACAACGTGCTGCGGCCGGTGCTCATACGCATGGGCGCGGACCTGCCCATGCTGCTCATCCTGGCGGGCGTGATCGGCGGCCTGTTCGCCTTCGGCCTGGTGGGCATCTTCGTCGGCCCGGTGGTGCTGGCGGTGGCCTGGACCCTGCTGCAGGACTGGATGGGCCACGAGGTTGCGGCGCCGGACGCCGCAGCGCCGCAGGAGCCACCGCCGGAGCCGTCCGCGTGAGGGCGACGCCCTCGCCGCCGGGCGCCGTGGCTAGCGCGCTCGTGCTGGCGCTGGGGGCGGCGGTGGCGCTCGGGCTGGCGCGCTTTTCCTACGCGCTGCTGCTGCCGCCCATGCGCGCCGACCTCGGCTGGAGCTACGCCACCGCGGGTGCCATGAACACCGTCAACGCCGCCGGCTACCTGGCCGGCGCGCTCGCCATGCCCTGGCTGCTGGGGCGCGCCGGCCCGCGCGCGGCGCTGGTCGGCGGCAGCCTGCTGGCAGCGTTGCTGCTCGCCGCGCATGGTGCGGTGCGCAGCGACGGCGCGCTGTACGCGCTGCGCTTTGCCAGCGGGGTGGCGAGCGCGGCGGTGTTCGTGGCCGGTGGGCTGATGGCGGCCCAGCTCGCGGCCGCGCAGCCGCCGGGCGGCAAGCCGGCAGCCTCGTTCGTCATCGGGCTGTACTACGGCGGCACGGGGCTGGGCATCCTGGCCTGCGCGCTGCTGCTGCCGCCGCTGATCGAGCCGCACTGGGCGAGCGGTTGGTGGCTGCTGGCGGTGCTGGCCCTGGCCGCCAGCGCGGTGCTGGCCTGGGGCGCGCGGGTGCCGACGCCGGCCGCGGCCGCCGCGGCCGGCGGTCGGGCGTCACTGCGCCCGCTGGCCTGGGGCCTGGCGGGCTATCTCATGTTCGGCCTGGGCTACATCGGCTACATGACCTTCGTCGTCACCTTGCTGCGCGAGCAGCGCCTGGGCACCGCCATCGTGGTCGGCTTCTACGCCCTGCTGGGCGTGGCGGTGATGGTCTCGCCCTGGCTCTGGGCCGGACTGCTGCAGCGCCACCGCGGCGGGCGGCCGATGGCCTTGCTCAACGGCCTGCTCGCACTCGCCACCGTGTTGCCGGTGCTGCGGCCCGGGGCGCCGGCGGCGCTCGCCTCCGGGGCCTTGTTCGGCGCCGTCTTCCTGTCGGTGGTCGGCTCCACCACCGCGCTCGTGCGGCACAACCTGCCGCCCGCGGCCTGGGCCGCCGGCATCAGCGGTTTCACCATCGTCTTCGCCGCCGGGCAGATCGTCGGCCCGCTGCTGGTGGGCCGGCTCGCCGATGCGGGCGCCGGGCTCGCCGGAGGCTTCGTCGCCTCGGCCGCGTTGCTGGCGCTGGGGGCGCTGCTGGCCTCACGCCAGCAGCCCGTCGCTCAGCAGCTTGAGCCCGGTGAGCAGCATGCCGAGCTCGAACAAGGCGTAGAACAGCCGCTGCGGGATGACGCGCACGATGCGCAAGCCTAGCCACACCCCCAGCGGCGCCAGCGGCAGCAGCACCGCCGAGGCGAGCAGGTTGCGCGTGTCCAGCAGGCCGAGCCAGGCGTAGGGCAGCCACTTGGAGGCGTTGATGGCGGCGAAGAAGACCGCCATCGTGGCCGTGAAGCGCAGCGGCGGCAGCCGCAGCGGCAGCATGTAAAAGCCCAGCGGCGGCCCGCCGGCGTGAGCGACGAAGCTGGTGAATCCCGAGGTGGCGGCGAGCACCCGGCCCAGCCAGCGCGGCGGCACCCGGCCGTCGGCGGCCAGCCAGCGCCGGCCGGCGAGCCGGATCGCCAGAAACGCGAGGGTCAGCCCGCCCACCAGCGCTGCCACCTGCGTCGGCTGCAGGGCGCGGAACAGGAGGGCGCCCGCCAGCGTGCCCCGCAGCCCGGCGGGCAGCAGCAGGCGGATCAGGGCGCGCTCGCGCTCGCGCCACAGCGCCTTCAGGCCGAAGCCGTCCACCACCGCCAGCAGCGGCAGCATGATGGCCGCGGCCTGCGGCACCGGCATCGCGAGCGCCATCAGCGGCACCGCCAGGGCGCCGAAACCGGCGCCGAAGCCGCTCTTGGAGATCCCCATCAGCAGCACCGCCGGCACCGCGACGGCGTAGAAGACGGGGTCGGCGATCAGGGCGGCCAGGGGCGTGCCGTGTTCAGAGCAGGGTGCAGGCGATCTCGAAGTCCAGCCGCGGGTTGCGCGGACGGGTCTTGGCCGGGTCCGCGTAGCCCAGGGTGCAGATGAAGTTGCTCTTGATGCGGGTGCCGGCGAAGAACTCGGCGTCCACGCGCGCGCTGTCGAAGCCGCTCATCGGTCCCGCGTCCAGGCCGAGGGCGCGCGCGGCGATGATGAGGTAGCCGCCCTGCAGGCTGCTGCTGCGGAACGCGGTCTCCTGCGCCAGCGCTTCGTCGTCCACGTACCAGCTGCGCGCGTCCACCTGCGGGTACAGGGTGGGCAGCTGATCGTAGAACGCGAGGTCCATGCCGACGATGGCGGTGGCGGCGGCGGCGCCCACGCGCTTGGCGTTGTTCGGCGAGACGCAGGAGGCCAGCCGTGCCTTGGCCTCGGCCGAGCGCACGAAGACGAAGCGTGCCGGCGAGCAGTTGACCGCCGTCGGGCCCCACTTGAGCAGGTCGTACAGGGCGCGCAGGGTGTCGTCGGACACCGGCTTGTCGAGCCAGCCGCCGGGGGTGCGGGCATCGCCGAAGAGGGTGGAGGTGGAGAGGGTCATGGCCTGACAATCGAGAAATGTTTCAACCCAGCCAGCAGGATGTGCGGCGCTTCTTCTGTGCCGCTGCGGCAAAGCAGCGGCAGGGCGCGATTCTGACCCCGATGGAGGCCCTGGCCGCGCGCTGGATCGCCGAGCACCCGGAGTACGCCGCCGATCTGTCCGATGTGGACGCCGCGCTGGCCGCCGTCTACACGGTCGAAGAAGGGCGGAGCAACCCCTTCCTGCACCTGTCCATGCACCTGACGATCGACGAGCAGTGCAGCATCGACCAGCCGCGCGGCATCCGCCAGGCGGTGGAGCTGCTGGCGGCGCGCCGCAACTCGCTGCACGCCGCCCACCACGAGGTCATGGAGTGCCTGGGCGAGATGGTCTGGGCCAGCCAGCGCAGCGGCCTGCCGCCCGATGGCCACGCCTACCTGGACGCGGTGCGCCGGCGCGCCACCGCCTGATGTCGGAGGCCTGCAAGCGAATGCGGGCCTTCTGATCGCCGGCCGGGCAGCTCCCTCAGCGTGCGGCCCGGCTCCAGGGATCTTCAGCCGCGCGCGGCACGCTGGCGCCTGGCGGCGCCCAGCCCGACCAGGGCCAGTGCAGCCAGCGCCAGCGAGCCCGGCTCGGGAACGCGGTTGTCCTGCGGCCCGGCACCGAAGGTGAAGGCGTGCCAGTTCTCGGCCGGCGCGGTGGTGAAGCTCAGGCTGGTCACCGGGGCCGCGAAGCGCAGCACGCCGTGGAACTCGTTCATCGCCAGCGCGTCGCCGGGCTGCAGGCTGTAGCTGCCGTCGCCCCAGAAGCCCGCGCCCTCGCTGTCGACGCTGAACGCTTGATCGAAGTCGTAGGTCACCTGCACTCCGCCCTGGCCGACGCTGAGCAGCGCCATGTACAGGTTGTCGATCGCAGACGAGAAGGTGACGCTGACCGTGACCGCGCTGTTCAGGCCGATCTGTTCGCAGGCGGTGGGGTTGTTGTCGACGCTGCCTTGGGTGTAGGCGGTGCCGGTCCACCAGTTCGTGCCGCAGGCGGTCTGCGAAGGCCCGTTCATCGTGGCGGCGCTGGTCTCGGTGACCCGGACGGCGATGCCGCCGATCGTACCGATGGCGCTGTCGGGACCGATCGTCGTCCAGTCGGTCCAGGTCACAGGGACGGCCTGGGCGCTGGCGGCGAGGGTGGCGACGGCGAGGGCGGCGAGGGTCTGACGCATGGTGTTGCCTGGTGGGGGTGGCTGATGGCGCTCATGCAAGCAAGAGCGGTGCCATCCTGCGCCTCCCGGGACCTGGCCGGTACCGGCGGCGGCACTGTCAACCGCCCCGACACATCAAGGCGTGCCGAGGAAGAGGTAGGCATTGGCGGCGCCGGCCTTGGAGTGGCCCAGGCCCAGGTAGACCGGACCGAAGGGGGTCTCGCCGCCGAGGTAGATCGCCAGCGAGCCGAGGCGCCGGTGCGCCGCGGTCACGACATAGGGCGTGCCCAGGCGCGCGCCTTCGATCGCCAGACCGAGCCGCATGTCGCCGCGCAGGCCCAGCGGCAGGCGGCCGATGATGCGCTCGGCGCGCAGGTGGGCGTAGCGGACGGTGTCGGCCACGAACTGACCGCTGGCATAGGCCGACAGGTTGAGGAAGCCGCCCAGGGTGCCGGCCTCGAACAGCGGCAGCTCGCCGGTGGGCGAGCCGGTGAACGCGGCGCGGGCGCCGAACACCCAGGCGCCGACCGACACCGCGGCGCGCGCCTCGGCGTTGAGCCGGCTGTAGCTGCCGTCGTGGTCGCGGTACCACAGGGCGCGCAGCGCCCAGCCGTCGGTCGGGAAGTACAGGCGGTTGAGCTGGTCCAGGTCCAGGCTCAGCAGGGTGCCGCTGCTGCGCCGCTTCAGCAGCGGCGCCGGCACCAGAGGCGGACCGATCTCCAGGTGGGCGCCGCCGTCCGTGGCCTGCAGGCCCAGCCGAAGCTGGCCCAGGCGCTGCATGTCCCAGCCCGCGCTCAGCGCCAGGGTGGCGAGTTCGACGTCGTAGCGCGCCAGGTGGCGCTGGCCCACGAAGAGGTCGCGCGGGACCGAGCCGACGCTGGCGTCGAGCTGGCCGAACCAGCGCTGTGCCGCGTCCAGCGGCTGCCACCACTGCAGCTCCAGCGCGCTGCGGTGGCCGGCCTCGGCGCTGAACAGCAGCTCGCCGCCGAGCGTGTTGATCCGCGTGCGGTGCAGGGCCGCGCGCAGGCTGAAGGTCGAGCCCTGGTTCAGCGTCGAGTCCAGATTGAGCGCGAAGCGCAGGTAGTCCGGGCCCCAGGACTTGAGCACCGGCAGCACGCGCAGGATGTGGCGCAGGCGTGGGGCGGCGTCGTCCGTGCTGGCGGCTGCGGCGCTGCCAGTGCCCGCTTCGGGCTCGGTGACCAGCCGGTAGTCGATGCGCTCGGTCCAGCCGTCGCCGTAGGCGCGCATCAAGTCCTCGGTCAGGCGGCCGGTGTCCAGCGCCTGGCCGCTGCGCTGCGAGAGGTGGCGTGCCACCACCGCCGCCGTCGCCTCGGACGTGCCGGCGACCTCGATCGCGTCCACCCGCGGCGCGGTCTCGCGCGCGCCGCGCCGCGCCTGCGTCCAGGCCAGCCAGGCGCCCTCGTCCAGCGCCAGCGGCCGCAGCGCGTAGGCGACGAGCTCGGCCGCCTGCGCGCCGCGCCGCGCCGCTTCCGCGTGGCGCTCGAAATCGGCCGCCGAGATGCCGTCCAACTGCGGGCGCAGGTAGATGTCGTTCGGGCCCAGGCCTTGCAGCGAGCGGGTCACGTTCTGCTCGGTCAGCAGCAGCACCATCTGCGCCGACACCGACAGCAGCGATCCGATCTCGGGCGCGCTCAGCAGCGGCGAGCCGACGTTGACCGCGATCACCACCTCGGCGCCGCAGCGCTCGCGCACCTCGGCCACCGGCAGGTTGTCGACCAGGCCGCCGTCGACCAGCTTGCGCCCGTCCAGGTCCAGCGGCGTCACCAGCCCCGGCACCGCCATGCTCGCGCGCATCGCCAGCGCCAGCGCGCCGTCGCGGAACACCACCCGCTCGCCGCTGGCGAGGTCGGTGGCGACGATGGAAAGCGGCAGCGGCAGGCGCTCGATGCGCTGCTCGCCGCGCTCGGCGTGCAGCAGCTCGTGGATGAAGAGCTGGATGCGCTGGCCGGATACCGCGCCCGGCGGGTAGCGCACGCCGTCGGCGTCCACCCCGGCCTCGCTGGCCGGCAGGTAGCGCTGCTGCAGCCGCTTTTGGCGGAACGCGAGCTGGGTGTAGTCCGGGCTGTCCTGGAACATCGCGTCCCAGTCGGCGCCGGCCATCGCGCGGCGCATCTCCTCGGTGCCGACGCCGGCCGCCCAGGCGCCGCCGACCAGGGCGCCGAAGCTGGTGCCCGCCACGCAGTCCACCGGCACGCGCAGCCGCTCCAAGGTCTGCAGGACGCCGATGTGGGCCGCGCCGCGCGCGCCGCCGCCGCCCAGCACGAGGCCGATCTTGGGCCGCGGCGCCGCCGCCGCGCCGCCCGCAAGCGCGCCCAGCAGCGTGGCAAGCAGGAACCAGCGCTTCATCGGGCGCCGATTGTGCCGGGCTGGCGCGGCGGCGGCGCCGCGCGCCCGCCCTGGCCTGGATCAGTGCGTGAAGCCTATCGTCGCGCGCTTGGCCGCCGGCGCCGGCAGGTCGGTGCCGAGCACCTCGTCGCGCCCGGCCAGCTTGGCGTTGCCGAACGCGGTCATCCAGGCGCGGCGCATCTCGCGCGGCGCCAGCCGGCCGACCTGCTCCAGCACCTCGTCGCCGGGTTCTGGGGCGAAGCGCTGGCCCCAGTCGTGGGCGGCGCGGATGCCGGCGTACAGGCGCTGCGCGATCGCGCGCGCGGCGTCGCGGTCCGGCAGCTGGACCTCGAACACGTTCATCCGGTTCAGGATCGGGTCCGGGATCGCGTGCTCGTCGTTCGCGGTCGCGATCCAGACCACCTGGCTGGCGTCGATCGCGACCTCGGCGAACTCGTCGACGAAGGTCTGCGCGGTGTCGTGCTCGAGCAGGCTGTACAGCGCGCCCAGCGGGTCGTAGGCGTGCTCGCCGCGCGCCTTGTCGATCTCGTCGACCACCATCACCGGGTTCGCGTACTGGCCGTCGACCAGGGTCTCGAAGACCTTGCCCGGGCGCGCCCCCTTCCACTGGCTGGAGGCGCCGCTGAGCACCCAGCCGGCGGTCAGGCTGCTCATGCTGACGAAGCCCATGCCGGTGCCCAGCAGCTGCGCCAGCGCGCGCGCGAAGTGCGTCTTGCCCACCCCCGGCGGGCCGAGCAGCAGCATGGGCGTGATCTCCAGCGCGTCGCGGCTGTCCTGGCACAGCGCGAGCTGGCGTTTCAGGTCGTCGAGCACGGGGTGGAAGTTGGGCAGTTCCTCGTACAGGTGCGCCATCTGCGGCAGCCGGCCGGGCTTGACCTGGAAGCGCTGCGGGCCCAGCTCCAGCATGCGCTCGTAGGTGCTGCGCAGTCCCTCGTGCTCCTTGGGCGGCAGCTTGTCCAGCCGCCGCTCCACGTCCTGCGGGCTGAACACGGCGCGCATCTGCGCGATCGGGATGCGCGGTGCCGGCGCTTGGACGGGAACCAGTTCGGTCGTACTGCTCATCGACACTCCTTTGCAGGATGGCCCAGGCTCGGACCCATTCGAGCACAAGACTGCCACGACGGTGCCCTGAAGTGGACCCGGGAAGGCCCCCAATCCGGGTGCCGCATCAGCAGCCGCGGCGCGCTGCTGCCAGCAAGCGCCGGACGCGGCTCAGCGCACCCAGGTGTTGAGCTCGATGATGGGCAGCAGCACCGCGAGCACGATCACCAGCACCACCAGGCCCATGGCGACCACCAGCAGCGGCTCCAGCAGGGTGGCGGCGGCGAGGGCACGGCGCTGCACCTCGGCGGCCATCTGCGCCGCCGCGCGCTGCAGCATCTGCGGCAGGGTGCCGGTCTGCTCGCCCAGGCGCGCGAACATCGCCAGCAGGCCCGGGAAGCGCGGCTTGCTGGCCAGCGCCGCGGCCAGCGGCGCGCCCTCGCGCACGCGCACCAGGGCGTCCAGCGCGTCGGCGCGCATGGCGCGGTTGGACACCGTCTGCGCCGCCGCCTGCAGCGCCTTCAGGATGGGCACGCCGGCTGCCGCCAGCATCGCCAGGGTGGCGCCGAAGCGCGCCGCGTTGTAGCCGCGCGCCAGGCGCCCGGCCAGCGGCAGGCGCAGGAAGAGGGCGTCACTGCGCTCGCGGAAGGCCTCGCCGCGGCGCGCCCAGGCGAAGGCCGCGAGCGCCCCCGCGAGCGCGATCGCGAGCAGCCAGCCCCATTCGCGCACGAAGGCCGAGAAGCCGAGCAGGGCCACGGTCAGCAGCGGCAGGCTGCGCCGCGAGCTGGTGAACACGTTGGCCACCTGCGGCACCACGTAGGTGACGAGGAAGACCACGATCAGGACCGCGATGACCGAGATCACCGCCGGGTAGAGCATGGCGCCGACGAGCCTGGCGCGCAGCGCCTGGCGCTCCTCGAGGTCGCTGGCGAGCGACTCCAGCACCGCGCCCAGGGCGCCGCTGGCCTCGCCGGCCGCGACCACCGCGCGGTAGACCTCGTCGAACTCGCGTGGCGCCGCCGCCAGCGCGCGCGCGAAGCTGCTGCCGGCGTTGACCTCGCTCCTGAGGTGCGCGAGCAGCTCGCGCTGGCGCTCGTCCTCGGCCTCGTCGGCGAGGGCGGCGAGCGCGCGTTCCAGCGGCAGCCCGGCGCCCACCAGGCCGGCGAGCTGGCGCGTCCAGACCGCCAGCGCGGTGGCCGAGAACACGCGCCGGCCGGGGCGCAGCGCGGCGCCCTCGGCGGCGACGGCCACCGGCTGCACGTCCATCGGCACCAGGCCGCGGCCGCGCAGGCTGGCGCGCGCGGCGCGCGCGTTGTCGGCCTCCAGCAGGCCGGCGAGCTTCTTGCCGGCGGCGTCCAGCGCCTGGTAGCGGTAGGCGGGCATGGGCGGGTCTAGTCGCGCGTCACGCGCAAGACCTCCTCGGCCGAGGTCGTGCCGTCGTCGACCAGGCGCGCGCCGTCCTCGCGCATGGAGCGCATGCCGCCGGCCTGTGCCGCCGCACCGATCTGCGCCTGCGGCGCCTGGGCGTGGATCAGGGCCTGGATGGGCGCATCCACCGTCATCAGCTCGTAGACCCCGGTGCGGCCCTTGTAGCCGCTCATGCCGCAGTCGGCGCAACCCACCGCGCGCCAGCGCCCGTCGGCGCCCGCGCGCCTGCACTGCGGGCACAGCTTGCGCACCAGGCGCTGCGCCAGCACGCCCAGCAGGCTGGAGCTGAGCAGAAAGGGCTCGATGCCCATGTCCACCAGCCGCGTGACCGCGCTCGGCGCGTCGTTGGTGTGCAAGGTGGCGAGCACCAGGTGGCCGGTGAGGCTGGCCTGGACCGCGATCTGCGCCGTCTCGTGGTCGCGGATCTCGCCGATCATGATCACGTCCGGGTCCTGGCGCAGGATGGCGCGCAGCGCCTTCGCGAAGCTGAGGTCTATCTTCGCGTTGACCTGGGTCTGGCCGATGCCGGGCAGCTCGTACTCGACCGGATCCTCCACCGTCAGCACGTTGGTGGCGGCGGTGTCGACGCGGCCCAGGCTGGCGTACAAGGTGGTGGTCTTGCCGCTGCCGGTGGGGCCGGTGACGAGGACGATGCCGTGCGGCTGCTGGATTAGGCGCTCGAAGGCAGCGAGCACGGCGCCGCTCATGCCCAGGCTCTCCAGGCTGAAGCGCGACTCGGTCTTGTCCAGCAGGCGCAGCACCGCGCGCTCGCCGTGCGCCGAGGGCAGGGTGGACACGCGCACGTCGATCGCGCGCGCGCCGATGCGCAGGCTGATGCGGCCGTCCTGCGGCAGCCGCTTCTCGGCGATGTCGAGCTCGGCCATGATCTTCAGGCGCGAGATCAGCGCCGCGTGCAGCGCCTTGTTCGGCTGCACCACCTCGCGCAGCGTGCCGTCGACGCGAAAGCGCACCGTGCTCGCGCGCTCGTAGGGCTCGATGTGGATGTCCGAGGCGCCGTCCTTGGCCGCCTGCGTGAGCAGCGCGTTGAGCATGCGGATGATGGGCGCGTCGTCGGCCGCCTCCAGCAGGTCTTCCACCGCCGGCAGCTCCTGCATCATGCGGCTGAGGTCGACCCCGCTTTCCACCTCGCCGATCACCGCCGCGGCGCTGCTCTCGGCGCCGGCATAGGCGGCGGCGATGCGCTGCACGAGCGCGCCCTCGGCGGCCAGCTCGTGGCGCGCCACCGCATGCCGGCGCCCGACCTCGGCCAGCGCCGCCAGCGGCGTGCGCTCGCAGGCGTGCAGCACCCACTGCCCGCCCTCGTCCTCGAGCAGCAGCAGCTGGGCCTTGGCGAAGGCATAGGGCAGGGGGTGGCGGCTGGCCATCGCGCGCCCTTCAGTTCGCGGCGGCCGGCGCTGGCGCCGCAGCCGGTGCCGGCGTGGATGCAGCCTCCTGCGCCGGCACCGAACCTGGCAGCGGCGGCAGCAGGGGCGGCGGCGGCACCTGCAGCAGCGGGCTGGGTGCCGGTTGCGTGGCCTCCTGCTGGCGCCGCAGCTCGTCGTAGCGCTGCTGCGAGAGGCGGTCGCTCGCGGCCTGGTCGCGCATCACCACCGGGCGCAGGAAGACCATCAGGTTGGTGCGCCGCTTCTCGCGGCTTTCGCTGCGGAACAGCGCGCCCAGGTAGGGGATGTCGCCGAGCAGCGGCACCTTGGATTTGTTCTCGATGAAGCGGTCCTCGATCAGCCCGCCGAGGACGATGATCTGGCCGTCGTCCACCACCACCTGCGACTCGATCGCGCGCTTGGTGGTGGAGGGCCCGGCGTTGCTGGTGCCCACCGCGGCGGTGTCCTTGACGCTGCTCTGCTCCTGGTAGATCGTCATCCGCACGGTGCCGTTCTCGCCCACCTGGGGCCGGATGCGCAGCGTGATGCCGACGTCCTTGCGCTCTATGGTCTGGAACGGGCTGGTGGTGGCGCTGCCGGTGTTGGTGTACTGGCCGGTGACGAAGGGCACGTTCTCGCCGACCACGATCTTGGCCTCCTCGTTGTCCAGCGTGATCAGGTTGGGGGTGCTGACGATGTTGGTCTGCGCCTGCGTCTGCAGCATGCGCGCGATCGCCGCCAGCGCGTAGGTGTCGCCGAACTTGCGCACCAGCCCGATGTTGAAGCCCTCGCCGAGCGGGTTCTTGGTCAGCGAGCCGTTGGCGCCGGAGACGTTGATGTCGACGATGTTGCCGCCGGCGGTGCTGAAGTTGGTGCCCAGGCCGATCAGGTTCTTGTCCCCCGCCTGGCCCAGCAGACCCTGCCACTGGAAGCCGAAATCGGCCGCGTTGTCGCCGCTGACCTCGACGATCATGCTCTCGATGTAGACCTGCGCGCGGCGCTCGTCGAGCTGCTCGATCATGGCCTTGATCTGGCGGTACAGCGGCTCCGGCGCGCTGATGACGAGGGCGTTGGTCGCCGGGTCGGCCTGGATGAAGCCGCCGGTGGACGGCGCCGCCGCCGCGCTCACCGGTGCCGCGGCCTGGGTGCTGGCACCGCCGCCCTGGGCGCTGGTGGCGGCGGGGGTCGGACTCGTGCTCGCCGTGCCGCCCGCACTGGCGCTGCCGCCGCCGCCGCCGCTGCCGATGGCGGCGAAGGCCGCGCGCAGCACCGTCGCCAGGCGCACCGCGTCGGCGTTCTTCAGCTTCACGACCCAGATGCTGCCGGCCGGCCCGGCGCTGCCCGGGGTGTCGAGCTGGGCGATCACGGCGCGCACCGCGGCCAGCCGCACCGCGTTCGGCGCGCGCACGATGAGGGCGTTGCTGCGCGGGTCGGCCACCACCGTCTCGCTGCCGCCTGCAGCGCCGGCCACGCGCGCCGCGGCGCCGCCGGCGACGACGCCGCTGGCCACCAGGCGCTGCACCAGCGGCGCCAGCTCGGTCGCCACCGCGTGCCTGAGCGGGATGAGGTCGACATCGGTGTCAGACGGCCGGTCCAGGGCGGCGATGATCTGCGCCAGCCGGCGCAGGTTGTCGGCGTAGTCGGTGATGACGAGGGCGTTGCTGCCCGGGTTGGCGTTGATCGTGTTGTTGGCGCTGATGAGCGGGCGCAGCACCGCCACCAGGCTGGTCGGGTTCTGGTGCTGCAGGCTGAAGATCTGGGTCATGACCTGGTCGCCGCGCGGCCCCGCCTCGCCGACCGAGACGGTGCCGGTCTGGATCTTGGCCTCGGCCTCGGGCACCACCTTGAGCAGGCCGCCGTTGTCCACCATCGCGTAGCCCAGCCCGCGCAGCGCGGCCAGGTAGCTCAGGTAGGCCTCGCGCACGCTGATCGGCTGCTCGCTGTAGACCGTGATCGTGCCCTTCACCCGCGGGTCGACCGCGATCTGGCGCCCGATCATGGCCGCGAAGGCGCGCGTCACGGCGTCGATCTCGACGTTCTGGAAGTTCACCGCCACCGGTGCGCGCGAACGCGTGGCAGCGGTCTCGCCGGGCTGGGCCGAGCTCGCCGTCGCCGCCAGCAGGCCGGCGGCGGCGAGCGCGAGCGCAAAGCGGCGCACGCGGCGGTGCGGGGGGCGCAGTGTCATGGTCATCCGATGCTGATGATCGACCGCTCGCCGTCGCGGCGGCCGATGATGTTGAGCAGGTTCTGCAGCGCCGGCAAGGCGCCCGCGGCGGCGCCGGCCTGGCCGCGAAAGCGCAGGCCGGCGGCGCTCCAGCTGCCGTCGCCGGACAGCTGCAGGGCGCCGGAGGTGGTGCTCAGTCCGATCCGGGCTCCGGCCTCGGCCGCGTCCAGCTGCAGGCGGTAGCTGCCGAGCACCGGTAGGGTGGACAGGCGTGAGGCGGCGCGCTGCAGTTCCAGCCGCGCGCTGCCTGCCAGCTGCCAGCGTCCGGCGCTGCGCTCCAGCTGCAGGCCCTGCGCGCTCAGGCGCAGCTCGCCATCGAGCTGCAAGGTGTTCCAGGGCGTGCCCAGGCCGACCAGCCAGGCGGCCGGCCACTGGCCGACGAGCGCGGGTGCCGGCGCAGGCGCCGCGGGCGGCATCGCGTTCGCCACCGCTGCGGCCGCCGGCAGCAAGGCCAGCCGCCAGCGCTCGATGCCCAGGCTGGCGTGCAGGCGCGGCTCGCCGCGCAGGCAGCAGGGCTGCCGAAGGCGCAGCTCCAGGCCGCCGTCGGCGATGCCCACGCGCCAGGCCAGACGCCCCGGCAGGGCCACCGCACCTTGCGCGCCGGGGCCGGGAGCGAGGGCCGCGACCGCGCTGCCGGACCAGATGCTGCCGCGCGCATCGGCCAGCAGCAGCCGACCCTCGCTCCAGCGCGCCACGCCTTCGGCGAGCCAGGCCGCGGGGGCAAGGGCCAGGCCGCCGGCCAGCGCGCCGAGCAGGGCGCCGAGGATCGGCCAGCGGCGCGGCGTGCGGGCGGCGGGCTGGGGGCGGCGTGGCGCTGCCGAGCCGGCGAACACCCTCATGCGCCGCTTCCCAGCACGACCGTGATGCGCCCGGCATAGCCCTGGGCGCCGGCCTGCAGCCTGGCCTCGACGGCGCGCGCGCGCGCGCCGCGGCGCACCTCGGCCAGCCACTGGGCGATGGCGGCGCCGCTGGCACCGTCCAGGCTCAGCACGGCGCGCTCGCCTTGCAGCGCCAGCTTTGCACCCGGACCCAGGCGCGCGGTGGCCGCCTGCAAGGCCTGGGCGGCGAGCGCCGGCGCCACCGGCGGCAGGGCGCGCAGCTGCTGCGCCTGCGCCGCCTGGCGCTGCATGTCCTGCCAGGCGGCGTCCAGCCGCGCCTGCTCCGCCGGTGCGCTGCGCAGGGTGCGCCAGGCGGGCTGCAGCGCCAGCGTCCACAGCAGGACGCAGCCCACCAGCGCGAGCGCGGCACCGAGCGCGCCGCGCTCGCGCGCACTCAGGGCGGCCCAGCGTGCGCGCAGGGCCGCCAGGAATTCGCTCCCGGGTCTGCCGTGGGCGGCGCCCGGGCCTTCGCTGCGCCTCATCGCGGGCCTCCTTCGCGCGCGCGCTGCAAGCTCAGCTCCGAACCTGCCACGCTCACTTGCCACCCGGCGGGCGCGAGCTGCTCGCGCACGGCGTCGATCTGCGCCGCGTCCCAGCCGTCGATCGCCAGCACCAGACGGCCGGGCTCGAAGCGCAGTTCGTCCACCGCTGCCGACTGCGGCGGCCAGACCGCGGCGGCCACCGCGAGCAGGGTCTCCAGGTCGTCGTCGCCGGGCTGGCCGGCCTGCTGGCGCAGACGCTCGGTCTCGCGCCCCATCTGCAGCGCGGGGTCGAGGATGGCGCGCACCTGCGGGTGGGTCTGGCGCAGCAGTTCCACCATCGCCTGCCGGCGCTCGCCCAGCGCCCGCTGCTGCTGCCAGGCCCAGGCGTTCAGGCCCAGCAGGTTCAGCGCCGCCAGCGCCAGCAGCCCCAGGTGCACCGGCCGCCAGGCCGGGGCCAGGAACTGGCGCCAGGCGTTCCTCAGCCCGGCGCGGCCGTGCCGGCGCGGCGCGAGGTCGAACTGCAGCAGGTTCCAGCCTTCGGCCAGGACCTGCAGGACGCGATCGCCTTCGGCCAGCGCCGCCACCGGGCCACCCAGCCATTGCTGGGCGGCGCCGGCGCAGGCCGGAGCGGCGCTCCAGCGCGCGCCCTCACGTTCGGCGAGGCTGCGCGCCCAGGGGCCCGCGGTGCCCAGCCAGGCGGCACCGCGCTCGTCCGACCAGGCCAGGCGCAGGGTGCCGGGGTCTGCCGGGTCGCTCGCCTCGGCCGGGTCGGCCGTGAAATGGCCTTGCGCGGGCACGCAGCCCGGGCGCAGCAGCGGCAGCACGCGCTCGGCCGGGCGCCCCGCGGCCTGCAGCGCCTGCAGCGTGGCGCCCAGCCATGGCTTGTCGATCACGGCGACAAAGGTCGGCTGCCCCGCCAGCGCCCCCGGGGCGAGCGCGAACTGCACCGCTTCGTCCAGCAACTGGTCTTCCAGCAGGCCCATCAAGGCTTGCGGCAGCCGCGCGGGCGAGGCCCTGGGCAGGGTGGCGGGCAGCCACGCGACATCGTCCTCGGCGAGCAGGGCGACCAGCTCGTCGGCCGCCGGCCACTCGGCCGGAGTGCCGCTGCCCGGCTGGCTGCGGCCATCGGCGCAAAGCAGCCAGCGCCAGGCCGTGGGCTCGGCAGCGGCCGGGTTGGCGCGCGCGCGCGGCGGGACGAAGACGGCGAGAACGCTCATGGGTGGCAGGGTGATCGCCGAGGCACGGGCCCCGGCGGCGGGCCCGATTGGACCAGATGACGATCGGTGCTCATCGGTGATGCGTCAGGGCAGGCTGCCCGGGACCAGGCTTCGGCGCTCGCGCCACAGGGTCTGGACGCTGCGGTTGCCGCTGCGCGCGACGACCGAGCGTTCCTCGAACACGCGCTCGTCCAGGCGCAAGCGGCCCGTGACCTCGAAGTAGCTGGACCCCACCGCCAGCGCCGGCCGCAGCTCGCCGAGCTCGCGCCCGAGTTCGCTGCTGAACTCCTGCACCGACCGATAGGGCTGGCGCGCGCGCCGCTGCACGATGCGCTCGGCGCTGCCCAGGTCCAGGTCCGGGATCAGCGCCGCCAGCAGCTCGCGCGAGGCGGTGTTGAGGTTCACTGCGGTGGCCTGCGGCAGCAGGGTCAGGTAGGGCGCCAGCCGCGCCAGCGCCGTCTCGTCCACCCCCAGCCAGCGCAGTTCGCTCAGGCGGGTGGGCAGCAGCGGCGCCTGCGCGTCGTCCGGGCGGCGCGCCGCCGCCAGCCCGGCCGCCAGGCGCACGGCGACATCCTCGCCCACCCCCAGCACCAGGCACAGGCGGCGCAGGGTGGCGAGCTGTGCCGGGTCGGGCTCGCCGTTGTCGGCGATCAGCCCGCGCAGGTTCAGCCTGCCCTGCAGGTCGTGGATGGCGCCGCTCAGAAAGGCCTGCGGACCCTCGTCGTCGCCGCGGTGCTCGCGGTCGACGGCGAGGAAGGTCGACAGCCTGGCCTCCGCCAGCGGCACCGCCCAGGGCTCGCTGAGGTCGTCGACGCCACCGTTGCGCGCGTCCTCGCGCAGGATCAGGCGTGCCCAGTCGAGCGCGCCGACGAGCACCCAGGCCGATTGCACGCGCGCGCGCTCGGCCGCCTCCAGCGCCAGCGCGCGCTGCTGGCGCGCCACCATCGCCGCCGCCAGCGTCGCCACCAGGGCGGTGATGACGAGCGCCAGCAGCAGCGCGCTGCCGCGCCGCGCGCGCTGCATCGGGGTCGCGCGCGGCTTCATGGCGCTTGCGGCGGGACGATGAGGTCGCGCGTCAGCGTGCCGTCGGCGAACTGCAGCACCAGCCGCACGCCGTCGGGCAGGGGTTCGCGGCCAGTGCGCGCGCCCGGTGCGCCATCGCCCGTCTGCGTCTCCCCGGCGCTGGACTGCGCGTTCGTCCAGGCGTTGCCGCGGAAGTAGTAGAGCTGCCAGCCCTGCACGCCGTCCAGCAGCCGCAGCTCGTCGGCGCTGCCGCTCTGCAGCTGCTGGCTGGCGAGCCAGCTCTGCTGCAGGTCGCCGACGCGCTGTACCAGCGGCCCGGTCCAGCGCCACCAGGCGCCGTCACGCAGGGTCCAGGCGACGATGCGCGCGCCCTCGTCGCTGGCGCGCGTCAGGCGCAGGCTGCGGCCGTCGAACTGCAGCGCCGGCACGAGCGCACTGTCGTGCAGCGCCGCCAGGTCCTGCTCCCACTGCAGCAGCACGGTGTTCAGGCGCAGGCTGTGCGCCATCGAATCCTGGGTGGACTCGCGGGCGCGCAGCATGCCGTCTATGCCGCGCCAGGCCAGCGCGGCCAGCAAGGCCATGGTGGCCAGCGCCACCAGCAGCTCGACCAGGGTGAAGGCGCGGCGGATCGGCAACCGGCGCCGCGGCGGGCGCACCGACAGCCGGCATGGCAGCGACGCTCGGCTCATGCCTTCCAAGCCATCAGTAGCGTCCGACCACGGTGGTCAGGGTCAGCAGCGGGCGCCCGGCCTCGTCGCGCACGCTGGCGTCGACGCGGCGGAAGTTCGGGTTCGGCGTCGGCCGCGTCGCCAGGCTGCCGCGGTAGCTGCGGCCCAGTTGTTCGCAGCCGAAGTCGGCGTCGCCGACATCGGGCAGCTGGCGCGCCAGCCGCACCCTGGCGAGGGCGTTCTCGGCGCACCACTGGGCGGCGCTGACGGCGGCCAGCCGTTCGCTGTTGTCGGCCAGCGCGCCGGCCGCGCGCACGCCGGCCGCGAGCGCGACGGCGACGATGGCCAGCGCCACCAGCACCTCCACCAGGGTGAAACCAGAGTGCCGGTGCGTCATGGCCTATCCGGTTCGCCGTCGGCGCCGGCTGCGCCGTCTGCAAGGTCTGCGCCGGTTGCTTCGGAAGCCTCGGGCTCGAACGGCGCCAGGCCGTCGGTGGCGACCGCGATGCGCGCGCCGTCGAGCTGCAGCCACACGCGCTGGCGGCCGATCAGCGCGTCCGGGCCGAGGACGAGGAGGGGCGCGCCTTCCACCTCGGCCTGCACGCGGGCGTCCAGCCAGGTCCGGGGCAGGGTGCTGAGTGCCGTCAGGCCGCCGAAGCGAAACCCGGCCGCGCTGCCGGCATCGGCGGGCTGCCACCACGCCGGCAGGCCGCTGGTGCGCGACTCGGCGCGTGCCGTCTCCAGCAGCAGGGCGAGACGGTCGGCCTCGCGTTCCAGCGCCTGTGCGCGCTGATCGCGCAGGCTCAGCGCCACCAGCCCGGCGCTCAGCGCGACGATGGCGACGACGACCAGCAGCTCGACGAGCGTGAAGCCGGCTTGCCGGCCCCGCAGCGTGCGCCGACTGCGCCTGCCGCGCCCGCCGCCCCTACTGCCATGAACCGATGTCGGCATCCGCGCCCTCGCCGCCGGGCTGGCCGTCGGCGCCCAGGCTGAAGACGTCGACCTCGCCCTGGATGCCCGGGTTGGCGTACTGGTAGGCGCGGCCCCAGGGGTCGGGCGGCAGCTTGTCGAGATAGGGCTTCCAGTTCGGCGGCACGGGGCCGGTGCCGGGCTTGTGCACCAGGGCATCCAGGCCTTGCTCAGCGCTCGGATAGCGCTGGTTGTCCAGGCGGTAGATCTTGAGCTGCTGCATCAGCAGGTTGACGTCGGAGCGCGCCGCGGTGAGCTTGGCGTCGTCGGCGCGGTTGATCACGTTGGGCACGATGAGCGCCGCCAGCACGCCGATGATGGCGATCACGACCAGCAGCTCGATCAGGGTGAAGCCGCGGGCGCGCGGCAGGGGGTGTCGGTTCGGGGTCTGCATGGTTCCTGGGCGGGGGCCGCGCTGCGCGCGCGGCCATGGGCGACGGGGCAAGGCGACGGGGCAGGGCGGGCTAGAGGGTGGCCGAGAGGGCAGCCGAGCGCCGGCCGCGAACGGGTGTCCGAATCATAATCTTGCGATGCGCAAGCCTTCTGCCCCTGCCTGGACGGCGCTCGTGGTCTGGGCCGCGGTGGCGGCCTGTGCCGCGTTCTGGGTCAGCCGTCTGTGGGTCACGGCGCCGCCGCTGCCGCCGGGCAGCCGCACGCTGGCGGCGACGCAGGCCCTGCGCGGCGACCTGAGCCGATTGTTCGGCGTGCCAGCGGTGGAGGCGGCGCCCGCACCTGCGCTCGCAGCAGCCGCACCGCCATCGCGCTACCGCCTGCTCGGGCTGGCGCGGCCGCCGCAGGCGGCCGGCGAGGCGCTGGCGCTGATCGCGGTCGACGACCGTCCGGCCAAGGCCTACCGGGTCGGCGCCCGCGTCGACGGCGACCTGGTGCTGCAGCGCGTGCTCGCCAGCGGCGCCGAGCTGGGCGCGCGCGGCAGCGGCGCGGCGACGATCTCCTTGCCGCTCAGCACCCCATCTGCGGCGGCGGTCGCCGGACCCGCCGCGGTGGCGCCGGTGTTCGCGCCGCCGCGCCCGCCCGCAATGCGCTTGCGCTCGGGTGGCCTGCCGTCCCCGCTGCCGGTCGGACCGGGCGTGGAGGCGGCGGACGGCGGCGACGAGGCGCAGGCCGATGGCGAGCCCGCAGCGCCGCCTGCGCCGCCTGCGCCGCCTGCGCCGCCTGCGCCGCGGGTGCCGGGCGCCTCGCTGACCACCCAGTAGCCGCGCGACCGAGCCCCGGGCGCAGCCCGACCCTCGGGGCGCTCAGGGCGTCGACGGCAGGTCCACCGGCACGCCCTCGGGGGCGGTCCAGAGCTGGTCGGGCTGCGAGGGGCCGGGGTCCTCACCCTCGGCGACGTCGGTCAGCAGTGCCGCCGCCGCCTTGATGAGCGGCCAGGACAGGGCGGCGCCGGTGCCGTCAGCGCTGTCCAGCCCGAGCTCGAGCAGCGCCCCGGCGCGGAACAGCGCCAGCGCGCGGTCCAGGCCCTCGCGCGCGTGGCTGCGGCAGAACACGCAGTAGTCGGTCACCGGGGTGGCGATGCGCGCGGCCAGCATGAGCGCGGCGCAGGCCGCCATGCCGTCGATCAGCAGCAGGTGGCGCTTGCTCGCGGCCACCAGCATCACCCCCACCATGACCGCGATCTCGAAGCCGCCGAACGCGGCCAGCACCTCCACCGGGTCGGTGACGCTGCGGTGTCGGCCCTGGGCGCCCTGCAGCACCACCATCAGGCGGCCGACCTCCTCCGCCGTCATGGTCGAGGCGCTGACCGCAAGCTCGCGCACCGGGGTGTCGGTCAGGCGCGACAGCACCAGCGCCGCGCTCTCGTCGGCGCCCACCCCCATGCCGGCGCACATCAGCACGTTGCCGCGCAGCGAGTCGCCGATCTCCATGCCGGCGCGCATGGCCGCGTGCGCCTGCTCCAGCGCCATCGCCATGCCCACGCGCGCGTTGCGCGTACCGTGCGCGATCTTGCGCATCAGCAGCCGGTCGTGCGGCGGCATGTCGGCCGCCAGCCCGCAGTCCACCACGCTCAGCTCCACCTGCTGCGAGCGCGCGAACACCGCCATTGGCCAGCGCCCGGCCAGCAGCTGGCGCACCATCTCCGGTGTCTGCCGGCCGCCGCCCTGGCCCAGGCCGTCGACTGCGATCCCGTGGTCGGCGGCGAAGACCACCAGCTGGGGGTCGAAGAAGCGCGGCCGCAGCGTGTTCTGCATCAGCCCCAGGCGCAGCGCCAGCGGCTCCAGTTCGCCGAGCCGGCCGGTGGTCTCGGCGCGCCGCTGCAGTTTCTCGCGCAGCGCGCGGTCGAGCAGCGCGTTCGAGCTGGGGGCGATCAGCGAGCGGCTGGACATCGGTGGACTCCTGGCGTTCGGTCGGGTCCTGGCGTGGGGCTGCGTCAGCGCAGGAAGAGCCGGTAGACCGGATTCGTCGTCTCCTCGACGCAAGGATAGGCCAGCGAGGCGAGGAAGGCCTGGAAATCGGACTCGTCTGCGCCCGGCACCTGCAGCCCGACGAGGATGCGGCCGTGGTCCGCGCCCTGGTTGCGGTAGTGAAACAGGCTGATGTTCCAGCCCGGGTCCATGCTCGCCAGGAAGCGCATCAGCGCCCCCGGCCGTTCCGGAAACACGAAGCGGAACAGGCGCTCGCCAGCGGCCAGCGCGCTGCGCCCGCCCACCAGGTGGCGCAGGTGTTCCTTGGCCATCTCGTCGTCGCTCAGGTCCAGCGCCGGGAAGCCGTGGCGCTCGAAGCTGCGCGCCATCTTCGGCGCCTCGTCGCGGCGGTGGATGCCGATGCCGACGAACACATGGGCGGTGCTCGCGTCGGAGATCCGGTAGTTGAACTCGGTCACCGCGCGCGGGCCCAGCAGCGCGCACAGGCGGCGGAAGCTGCCGCGTTCCTCCGGGATGGTGACCGCGAACAAGGCCTCGCGCTGCTCGCCGATCTCGGCGCGCTCGGCGACGAAGCGCAGGCGATCGAAGTTCATGTTCGCGCCCGAGGTGATGGTGACGAAGCTGCGCCCCTTCAGGCCGTGCTGCTGCGCGTACTGCTTGATCGCCGCCACCCCCAGCGCGCCGGCCGGCTCAAGCACGCTGCGCGTGTCCTGGAACACGTCCTTGATCGCGGCGCAGACGGCGTCGGTGTCCACGCGCACGAACTCGTCCACCAGCTGGCGAGTGACGCGAAAAGTCTCCTGCCCGACCTGCTTGACCGCCGTTCCGTCGGAGAACAGGCCCACGTCGGCGAGCTGCACGCGCCGGCCGGCCTGCACCGAGCGCGCCATCGCGTCCGAATCGGCGGTCTGCACGCCGATGACGCGGATCTCCGGACGCACCGCCTTGATGTAGGCCGCCACGCCTGAGATCAGCCCGCCGCCGCCGATGGCGACGAACACCGCGTCCAGCGGCCCCTGGTGCTGGCGCAGGATCTCCATCGCCACCGTGCCCTGGCCGGCGATCACGTCCGGGTCGTCGAAGGGGTGGACGAAGGTCAGGCCGCGCTCCTGCTGCAGGGCGGCGGCGTGGGCGTAGGCGTCGGAATAGCTCTCGCCGTGCAGCACCACCTCGCCGCCGAGTGCCTTCACGGCGTCGATCTTGAGCTTGGGCGTGGTCACCGGCATCACCACCACCGCCGTGCAGCCCAGCCGGCGCGCCGACAGGGCGACCCCCTGCGCGTGGTTGCCCGCGGAGGCGCAGATCACGCCGCGCGCGCGCTGCTCGGCACCGAGCTGCACCATCTTGTTGTAGGCGCCGCGCAGCTTGAAGCTGAACACCGGCTGCTGGTCCTCGCGCTTGAGCCAGACGTGGTTGCCGATGCGCCGCGACAGCACCGGTGCCGCGTCCAGCGGCGACTCGATCGCCACGTCGTACACGCGCGCAGTGAGGATGCGCTTGAGGTAGTCGGCCGCGGTGCGGGCTGCCGTGGGTTTCATCGCTGTGCTGGGCGGGCTGGGGCCGCGCATGATAGAGGGCGAAAAAAAACGGCCCGGTGCCGTGAGGCGCCGGGCCGAATCCACCGTTTCGGAGGTGGAGGAGACAAGCGGTGGAAGCCGTCGCAGCGCGCGGGTGGCGCGCCCGCTTCCATGGCCGCCAGTCTAGCGCAGTTCATGCTGCAGTGCAATATGACGAACTTGTGGCGGGCGTCCGTCGGCCCGTCCTCAACGCGAGAATCGTCGCCGTGCCGCTGCGGCCGGCGTACGCCTGGCGCGCGTGGCCCATCAAGAAAACGCAGGGCCGTCCCAAGTTTTCTTGACCCCCGCGGGGGGCCGAGCCCGGACGAATCACCGTCCACTGCGGACGGTGATTCGCCTGGCGAGGGCCATCGGGCCTGCAAGCCCGATGGCGGGCTGGGCGCAGCCCGGCCCTGGGGGTACTCATCAAGAAAGGAAGACCGTCATGGACTGCACGATCAACTGGCTGCCGGCGCACGGCATGGCCTTCAGCGCGGAGACCGGCAGCGGCCACCTGCTGGCGATGGACGGCGCGCCCGAGGGCGGCGGCCGCAACCTGGCACCGCGGCCGATGGAGATGCTGCTCGCCGGGGCCGGCGGCTGCACCGCCTACGACGTGGTGCAGATCCTGCAGCGCGGCCGCCACGAGGTGCGTGGCTGCAGCGTGCGCCTGCAGGCCGAGCGTGCCGCCGAGGATCCCAAGGTCTTCACCCGCATCCGGCTGCACTTCGTCGTCAGCGGGCGCGCCCTGCCGCGCGCGGCGGTCGAGCGCGCCCTGCAGCTGTCGCACGACAAATACTGCTCGGCGACCATCATGCTGGGCAAGACGGCAGAAGTGAGCACTAGCTTTGAGATCGTCGAGGTCTGAGCGACGCACCCGGCATGTGGGCGCCGGGCCGGGAGATCGCGCCCGCTGCCCGCACCGGGGCGCAGCGCGGGCGGGCCGGCGGCGCCCACGTTGCAGTCAGACAACAGCCAGACCGCATTTGCGGGCCAAAGCTTGGCAGCCGGCGCGGCCGTCTGGTGCAATACGCCCAACTTCCGCTGAGGAGGTTGGCTCGATCAGCCCCTCCAAGGGGCTCCTCGTCGATCGGGGCCTCTCGTTCAACCTAGGAGATCAAGGCAATGAAGAAATCTCTGTTCGCTCTGGCCGCGCTCGCCGCGTTTGCCAGCGCAGCGACGGCCCAGTCGTCGGTGACCCTGTACGGTCGCGTCGACCTGTCGATCAACAAGGGCATCGGCAGCAACGTCAAGAACATGTCCAACGGTTCCGGCAGCCGTCTGGGCGTGCGCGGCACGGAAGACCTGGGCGGTGGCCTGTCGGCGCTGTTCAACGTCGAGCACCGTTTCGACGCCGACACCGGCATGATCTCTGCTCAGCGCTTCTGGAACGGCCGCTCGCTGGTCGGCCTGAAGGGCGGCTTCGGTCAGGTCGTGTTCGGCCGCGAGTACTCCACCGCCTTCCTGGGCACCCAACTGCAGGGCGATCCCTGGGGCTGGGACACGATCGCCAACCAAGCCGGCATCACCGGTCTGGGCATCGCCAAGGTTCGCTACGACAGCTCGGTGACCTACAACGTCGCCGCCGGTGGCTTCTCCTTCGGTGCGCAGATCGCTGAAGGCAAGGACGCCATCTACAACGCCAACAGCAAGCCCGTCAACTTCAACGTCGGCTACGCCGCTGGCCCGCTGGCCGCGTCGTTCGGCTACGAGAAGACCGGCCTGAAGGGCGCCGAAACCGAGAAGATGTGGTCGGCGCAGGCCAGCTACAACCTCGGCTTCCTGAAGCCCGGCTTCTACTACGGCCGTGGCGACACCGCCGCCGGTGCCGAGATGAAGGGCTGGCTGTTCAGCGCCACCGCGCCCATGGGTGCCGGCGAGTTCCGTGCCTCCTACGGCAACCTGAAGGCCAACGACACCACCGTGTCCAAGCGCCTGGCCCTGGGCTACCACTACAACATGTCCAAGCGCACGACGCTGTACGTGGACTTCGCCAACGACAGCGAAGCCGCCAGCCGCAAGTCGGCCTACGACGTCGGCATCAAGCACAACTTCTGATGTCGGCTCGCCTGCGGGCGAGTGTCTGAGCTGCAAGCCGCCCCCGCCCGGGGCGGCTTTTTTCATCCGCCATGCGCCTGCATCCACCGTCCGTCGCCGTCTGGCTGCTCGCCCTGCTGCTGGGCGCCTGCAGCAGCACGCCGCCCGTTCCGTCCGTCGCGCCCGGTGGCGACGGCTGGGCGGCGGTGCCCTTGCCGGGCAAGCGCGCCACGCGCTACAGCGCGGACCGCAAGGACGGCCGGCCGGCGATCCTGGCGCAGGCCGATCGCTCGGCCAGCCTGTGGCGGCGCCGCTGGCCGATCCCGGCCGAACACATCGGCCAGGCGCAGTTCTCCTGGTGGGTGGCGGCGCCGCTGGCGGGTGCCGATCTCGCCCAGGCCGGGCTGGACGATGCCGCGGCGCGCGTCCTGTTCGCCTTCGACGGCGACCATGCCCGGCTGTCGGCGCGCAACCGGCTGATGTACGAACTGGCGGAATCGCTGGCCGGCGAGCGGCCGCCGTTCGCCACCCTGATGTACGTCTACGGCAACCGGCCGGAAAAGCTTGGCCGCGTCATCGTGCACCCGCGCAGCGACCGCGTGCGCGCCATCGTGCTGGACGCCGGCGCGGCGCACGCCGGGCGCTGGCGCGAGCACCGGCGCGACCTGGCAGCGGACTACCGGCTCGCCTTCGGCGAGGAGCCGGGACCGCTGCTGTCGGTGGCGATGCTGACCGACAGCGACGGCACCCAGCAGCAGGCGCAGGCCTGGTATGGCACGGTCGCGCTCACGCCGCACGCGCCCTGATGCGAGCCGTCCTCGGGGCTTTCCCCTTTGCGGCTGCGCAGCGAACTGCGCATGATCGCGCGTCCGCCGGCTCGCGCCGCCACCCGCTGCGCACCGGCACGGCAAGGGCGCGCTGACCCGGCGTCCGCCAGAATCCGGATCCGATGTTCGCCTTCATCCTGCGCCGCCTGCTGCAAGCCGTGATCGTCATGCTGACGGTCGCCTTCATCGCCTTCATGCTGTTCCAGTACGTCGGCGACCCGGTGGCGAGCATGCTGGGCCAGGACGCCACCGCCGAGCAGCGCGCGCAGCTGCGCGCCGATCTCGGCCTGGACCAGCCCTTCGTGGTCCAGTTCGGCCACTTCATCGCCAACGCGGCGCGGGGCGAGTTCGGGCTCAGCCTGCGCCAGGGGCGCGCGGTCTCGACTCTGATCGCCGAGCGTTTCCCGGCCACCATCGAGCTGTCGGTGACGGCGGCGCTGATCGCGCTGCTGGTGGGGGTGCCGCTGGGCGTCTACGCGGCGCTGCGGCGCGGCGGATTCGGCTCCCAGCTGGTGATGATGGCCTCGCTGCTGGGGGTGTCGCTGCCGACCTTTCTGATCGGCATCCTGCTGATCCTGATCTTCGCCGTGCTGGCCAACGTGCTGCCCAGCTTCGGCCGCGGCGAGGCGGTGGCGCTGGGGAGCTGGACCACCGGCTTGCTGAGCTGGGACGGCCTCAAGCACCTGCTGCTGCCGGCGCTCACGCTGTCGATCTTCCAGCTCGCGCTCATCCTGCGCCTGGTGCGCGCCGAGATGCTGGAGGTGCTGCGCACCGACTACATCAAGTTCGCGCGTGCACGCGGCCTGCCGGACCGGGTGGTGCACTTCGGCCACGCGCTGAAGAACACCCTGGTGCCGGTGATCACCATCACCGGGCTGCAGCTCGGCGGCCTGATCGCCTTCGCCATCGTCACCGAGACCGTGTTCCAGTGGCCGGGCATGGGGCTGCTGTTCATCCAGGCGGTGCAGTTCGCCGACATCCCGGTGATGGCGGCCTACCTGTGCCTGATCGCCCTCATCTTCGTCATCATCAACCTGGCGGTCGACCTGCTGTACTTCGCGGTCGACCCGCGGCTGCGCATCGAGCGCCCGGCCAGCGGACACTGAGCATGCATGCCCATGGCTGAAGCCTCCGCACGCGCCCCGGGCGCACTCGCCCGCTTCTTCGACGGTGACGTCTGGCACAGCTTCCGGACCTCGCCGGTGGCGATCGTCGCCGCCCTGGTGGCGCTGTTCTGCCTGGTCTGCGCCCTCGGTGCGCCCTGGATCGCGCCCCACGACCCCTACGACCTGGCCTCCATCGACCTCATGAATGCGCGCCTGCCGCCTTCGTGGATGGAAGGCGGCAGCCCCGACTTCCTGCTCGGCACCGACGACCAGGGGCGCGACATCCTCTCCACCATCATGTACGGCGCGCGCATCTCGCTGTTCGTCGGCGTGGCGGCGGTGGCGGCCTCGGTGCTGCTGGGGGTCGGGCTGGGACTGCTGTCGGGCTTCGTCGGCGGGCGCATCGACGCCTTCATCATGCGCGTGTGCGACGTCATGCTGTCCTTCCCGGCGCTGCTGGTGGCGCTGCTGATCGACGGTGTCGGCCGCGCCCTGTTCCCGCAGGCGCACGACACCCTGGCCTTCGCGGTGCTGATCATCGCCATCGCGCTGTCGGGCTGGGTCAAGTTCGCGCGCACGGTGCGCGGCTCCACGCTGGTGGAGCGCAGCAAGGAGTACGTGCAGGCGGCGCGGGTGATCGGCGTCGGCCAGGCCACCATCATGTGGCGCCACGTGTTGCCCAACGTGCTGGGCCCGGTGCTGGTGCTGACCACCATAGACATCGGCCAGGCCATCCTCGCCGAAGCGACGCTGTCCTTCCTGGGCGTGGGCGTGCCGCCGACCTCGCCCTCGCTGGGCACGCTGATCCGCATCGGCAACGACTTCCTGTTCTCCGGCGAGTGGTGGATCACCGTCTTCCCGGGCGTCATGCTGGTGCTCATCGCGCTGAGCGTGAACCTGCTCGGCGACTGGCTGCGCGACGCGCTGAACCCGCGCCTGCGCTGATGGATGCTTGATCGCCCATGGCATTGCTAGAGGTTGACCGCCTGAAGGTCGAGTTCCCGACCCGGCGCGGCACCCTGCTGGCGCTGGACGAGGTGTCCTTCGACATAGCCCCGGGCGAGATCCTGGGCGTGGTGGGTGAGTCGGGCGCCGGCAAGTCGCTCACCGGTGCTGCCATCATCGGCCTGCTGGAGCCGCCGGGACGGGTGGCTGGCGGCGAGATCCGCTTCGAGGGCCAGCGCATCGACAACCTGCCGCGCGAGAAGATGCGCAGCATCCGCGGCCGACGCATAGGCGCCATCTTTCAGGACCCGCTGACCTCGCTGAACCCGCTGTACAGCGTGGGCCGCCAGCTCGTAGAGACCATACGCACCCACCTGCCGGTGAGCGCCGCCGAGGCGCGCCAGCGCGCGATCCGTCTCCTGCAGGAAACCGGCATCCCGGCCGCCGAGCAGCGCATAGACCAGTACCCGCACCAGTTCAGCGGCGGCATGCGCCAGCGGGTGGTGATCGCGCTTGCCCTGGCCGCCGAGCCCAAGCTGATCGTCGCCGACGAGCCGACCACCGCGCTTGATGTCTCGATCCAGGCGCAGATCATTTCCCTGCTCAAGCGGCTGTGCAAGGAGCACGGGGCGGCGGTCATGCTGGTGACCCACGACATGGGCGTGATCGCCGAGACCTGCGACCGGGTGGCGGTGCTCTACGCCGGCCGGGTGGCCGAGATCGGTCCGGTGCACGAGGTCATCCACCGGCCCGCGCACCCCTATACGCGCGGCCTGATGGGTTCCATCCCGTCGATGGAGGAGGACCGCGAGCGGCTGCTGCAGATCGATGGCGCGATGCCGCGCCTGAACGCCATCCCCAGCGGCTGCGCCTTCAACCCGCGCTGCCCGCAGGTCTTCGACCGCTGCCGGCGCGAGCGCCCTGAGCTGCTGGCGGCCGGCGCCACCCGTGCCGCCTGCTGGCTGGTGGGGGACGGGCGATGAGTGCGCCGGACCAGACCCGGCCGCAGGCAGCGGGCGCGCCGCTGGTGCAGGTGCAAGACCTGGCCAAGGTCTTCGATGTCTCCGCGCCCTGGCTGAACCGCGTCGTCGAGCGCAAGCCGCGCCAGTACGTGCACGCGGTCGACGGCGTCAGCTTCGAGATCGCCCGCGGCACGACGCTGGCGCTGGTGGGCGAATCGGGCTGCGGCAAGAGCACGGTGGCGCGGCTGCTCGTCGGCCTGTACCCGCCCAGCCGCGGCCGGGTGCTGTTCGACGGCCAGGACACCGCCGCGCCGACCGACCGGCGCGCCCTGCACCGGCGCATGCAGATGATCTTCCAGGACCCCTATGCGAGCCTGAACCCGCGCTGGAAGGTGCTGGAGATTGTGGCCGAGCCGCTGCGCACGCACGGCCTGGTGAAGGGCGACGCGGCGCTGCTGCAGCGGGTGCAGGCGCTTCTGGAGTCGGTGGGCCTGGCGGCGGCCGACGTCGAGAAGTTCCCGCACCAGTTCTCCGGCGGCCAGCGCCAGCGCATCAGCATCGCGCGCGCGCTGGCCACCCAGCCCGAGTTCCTGGTCTGCGACGAGCCGACCTCGGCGCTGGACGTCTCGGTGCAGGCGCAGGTGCTCAACATCATGAAGGACTTGCAGCGCCAGCAAGGCCTGACCTACCTCTTCATCTCGCACAACCTGGCGGTGGTGCGCCACGTCTCGGACGCGGTGGGCGTGATGTACCTCGGCCGGCTGGTCGAGCTGGCGCCCAAGCGCACCCTGTTCGCCGCCCCGCGCCACCCCTATACGCGCATGCTGCTCGACGCGATCCCGGACATCCACATGACAGGGCGCGCGCGCACCCCGGTGCAGGGCGAGGTGCCGAATCCGCTGAACCCGCCCAGCGGCTGCGCCTTCCATCCGCGCTGCCCGCACGCCAACGCACGCTGCAGCAGCGAGCGGCCGCAGTTGCTGGACAAGGACGGCGCACGCGTGGCCTGCCACGCGGTGGAGGAAGGGCGGATCTGATCGGCCTCCGGGGCCGGGGCCGGCGGCGGCGCAGAGCCGGTGCTGCCACAAGCGTCGCCGCCAAGGTCGCCGATGCCGCAGCGGCCGCGGCGTCAGCCGAGCAGCCGTTCGCCCGCGAACAAGTCCTGCACCGGCTCGCGTGCGCGCACCAGCAGCGCTTCACCGGCGCTCGTGATCATCACCTCGGCGGCGCGGCCACGGGTGTTGTAGTTGCTCGCCATCGCCATGCCGTAGGCACCGGCGGACAGCACCGCCAGCAGGTCGCCGGCCAGCACCGACAGCAGCCGGTCGCGCCCCAGCCAGTCGCCGGTCTCGCACACCGGGCCCACCACGTCCCAGCGCCGTGCCGGCTCTGGGCGCAGGGCGCAGGGCTCGATCGCCATCCAGGCCTCGTACATCGCCGGGCGCACGAGGTCGTTCATCGCCGCGTCGACGATGCAGAAGTTCTTCGGCGTGCCGGGCTTGAGGTAGAGCACCTCGGTGAGCAGCACGCCGGCGTTGCCGACCAGGGACCGGCCGGGCTCCAGCAGCAGCTCGCGCGCGCCGTGACCGCGCGCCTGCAGCCGCTGCAGCAGCAGGCCGACCAGGGCGTCGGCGGCGGGCGGAGATTCGTCGGCATAGCGGATCCCGAGCCCGCCGCCGATGTCGACGTGGGCGATCGCGATGCCGTCGCGCTCCAGCGCTTCCACCAGGTCGAGCAGCCGGTCCAGCGCGTCCAGATAGGGTTCGCTCTGGGTGATCTGGGAGCCGATGTGGCAGTCGATGCCGACCACCCGCAGCCCTGGCAGCGCGGCGGCGCGGCGGTAGGCGGCGAGGGCGTCGCCGTGGGCGATGCCGAACTTGTTCTCGCGCAGGCCGGTGGAGATGTAGGGGTGGGTGCCGGCGTCCACGTCCGGGTTCACGCGCAGGCTCACCGGCGCCGTGCAGCCCTGCGCCACCGCCACCGCGGACAGCCGATCCAGCTCGGCGGTGCTTTCGACATTGAAGCAGCGCACGCCGGCCTCCAGCGCCTGCGCCATCTCGGCAGCGGTCTTGCCGACGCCGGAAAACACCACCTGCGAAGCCTGGGCGCCGGCGGCGAGCACGCGCGCCAGTTCGCCGCCGGAGACGATGTCGAAACCGCAGCCGGCGCGGGCGAAGGTCTGCAGCACGGCGAGGTTGGAGTTCGCCTTCACCGCATAGCAGATCAGGTGCGGACGGCCTGCCAGTGCGCGCTGGTAGGCGGCCAGCGCGTCCAGCATCGCGCGCTGCGAATAGACGTACAGCGGGCTGCCGTGGCGGCGTGCCAGATCGGCCAGTGCCAGCCCGTCCAGGCTCAGCGTGCCGGCGCTGCTGCGCGCCAGGTGCGGGGCGCCGGGCAGCATCAGCGCGCGGCGCCGGAGGCGGCGGTCGCAGGCAGGGTCAAGGGGCCTTTCTGGCCGCAGCCGGCGAGCGCCGCCAGCAAGGCAAGACCCGCGAGGCAGACCGCTAAACTTCTCGTGACGCGCATGTTTGCATTCTATCGACCACCCTTCATGGCCCGCACCGGCGGGCGCCGAGTCGGCCTGCCGGAATGCTGCGCCGGGGGCGCCCGACGAGCGCGCCGGGCCGCTCCCAAGCGCTCACACCGAAGCCCTTCGGGGGCGAAGGTTGCCCGACGAGCGCGCCGGGCCGCTCCCAAGCGCTCACACCGAAGCCCTTCGGGGGCGAAGGTTGCCTTATGAGCGCGCCGCCGACGGCGACGAGCCGGCGCTCGGCCTGGCTGGCGATCGCGGTGGCGGCGCTCGCGCTGACCGCACTCGGCCTGGGCTGGTGGCAGATGCTGCGCTGGCAGGCCGAGTCGCAGGCGCAGACGGTGGCGCGCACCGAGCAGCGCGCGCAGCAGCTCGCGGACGCCATGAACGGCCAGGTCGGCATGCTGCTGACCGCGATCGATGTCGCCCTGCAGGAGCTGCGCCGGGTCTGGAGCGGCGACCCGGCGTCCTTCGACGGCGTCGCGCGCGAAATCGTCGCCGCCTTGCCGGCAGGCGCGGTCAGCCACGTCACCGTCGCAGACGCCCAGGGCCGCGTGGTCTACAACAGCCTGGCCCGCACCGATGCGGTGAGCGTGCTCGACCGGCCGCACTTTCGCAGCCACCAGGACGGCGGCGACCGCCTGCACGTGGGCGAGGCGGTGCAGTCGCGCCTGGCCGGCGGGCGCTGGACCGTCGTCGTCAGCCGACCGCTGCTGACCGATGGCCGCTTTGCGGGGACCATGAACGTCTCGGTGGCGGCGGACTTCCTGTCGCGCCGATTGGCGACGCTGGCGCTCACCGAGCGCGACGTGGTGACGCTGGCGCACGCCAGTGGGCGGGTGATGGCGCGCAGCCGCGACGACGCCCTCTCGGTCGGCCGCCCGCTGCCCGCGAGCCGGCCCTTTCTGCACACGCCGGTTGCCGAGCGCGGCGTGTTCCGCGTCGCCGGTGACATCGACGGCGTGGACCGCATCTTCGGCTGGCGGCGCAACCCGGCCAACGGCCTGATCGCGGTCGTCGGGCTGGCCGAGGCCGATGCGCTGACGCCGCTGCTGCTGCGCCAGGCGCGCGAGCGGCTGATCCTGCAGGGCCTGAGCGCCTTGGCGCTGCTGGCCACGGCGACCGTCGTCATCCTGCTGTGGCGCTCGTCGCGCCGCCAGCGTGCGCTGGAGCTCAGCGAGCAGCGCTACCGCACGCTGCTGGAATCGGCGCCGGACGCGATCTTCCTCATGCGCGAGCAGCTCTTCACCTACCTGAATCCGGCCGCGCTGCGCCTGTTCGGGGCCAGCGACGCGAGCCAGCTGATCGGCACGCCCACACTCGGGCGCATCCACCCCGACGACCACGCCTCGGTGCGCGAGCGCACGCGCCAGATCCTGGAGCAGGGGCGTGCGGTGCCGGCGCTGGAGGAGCGCTACCTGCGGCTGGACGGCAGCGTGGTCGAGGTGGAGGTCACGGCCTCGCCCTATGCCGACGACCAGGGCCCGGGCTCGCAGGCGATCGTGCGCGACATCACGCAGCGGCGCGAGTCCGAGCGCGCGCTGCAGCGCCTGTACGACGAGCTCGAGCAGCGGGTGGCGGACCGCACCGCCGCGCTGAGCGCGGCGCGCGACGAGGCGCAGGCCGCGAACCGGGCCAAGAACGAGTTCCTGTCGCGCATGAGCCACGAGCTGCGCACGCCGATGAACGCCATCCTCGGCTTCGGCCAGCTGCTGGAGCTGGACGCGCAGGCCGGCGCCCTCACGCACCAGCGCGCGCGCGAGATCCTGGCTGCCGGACGCCACCTGCTGGCGCTCATCAACGAGGTGCTGGACTTGTCGCGCATCGAGGGTGGCCGGCTCGAGATCAGCCTGGAGGACGTGGCGCTGCCGGCGCTGCTGGACGAGGCGGTCTCGCTCGTGCGCGCGCAGGCCGCCAGCGCCGGGGTGAGCCTGGAGTGCGAGGCGGTGGACGCCGCCGCGGTGGTGCACGCCGACCGCACGCGGCTGCGCCAGGTGCTGCTGAACCTTCTGAGCAACGCGATCAAGTACAACCGCGCCGGCGGCCGCGTGCACCTGCGCGTGCGGGCGCTCGACGCCGGCTGGCGGATCGAGGTCGAGGACGAGGGCGCCGGCCTGGACGAGGCCCAGTGCGCGCGCCTGTTCCGTCCCTTCGAGCGCCTGGATGCGGCGCGTGCCGGCATCGAGGGCACGGGGATAGGCCTGGCGCTGTCGCGTCACCTCACCGAGCTGATGGGCGGACGCATCGGCGTCGACAGCCGGCCGGGCGAGGGCAGCCTCTTCTGGGTCGAACTGGGCGGGTCCGAACGGGGCGCGGCCGACCTGGGCGCCGGCCAGGCGGCGGGTGCCGCCGACCGCGTGCTGCTGCAGATCGAGGACAACCCGTCCAACCGCGCGCTGGTGGAGGGCATCGTCGCCCTGCGTCCGCGCTGGCGCTTGCACAGCGCCGCCCTGCCCGGCGAAGGGCTGGCGCTGGCGAAGACCCTGCACCCCGACCTCATCCTGCTGGACCTGCACCTGCCCGACATGGACGGCTGGGAGGTGTTGCGCCGGCTGCGCGCCGATCCCGTGACGCGCGCGATCCCGGTGGTGGCGCTGAGCGCGAGCGCGATGAGCGCCGACATCGAGCGCGGCCGCGTGGCCGGATTCAGCGCCTACCTGACCAAGCCGCTGGAGCTGCAGCGTCTGCTGGCGCTGCTGGACGCGCAGGCCTGATCGGGGCCGGCCGCCTGCGGCGCGCCGCAGGCCTTGGCTCAGCGCCGGAACAGGTCCAGGATGCTGCTGCGTTCCTCGGGCGCGACCCGGGGCAGCGCCTGCTCCAGGCCGACGCTGCGCACGCCGCCGCCGGTGGCGTACTCCTCGTAGACCCAGCTGCCGTCGGGCTGCTGCAGCACGCCCGCGGGCGGCTCGGGCTGCTGCACCGGCACCTCGTGCAGTGCAACCCGCATCAGGTCTATCCACACCGGCAGCGCCAGTCCGCCGCCGGTCTCGCGCGCGCCCAGCTTCTTCGGCGTGTCGTAGCCTATCCAGGCCACCGCCACCAGCGAGGGGTGGTAGCCGGCGAACCAGGCGTCCATCGAGTCGTTGGTGGTGCCGGTCTTGCCGTAGAGGTCGGGGCGACGCAGCTGGCGCTGCGCGTTGGCGGCGGTGCCCGAGCGCGTGATCTCCTGCAGCAGGCTGCCCATCACGAAGGCGTTGCGCGCCTCCAGCGAGCGCCGGCTTTCGTCGGGGGCGATGGTCGGCGCCTCGCGCAGCACGTCGCCGTCGGCGTCGGTGACGCGCAGGATGAGCGAGGGCGGGATCAGGTAGCCGCCGGTGGCGAACACGCCGTAGGCGGTGGCCATCTCCAGCGGCGTCACCGATCCGGCGCCGAGCGCCATCGTCAGGTAGGCCGGGTGCTTCTCGCGCGCGAAGCCGAAGCGCGTGATCCAGTCCTGCGCGTAGGCCGGGCCTATGGACTGCAGGATACGAATCGAGACCATGTTCTTGGACTTGGCCAGCGCCAGGTGCAGCGGCATCGGGCCGGCAAACTCGCCGTCGTAGTTCTTCGGCTCCCAGGGCTGGCTGCCGGTCTCGGTGGCGTCGAAGAACAGCGGCGCGTCGTTCACCACCGTGGACGGGGTGAAGCCCTTCTCCAGCGCCGCCGAGTAGACGAAGGGCTTGAAGCTCGATCCGGGCTGGCGCTGCGCCTGGGTGACGTGGTTGAACTTGTTGCGGTTGAAGTCGAAGCCGCCGACCAGCACCTTGATCGCGCCGCTGTGCGGCTCGGTGGCCACCAGGGCGCCCTCGACCTCGGGCTGCTGTGTCACGCGCCAGGCGTTCTTGCCGTCCTGCAGCAGACGCACCACGGCGCCGCGCCGGATGCGGATGTTGGGCGGCGCGTCCTCGCGCAGGCCTGAGGCCACCGGCTTCAGGCCGTCGCCGGTGACGGCGATCGCGTCACCCGACTGCAGCACCGCCACCAGCCGACTGCGCGAGACCTCGGTCACCACCGCCGCCCGCAGCTCGCCCTGGTCGGGATGGTCGGCCAGCGCCTCGGCGATGCGCACGTCCAGCGCCGCGGGGTCGGCCGGCAGGTCGACGTAGGCCTCGGGCCCGCGGTAGAACTGGCGCTGCTCGTAGTTCAGGATGCCGGCGCGCAAGGCCTTGTAGGCCACTTCCTGCAGCCGGGCGTCGATAGACACCGTGACGTTCAGGCCGCGTGTGTAGGTCTCCTCGCCGTACTGGGCGTAGACGAGCTGGCGCGCCATCTCGGCGGCGTAGTCGGCGTGCACCGCGCCCGCGCGCGGCGCGCGCAGGCGCAGCAGCTGGGCGCGTGCCTCGTCGTGCTGGGCGCGGCTGATGTAGCCGTTGTCCAGCATGCGTTCGAGCACGTAGTGCTGGCGCGCCTGGGCCCGCTTGGGGTTGGAGATCGGGTTGTAGGCCGAAGGCGCCTTGGGAATGCCGGCCAGCATCGCCGCCTCGGCCACCGTCAGCTGCTCCAGCGGCTTGCCGAAATAGGTCTGCGCCGCGGCCGCGAAGCCGTGCGCGCGGTGGCCGAGGAAGATGTGGTTGAGGTACAGCTCGAGGATGCGGTCCTTGCTCAGCAGGCGCTCGATCTTCCAGGTCAGCAGCACCTCGTAGAGCTTGCGCGTGAAGGTCTTCTCGGTCGAGAGGTAGAAGTTGCGCGCCACCTGCATGGTGATGGTGGAGGCACCCTGGCTGCGCGCGTCGCGCAGGTTCTCGATCGCGGCGCGCAGCATGCCGCGGTAGTCCACGCCGTCGTGCTCGTAGAAGCGCGCGTCCTCGGCCGCCAGCACCGCCTGCTTCATGAGGGCGGGGATCTGGTCGATGGGGGTGAAGGTGCGCCGCTCCTCGCCGAACTCGCCCAGTAGCACGCCGTCGCTGGAGAGCACGCGCAGCGGCAGCTTGGGGCGGTAGTCGCTGAGGTTGCCGACCTCGGGCAGGTTGCGGTAGGCCACCGACAGCGCCAGCGCGATCACCAGCGCGAGTGCGGCGGCACCGGCGGCGGCCAGCCCGAAGGCCCAGCCCAGCATGCGCAACAGCCAATGGCGCGGCCCGGCGGGGGAATCTGTAGGTGCTTCTGTCATGGGGCGGGCGCGGCGGGCGAATTATAGAAAGCGCGGCTTTGTAACCCGGCACGGCGCCGGGTCGTGACCTGTCTCACACCTGGGCGGGGTGGGCGATCGAATGATTTGCGGCTTGTTTCAGTTGTCGTTTCCGACGTCTGAACAGCGCAACGAGCGGGATACTGGTGCAGCCCGTTTTCCTTTGGTGCACAAGGGCTTTACTGCTAGCATTGAAGTAACTTCTTAACAATCCGGTGGGCCTTGTCGCCGTCGGGGAGTGGGACACCGTGAGCTTTGTGGACGTGCTGCTGGGGCGCAAACACCCGCCGGTGATCGGCCTGGACATCAGTTCCTCGAGCGCCAAGCTCGTCGAGCTCGGCCAGTCCGCGAGCGGCGAGTTCGTCCTCGAGCGCTTCGGTTCCGAGCCCTTCGAGAAGGGCTGGATCACCGACGGCCAGATCGAGAAGTTCGACGAGGTGGCGGCGGCGGTGCGCAAGCTCCTGCTCAAGAGCGGCAGCAAGACCAAGCAGGTGGCGATGGCGATGCCGCAGTCGGCCGTCATCACCAAGAAGATCATGCTGCCGGCGGGGCTGCGCGAGCAGGAAATGGAGTTGCAGGTCGAGGCCGAGGCCAACCAGTACATCCCCTTCTCGCTCGACGAGGTGAGCCTGGATTTCTGCGTCATCGGCCCCAGCCCCAGTTCGGCGGGCGACGTGGAGGTGCTGATCGCCGCCAGCCGCAAGGACCGCGTGCAGGACCGTCAAGGCCTGGCCGAGGCGGCGGGCCTGAAGCCGGTGGTGCTGGACATCGAGAGCCATGCCTCGCGGCTGGCAATGCGCCGCATCGTCGCCGGCCTGCCCAACGAGGGGCGCGACGCGCTGGTGGCGCTGTTCGAGATCGGTGCCGACACCACCAGCCTGAAGGTGCTGCGCGACGAGGAGATGCTCTACGACCGCGACCAGGCCTTCGGTGGCTCGCAGCTGACCCAGCTCATCAGCCGCCAGTACGGCTTCTCCTTTGAGGAGGCGGAGCAGAAGAAGCTGGCCGGCGACCTGCCGGAGGACTACGAGAGCGCCATCCTCGCCCCCTTCGTCGACAGCCTGTCGCAGGAGATCGGGCGCGCGCTGCAGTACTTCTTCACCAGCACGCCGCACCACAAGGTGCACTACGTGATGCTGGGCGGCGGCACCGCCACCCTGCCCGGCCTGAAGGACCGGGTGACCGACCTCACCGGCTTCGCGGCGATGGTGGTCAATCCCTTCGAAGGCATGCAGCTCGGCTCGGCGGTGCGCGAGAGCCGCGTCAGGCGCGAGGCGCCGTCCTACCTCACGGCCTGCGGGCTGGCGATGCGGAGGTTCGTGCAGTGATCCTGATCAACCTGCTGCCGCACCGCGAAGCCCGGCGCCGGCAGCGCAAGCAGAACTTCTTCATCGCCCTGGGCGTGGCGGCGGCGGCGGGGCTGCTCGTCGTCGCTGCCTGGTACACCGTGCTGCAGCAGATGCGCGCCGCGCAGGAGCAGCGCAACGACTTGCTGCGCGCGGAGAACCAGAAGCTCGACACCCAGATCAAGGACATCGCCACCTTGCGCACCGAGATCCAGGCGCTGAAGGACCGACAGGCCGCGGTGGAGGACCTGCAGACCGATCGCAACACGCCGGTGCACCTGCTCGACGAGCTGTCCAAGCAGGCGCCCGAGGGCGTCTACCTGAGCTCGATCCGGCAAAACGGCCGCAGCGTCACCGTGGTCGGCACGGCGCAGACCAACGAGCGCGTCTCCGAGTTCCTGCGCAACACCCTGCACCACTCGGCCTGGCTGGAGAAGCCCGATCTGGTGGAGATCAAGGCCTCGGCGCTCGGCGCGCGCGAGCGTTCGGCGCGCGAGCGCGAACCCGAGCAGCGGCGCCTGTTCGACTTCACGATCCGGCTGTCGATCAAGCAGGCGGTGGCTGTCGACGCCGCTGCATCGGCGCCGCGCGGCGCACCGGCTGCGCGTGGCGCCGCCGCCAAGGCTTCCTGAGGACGACGATGGCCAAAGCAGCCAGCATCAACATCGACCTCGCGAGCGTGCTGGAGCGCGCCAGCTCGCAGTTCCGCGGCCTGGACAGCAAGGAGCCGGGTCAGTGGCCCTGGCTGCCCAAGATCGCCGCCTGGGCCGCGGCCTGCGCCGCGGTGGTGCTGGCGGGCTGGTTCGTCATCGTCTCCGGCGCCCGCGAGGAACTCGACGCCGAGGTCGAGCGCGAGCAGCCGCTGCGCGCCGAGTTCCGCGACAAGCTGCGCCAGGCGGTCAACCTCGGCGAGTTGCGCAAGCAAAAGCTGCAGGTCGAGGAGTACGTCACCCAGCTCGAAAAGCAGCTGCCCGGCAAGGCCGACATGGACGCCCTGCTGTCCGACATCAACCAGGCCGGCCTCGGCCGCGGCCTGCAGTTCGAGCTCTTCCGGCCCGGGAACGTCGAGGTCAAGGACCACTACGCGGTGCTGCCGATCGCGCTGCGCGTGAGCGGCCGTTACCACGACATCGGCGCCTTTGCCGCCGACGTGGCCAACCTCTCGCGCATCGTCACCCTGCACGACCTGGTGATCACGCGGCCAGGCAACGATCCCAACTCGCCGAATCTGACCATGGAGGCGACGGCGCGCACCTATCGCTACCTCGACCAGGGCGAAGTCGAGGCGCAGAAGAAGGCCAAGGCCGAAGCCGCCAAGGGCAACCAGAAGAAGGGGCCCAAGTGAGCACCAGAGCGACCCTGGCCTTGCTGACCGGCGCCCTGCTCGCCGGCTGCGGCGCCAACGAGGACGAACTGCGCGGCTGGATGGAGCAGCAGCGGCGCGAGGTCAAGCCCAACGTCTCGCCGCTGTCCGCGCCCAAGGCCTTCAGCCCTCAGGCCTATTCGTCGGCGGCGGACGTGGACCCTTTCAGCGCCCAGAAGCTGACGGTGGCGATCAAGCAGGAGGCCAGGCAGCCCAATTCGCTGCTCGCCAGCGAGCTCGGGCGGCGCAAGGAACCGCTGGAGTCCTACCCGCTGGACAGCATGTCCATGGTCGGCAGCGTGAACCGCGGCGGGCAGCCGTTTGCCCTGCTGCGGGTGGACAACCTCTTGTATCAGGTGAAGGTGGGTGACCATCTGGGCCAGAACTACGGCCGCGTCACCCGCATCGACGAGACCGAAGTCGTGCTGCGCGAGCTCGTGCAGGACGCCGCCGGCGAATGGATAGAGCGCAGCGCGAACCTGCAGCTGCAGGAGAGGGCGCGATGAGCCCGAGCAAACCCGAGGAGAAGCGGATCATGCAGACATGGCGTGCCAGGCTGGCGGCCTTCGTGGTCGCATGTGCCATGCCGTGTGCGGCGTGGGCAGCGAACGCGATCCAGGCGATCACCAGCAGCCAGCAGGCGGGCACCGAGGTCGTCCGCATTGAGCTCACCGAAGCCCTGGCCGCGGTGCCGGTCGGCTTCTCGGTGCAGACGCCACCGCGCATCGCGGTCGACCTGCCCGGGGTGGCGAACGAACTCGGTCGCAACCTGCTCGAGATCAACCAGGGCAACCTGCGCTCGGTGAACGTGGCGCAGGCGGGCGATCGCACGCGGCTGGTGCTCAACCTCAAGCAGGCCGCCAACTACGTCGCGCACCTGGAGGGCAAGGCGCTGGTGCTGGTGCTCGGCGGCGCGGTGCCTGCGGTGGCGCCGACGACCGCAGTGGCCGAGGGCGCGACGGCCGCGGTGGCCGCACCAGCGGCCGCACCGGCGACCCAGTTCGCACCGGCGCAGAACCTGCAGGCCCAGGCGCTGCGCGACATCGACTTCCGCCGCGGCAGCGACGGCTCCGGCCGCGTGCTGGTGACCCTGCCCAGCACCCAGGTCGGGGTCGACATCCGCCAGCAGGGCAAGAGCCTGGTGGTGGAGTTCCTGCGCTCCACCCTGCCCGAGAACCTGCGCCGGCGCCTGGACGTGACCGACTTCGGCACCCCGGTGCAGACCATCTCCAGCTTCCAGAGCGGCGACAAGGTGCGCATGGTCGTCGAGCCCAAGGGCGACTGGGAGCACAGCGCCTACCAGAGCGACAACCAGTTCGTGCTCGAGGTGCGGCCGATGAAGGTCGACCCGCACAAGCTCACCCCGGGGCCCGGCTTCCAGGGCGAGAAGCTGAGCCTGAACTTCCAGAACATCGAGGTCCGCGCCCTGCTGCAGGTGATCGCCGACTTCACCAACTTCAACGTCGTCACCAGCGACACCGTGACCGGCAGCGTCACCCTGCGCCTGAAGGACGTGCCCTGGGACCAGGCGCTGGACATCATCCTGCAGAGCAAGGGCCTGGGCGTGCGCAAGAACGGCAGCGTGCTGTGGATCGCGCCCAAGGACGAGATCGCGGCCAAGGAGCAGCTCGACCTTGAGGCGAAGAAGAAGATCGAGGAGCTCGAACCCCTGCGCACCCAGGCCTTCCAGCTCAACTACACCAAGGCGGAAGACGTGGCGCGCGGGCTCACCGGGCAGAGCAAGGGCAGCAGCGGCGGCAGCGCAGGCGCCGGGGCGCAGGCCACGCGCATCCTCTCGCCGCGCGGCAGCGTGCTCTACGAGCAGCGCACCAACCAGCTCTTCGTCTCCGACATCCCGAGCAAGCTGGAGGAGGTGACCTCGCTCATCGCGCGCATCGACGTGCCAGTGCGCCAGGTGCTGATCGAGGCGCGCATCGTCGAGGCCGACGACAGCTTCGGCCGCACCCTGGGCGTCAAGCTCGGCGCGGTGGACCTGACCCGGCCGCAGCGTGCCGGCATCACTGTCGGCGGCACCTACACCTCGGTGGGGGCGCAGACCGGCCAGGTGGCGACGCCGATCGACTTCAACCTCACGCAGATGGTCAACCTGCCGGCCGGCAAGCTCGGCGGCAATGCGCCGGCCACCTTCGCCCTCTCGCTGTTCAACGCCTCCGCGAACCGTTTCCTGAACCTGGAGCTCTCGGCGCTGGAGGCCGACGGGCGCGGCAAGATCGTTTCCAGCCCGCGCCTGCTGACCGCCGACCAGACCAAGGCACGCATCGAGCAGGGCGAGGAGATCCCCTACCAGCAGGCCACCAGCAGCGGCGCGACCTCGATCTCGTTCAAGAAGGCCACCCTGAGCCTGGAGGTCACGCCGCAGATCACGCCCGAAGGCAATGTGATCATGGACCTGCTGGTCAACAAGGACAGCCGCGGCGAGCTCACCACCGCCGGTCCGGCGATCAACACCAAGCAGGTGCAGACCCAGGTGCTGGTGGAAAACGGCGGCACCGTCGTCATCGGCGGCATCTTCCAGCAGGACGAGCGCACGGACGAGAACAAGGTGCCGCTGCTGGGCGACATCCCGGTCCTCGGCCACCTGTTCAAGAGCAACACCCGCAGCTCCAAGCGCACCGAGCTGCTGATCTTCATCACCCCCAAGATCGTGACCGACCGCACGGCGGTGCGGTGAAAGGCGAGGACGCGTGAACATGTTTCGGACGATCTGGCGGGCCGCAGCAGCGGCCGTGGTGCTGGCCCTCGCGGCCTGCGGCGGCGGGACCGACACCTGCGTCGACGTGGCGGGGGGCAATGCCTGCAGCGGCGGCATCCCATCGACACCGAGTGCCGCCGAGCTGGTGCTCGTGCTCAGTGCGCAAAGCGTGAGCAGCGATGGCAGCCAGACCGTGGTCGCCACCGTGACCGCGGTCGACAGCCGGCGCAACGCGGTCGCCGGCGTGCCGGTGACGGTGTCGGTGGACAACGGCGGCATCGCCACCAGCAGCGGCGCGGTCACCGATGCCCAAGGCGTCCTGAGCTCGACCATAGGCATAGGGTCCGACCGCAGCGAACGCACGATCAACGTCACCGCGCGCAGCGGTTCGCTGACCCAGACCGCCGCGCTGCGCGTCACCGCCACCGGCGGCTCGGTGATCCAGCCCTCGGACGTGATCCTGACCCTGAGCTCGCCGACCATCGTCAACACCGGCGCCGAGCTCGTCACCGCCACCGTGATCGCGCTGGACGCCAAACGCAACGTGCTGCCCAACACCGGGGTGACGATCAGCGTCGACAACGGCGCCACCGCCGCACCCAGCGGCACGGTGACCGACGAGCGCGGTGTCCTCACGGCGCAGATCGGGATTGGCGGTCTGTCGACCAACCGCACCATCGTCGTCAGCGTCACTGCCGGCAGCCTGACGCGCAGCGCCAATCTGGTGGTCACCGACACCACCACCAGCACCGGCCCGGTGGCGTCGGACATCAGCCTCACCCTGTCCGCCAGCAGCCTGCCCAATTCGGGGACCAGCAGCGTGCGCGCCACGGTGACCGCGGTGGACGCCAACCGCAACACCTTGCCCGGCATTCCGGTCACGGTCCGGGTCGACCAGAGTGCGGTGGCCGCCGTAAGCGGCAGCGTCACCAACGCCGGCGGCATCGTGACGGCGGACGTCGCCATCGGTTCCGACCGCTCCAACCGCGTCGTGACCGTCACCGCCACCAGCGGCAACCTGACACGCAGCGCCTCCTTCCGCGTCGTCGGCGCCAAGCTCAGCGCCGCCTTCTCGCCCATCGTGAGCACCGGCACGGCCGGCAACGAGATCGAGTTCACGCTGGTCGACGTGAACTCGGTTGCGATGCCGGACCAGGTGGTCACGCTGAGTTCGCCGCAACTCGGCAGCGCCAGCGGCAGCACCAACGCGCAGGGCAAGTTCGTCTACCGCTACACCGCGCCGGTGAACCCCGGCACCCTGCTGGTGGACGCCAGTGCCGCAGGCTCTTCGCTGGCGCAGGCGCTTCAGGTCACGGTCCAGGCTGCGGGCAGCGGCAGCGTGCCGGTGGCCGTCGGTCCCATCGAGTCGGCGTCCATCACGCCCAGCCCGAGTGTGGTGACGGTGAACGCCGACGCATCCACCGACAACCAGATCCAGTTGCGCGCGCTGTTCGTCAAGAGCGGCAACACGCCGATTCCCAACGTGCGGGTGCGGTTCGACCTCGCCGACAACGCCAGCAACTCCGACGGACAGGTGTCCTGGGTCGGTGGCAACTACGCGTATACCGACGCCAACGGCGTGGCGACCGGCAGCTTCCGTGCCGGCACGCGTTCCAGCCCGACCAACGGCGTGAAGGTGCGTGCCTGCTACGCGCTCAACGACTGGGATTTCAGGACCAGCCCTTGCCCGAACCAGGTCACCAACACCCTCACCGTGGTGAGCGAGGCCTTGTCGGTCAACATCCGCACCAATGAGTTGATCAAGTCGGGCGACGCCAAGCTCACCTACATCAAGGAGTTCGTGGTGATGGTGGTCGATGCGGCTGGCCAGGCCAAGCCCGACGTCCAGATCACCCCCTCGGTCGATCTCACCGGCTTCTACAAGGGCTATTACTTCTGGAATGGGGACTTCTGGCAGCAGCAGATGACGCTCGCGGCCAGCGAGAACTACGCATGGGGCGGAAGTGCCTGGACCCAGGGTGCAGCGACCAGCCAGCCGGTGTGCCCGAACGACGACGTGAACCGCAACGGCATCCGCGAAGCGGCCGCCATCGGCGGCGCGGCGCCGGCGCTGGGCGCACGCGGCGAGGACCTGAACTGGAACGGCGAGCTCGACCCGCGCAAGGCGGACGTGGCGATCAAGATGGTGGGCTCATCCAAGACTGACGCCAACGGGCTGGCCATCGTGCAGATCGAGTACGGGCGTGACCTGGCGACCTGGGTCGACTACGTGATCACGGTGAGTGCATCCGGAGTGTCCGGGACCGAAGCCAGGGCGCGCTACGCCGGCAACTTCTACGGCCTGGGCAACCTGCCGGCGCCGGGAGCGGCCATCTCCGACAGGGACGTGTTCCCGGCCTTCGGCATCAGCCCCTATGGACGCGGCAACTCCACCGGTGCGGCCAGCGGGGTCTGCACCGACAGCAACTGATGTGAAGCTGGCCCTCGTCGGCATGCCCGGCTGTGGCAAGTCCACGGTCGGGCGGCAACTGGCCCGGCAGCTGGGTTGGCGCTTCGCCGACAGCGACGCGGTGATCGAGCAGCAGATCGGCTGCCCGATCCGCGACT
>CAUJJP010000051.1 GCA_963205525.1 Pseudomonadota bacterium | reverse complement strand
CCCTGTGTGGCGGCCTACCCGCTGGGCCGGGGGGGCCATGGGCGCGGGCGGGGTGTGCGCCGCTTGCCCGGGCGGCGACCCCGGGCCGCGCGTCGCCCCTACCCCCGCGCCCTTGGCCACCCCGGCGCGGGCACGATTCATATCTTCACAGGCTCTGCGTGCGCGGCGTCGCTGGCGGATGCCCAGGCTGGCAGCGGTCTGCGTCGGGACCGAACTCCGATCGCCGGCAGCCGTGAGCCAGGTCGACAACGCCCCGGCTTCAGCGCTCGCCCCCTGGGCCTGCCATGCCTCGCGCAGCCGTGGCCGGCGCCACCCGGAGCCACCGCCGCACGCCCGCAGCGCCCACGAGCGCGACCGCGACCGCATCGTGCACTGCAGCGCCTTCCGGCGCCTGGTCTACAAGACCCAGGTCTTCATCAACCACGAGGGCGATCTGTTCCGTACCCGGCTCACCCACTCGCTGGAGGTGGCCCAGCTCGGGCGCTCGATGGCGCGCCGGCTGCGCCTGGATGAAGACCTGGTGGAGGCGATCGCCCTCGCGCACGACCTCGGCCACACCCCTTTCGGCCACGCCGGACAGGAGGCGCTGGACGCCTGCATGGCGCGCTGGGGCGGCTTCGAGCACAACCTGCAAAGCCTGCGCGTGGTGGACCGACTGGAGCAGCGCTATCCCGCATTCGACGGCCTGAATCTGAGCTTCGAGGCGCGCGAGGGCATCCTCAAGCGCTGCCCGCGTGCCCAGGCGCTGCGCCTGGAGCGCGAGGAGCCCGGCGGCGTGGGGCGCCGCTTCCTCGACGGCAGTCAGCCCAGCCTGGAGGCCCAGCTCGTCAACCTGGCCGACGAGATGGCCTACAACGCCCACGACCTCGACGACGGCGTGCGCGCCGGCCTGCTGCAGGTCGACCGCCTGCGCACGCAGGCGCCGTTCTCGCGCTTCATGGACGAGGCCTTGCGCCTGCACCCGGCCCTGGAAGGCCAGCCGCGGCGCTGGCTGGCGGAGGCCTTGCGACGCATGCTCTCGGCCCAGGTGGAAGACGTGCTGAGCCACAGCAGTGGCCGACTGGCCGAGCTGAAGCCTGCCGATGCCGACGCCGTGCGCACCATGGGGCGTGAGCACGGCGCGCTGATCGCAGCCAGTCCGGCGATGGGCAGGGACACGGTCGCCCTCAAGCGCCTGCTGTTCGCCGCCCTGTACCGCCATCCGCAGGTGGTGGACAGCACCGACCGTGCACGTCGGGTGATCAAGGACTTGTTCGATGCCTATCTGGCCAGCCCGAACGAACTGCCGGCCGAACACGCGGCAGCACAAGAGCGGCCGCGTGTGCTGGCCGACTACATCGCCGGCATGACCGACCGCTTCGCCCTGCGCGAGCACCACCGCCTGACCGGCCACCGGGTCTTCGACCTGGCGGGTGGCTGAAGCCGGGTGATCGGCCGACGCATCGCCGTTCCGGCTGAACCGAGTCCGCCATGGCCCGTCTGCCACGCCTGACGCTTGCCGGCCACGCCCACTGTCTGCGCCTGAGCACGGTGCACGGCCAGCCGCTGGCGGTGGATGCGCAGGACGAGCAGGCGTTGCTGGCCGCGATGCGCGCGCTGGCGCCGGCCTGCCAGGTGGCGGTCTGGGCCTACGCGATCGAGCCGCAGGCGCTTGCCTGCCTGTTGTGCCCGCAGACCGACGATGGCATCGGGCGCTTCGTGCAGGCCCTGGGCCGGCGCTATGTGCAGGCCTTCAACCAGCGCCACGGACGGCGCGGCGCGCTCTGGGCCAGCCGCTACCGCGCGGCCTTGCTGGAGCCGGGTGAGTGGGTGCTTGCTGGCATGCTGTTCGTGGAGCGGCCGGCCTGGCAGGCGCAGTGGCCGGGCAGCAGCGCACACCACCTGGGGCGCTTGCGCGACCCGCTGCTGAGTGAGCCACCGGCCTACTGGAGCCTGGGCAACACCCCCTTCGAGCGCGAGGACGGCTGGCGGCTGCGCCTGGAGCAGGGCCTCGATGCAGCCACGACGCAGCGCATCGCGCACGCGGTGCAGGGGGGCTGGGCGCTGGGTGCGCCCGGCTTCGTGACCGCTGCGGCCGCTGCCGCCGGGCGACCGGCGCAGCCGCGCCGTGCCGGACGTCCGCGCATCATCGCCAGCTCAAAATAGGAGTCTGTCCCCGATTTATAACTGAAGGTTTGGGCGCGGTATTTAATAACACTCTGACCCCGTTTATTTTCAATTGCTGCCAATGCTGCACTGCGATAGGCTCGCGCTTCCTGCAGCCTTTCGGAGATGGCCATGAGCGTGGCTGCCCCCCGCCCCGACGAGATCCAGCGCCTGGCCGACCAGGGCCTGTACGCCGCCCAGCGCGAGCACGACGCCTGCGGCGTCGGCTTCGTCGCCCACATCAAGGGCCACAAGGCGCACTCGATCATCGAGCAGGGCCTGAAGATCCTGGAGAACCTGGACCACCGTGGCGCCGTCGGTGCCGACGAGCTGATGGGCGACGGTGCCGGCATTCTGATCCAGCTGCCCGACGAGCTCTACCGCGCCGAGATGGCGGCCCAGGGGGTGGAGCTGCCGCCGCCCGGCGAATATGGCGTGGGCATGATCTTCCTGCCCAAGGAAAACGCCTCGCGCCTGGCCTGCGTGCAGGAGCTCGAGCGCGCCATCCGGGCCGAGGGCCAGGTGCTGCTGGGCTGGCGCGAGGTGCCGGTGGACCGTGCGATGCCGATGTCGCCCACCGTGCGCGCCAAGGAGCCGGTGATGCACCAGGTCTTCATCGGTCGCGGCCCGGACGTCATCGTGCCCGACGCGCTGGAGCGCAAGCTCTACGTCATCCGCAAGACCGCCAGCAGCGCCATCCAGCGCCTGAACCTGACCCACAGCCGCGAGTACTACGTGCCCAGCATGAGCTGCCGCACCGTGCTCTACAAGGGCCTGCTGCTGGCGCACCAGGTCGGGCGCTACTACCTGGACCTGGCCGATGCGCGCAGCGCGAGCGCCTTCGCCCTCGTGCACCAGCGCTTCTCGACCAACACCTTCCCCGAGTGGTCGCTCGCCCACCCCTACCGCATGGTGGCGCACAACGGCGAGATCAACACGGTCAAGGGCAACTTCAACTGGATGCGCGCGCGCGAGGGGGTGATGAAGTCGCCCGTGCTCGGCGACGACCTCGCCAAGCTCTACCCGATCAGCTTCGAGCACCAGAGCGACACCGCCACCTTCGACAACGCGCTCGAACTGCTGACGATGGCGGGCTACCCGCTCGCGCACGCGGCGATGATGATGATCCCCGAGGCCTGGGAGCAGCACGAGGGCATGGACCCGCGCCGGCGCGCCTTCTACGAGTACCACGCGGCGATGATGGAGCCCTGGGACGGCCCGGCGGCGATGGTCTTCACCGACGGCAAGCAGATCGGTGCCACCCTGGACCGCAACGGCCTGCGCCCGGCGCGCTACTGCGTGACCGACGACGACCTGGTGGTGATGGCCTCCGAGTCCGGCGTGCTGCCGATCCCCGAGAACCGCATCTTGCGCAAGTGGCGCTTGCAGCCGGGCAAGATGTTCCTGATCGACTTCGAGCAGGGCCGCATCGTCGACGACGAGGAGCTCAAGACCCAGTTCGCCGCCGCCAAGCCTTACCGGCAGTGGATAGAGAACGTGCGCATCCGCATCGACTCGGTGGTCGCCGACGGCGCGCCGGGGCAGTTCGCGGAATCGCTGCTGGACCGCCAGCAGGCCTTCGGCTACAGCCAGGAGGACATCAAGTTCCTGATGGCGCCCATGGCCAGCGGCGGTGAGGAGGCGATCGGATCCATGGGCAACGACAGCCCGCTGGCGGTGCTGTCGGACCGCGCCAAGCCCCTCTTCAGCTACTTCAAGCAGCTCTTCGCCCAGGTCACCAACCCGCCGATCGACCCGATCCGCGAGGCCATCGTGATGAGCCTGAACAGCTTCATCGGCCCGCGCCCCAACCTGCTGGACATCAACGCCGTCAACCCGCCGATGCGGCTGGAGGTCTCGCAGCCGGTGCTGGACTTCGACGACATGGCGCGCCTGCGCGACATCGAGCGCCTGACCGCCGGCAAGTTCCGCAGCCTGGCGCTGGACATCACCTACCCCGTGGCCTGGGGCCGCGAGGGGGTGGAGGCGCAGATCGCCTCGCTGTGCGCGCAGGCGGTGGACGCGATACGCGGCGGCAACAACATCCTGATCGTGAGCGACCGCGGCATGACGCGAGATCGGGTCGCCATTCCCGCCCTGCTGGCCTTGTCGGCGATCCACCACCACCTGGTGCGCGCGGGGCTGCGCACCAGCGCCGGCCTGGTGGTGGAGACCGGCAGCGCGCGCGAGGTGCACCACTTCGCGGTCCTCGCCGGCTACGGCGCGGAGGCGGTCCACCCCTATCTGGCGCTGGAGACCCTGCTCGCCATCCACCAGGACCTGCCGGGCGAGCTGCAGCCCGCGAAGGCGATCGCCAACTACGTCTAGGCGGTAGGCAAGGGCCTGTCCAAGGTGATGTCCAAGATGGGCGTCTCGACCTACATGTCCTATTGCGGCGCCCAGCTGTTCGAGGCCATCGGGCTGCAGAAGGCCTTCGTCGACAAGTACTTCCGCGGCAGCGCGAGCCAGATCGGCGGCATCGGCATCTTCGAGGTCGCGGAGGAGGCGCTGCGCCTGCACCACGCCGCCTTCGGCGCCGACCCGGTGCTCGCGGACCGGCTCGACGCCGGCGGCGAGTACGCCTGGCGCACGCGCGGCGAGGAGCACATGTGGACGCCGGACGCGATCGCCAAGCTGCAGCACGCCACGCGCGCGGCCAACTATTCCACCTACAAGGAGTACGCCCAGCTCATCAACGACCAGAGCCGGCGCCACATGACGCTGCGCGGCCTGTTCGAGTTCCGCGTCGACCCCGCGCGCGCGATCTCGATCGACGAGGTCGAGCCGGCGGCGGAGATCGTCAAGCGCTTCGCCACCGGCGCGATGAGCCTGGGCTCGATCAGCACCGAGGCGCACAGCACGCTGGCGATCGCGATGAACCGCATCGGCGGCAAGAGCAACACCGGCGAGGGCGGCGAGGACCCGGCGCGCTACCGCAACGAGCTCAAGGGTATCGCGGTCGCCGAGGGCACCAAGGTGTCCGACATCGTCGGTGCCGGCGCCATCGTCGCCGACTACGCGCTGCAGGCGGGTGACTCGCTGCGCAGCCGCATCAAGCAGGTGGCCTCGGGCCGCTTCGGCGTCACCACCGAGTACCTGGTGAGCGCCGACCAGATCCAGATCAAGATGGCGCAGGGCGCCAAACCGGGCGAGGGCGGCCAGCTGCCGGGCGGCAAGGTCAGCGACTACATCGGCTTCCTGCGCTACAGCGTGCCCGGCGTGGGTCTCATCAGCCCGCCGCCGCACCACGACATCTATTCCATCGAGGACCTGGCGCAGCTCATCCACGACCTGAAGAACGCCAACGCGCAGGCCAGCATCAGCGTCAAGCTGGTGTCCGAGGTCGGGGTCGGCACCATCGCCGCCGGGGTCGCCAAGTGCAAGGCCGACCACGTCGTGATCGCCGGCCACGACGGCGGCACCGGCGCCAGCCCCTGGAGCAGCATCAAGCACGCCGGCACGCCCTGGGAGCTGGGCCTGGCCGAGACCCAGCAGACCCTGGTGCTGAACCGGCTGCGCGGGCGCATCCGGGTGCAGGCCGACGGCCAGATGAAGACCGGGCGCGACGTCGTCATCGGCGCCCTGCTGGGGGCCGACGAGTTCGGCTTCGCCACCGCGCCGCTGGTCGTCGAGGGCTGCGTGATGATGCGCAAATGCCACCTCAACACCTGCCCGGTGGGGGTGGCGACGCAGGACCCGGTGCTGCGCCAGCGCTTCTCGGGCAAGCCCGAGCACGTCGTCAACTACTTCTTCTTCGTCGCCGAGGAGGCACGCGCCATCATGGCCTCGCTCGGCATCCGGCGCTTCGACGAGCTGGTCGGCCGCGTCGACCTGCTCGACACGCGCAAGGGCATCGCCCACTGGAAGGCGCGCGGGCTGGACTTTGGCCGCGTCTTCCACCAGCCCGACGCGCCGGCCGAGGTGGCGCGCCGGCACGCCGAGCCGCAGGACCACGGCCTGCACAAGGCGCTGGACCTCAAGCTGATCGAGCGCTGCCGGCCGGCGATCGAGCGCGGCGAGAAGATCCAGTTCATGGAGGACGCGCGCAACGTCAACCGTTCGGTCGGTGCCATGCTCTCCGGCGAGCTGATCCGTCAGCGCCCCGAGGGCCTGCCCGACCACACCATCTTCATCCAGATGGAGGGCACCGGCGGCCAGAGCTTCGGCGCCTTCCTCGCCAGCGGCATCACCCTGTACCTGATCGGTGACGCCAACGACTACACCGGCAAGGGCCTCTCGGGCGGGCGCGTCATCGTGCGCCCGAGCATCGAGTTCCGCGGCGACGCCACGCGCAACATCATCATCGGCAACACCGCGCTGTACGGCGCCACCAGCGGCGAGGCCTTCTTCCGCGGTGTGGCCGGCGAGCGCTTCGCGGTCCGCCTGTCGGGCGCCACCGCGGTGGTGGAGGGCACCGGCGACCACGGCTGCGAGTACATGACCGGCGGCACCGCGGTCGTGCTCGGCCGCACCGGGCGCAACTTCGGCGCCGGCATGTCGGGTGGCGTGGCCTACGTCTACGACGAGGACGGCAGCTTCGCCAGCCGCTGCAACACCGCCATGGTGGCGCTGCAGCCGCTGCAGGCCGCCACCGAGCAGGAGGGCGAGCCCGCCACCTGGCACCAGGGCCAGGCCGACGAGACCCTGCTGCGCGGCCTGATCGAACGCCATCACCGCTGGACCGGCTCGCTGCGCGCGCGCGACCTGCTCGACCACTGGGCCGATGCGCGCGCCCGCTTCGTCAAGGTCTTCCCGCACGAGTACAAGCGCGCCCTGGCCGAGCGGGCGGCCAAGGCGCAGACGCAGCAGGCGGTGGCCAGCGGCCGCAGCGCCGACGAAGTCAGGCAAGGAGTCTGAGGATGGGCAAGATCACTGGATTCATGGAGCACGCGCGGCTGGAGGAGGGCTACGAGCCGGTCGCCCAGCGCCTCAAGACGTGGAAGGAGTTCGTCATCGGCCTGGCCGAGCCGCAAAGCCGCATCCAGGCCGCGCGCTGCATGGACTGCGGCACGCCCTTCTGCAACCACGGCTGCCCGGTCAACAACATCATCCCGGACTTCAACGACCTCGTGTACCGCGGCGACTGGCGGCACGCGATCGAGGTCTTGCACAGCACCAACAACTTCCCCGAGTTCACCGGCCGCATCTGCCCCGCACCCTGCGAGGCCGCGTGCACGCTCAACATCAATCAAGATGCGGTCGGCATCAAGAGCATCGAGCACGCGATCATCGACCGCGCCTGGGCCGAGGGCTGGGTGCAGCCGCAGCCGCCCGCAGCGCCCAGCGGCAAGCGGGTGGCGGTGGTGGGCAGCGGCCCGGCCGGGCTGGCGGCGGCGCAGCAGCTCGCGCGCGCCGGCCACGCGGTGACGGTGTTCGAGAAGAACGACCGCGTCGGCGGCCTGCTGCGCTACGGCATCCCCGACTTCAAGCTCGCCAAGAGCCACATCGACCGCCGCGTCCAGCAGCTGCGGGCCGAAGGGGTGGTGTTCCGCACCGGCGTGCTGGTGGGCGCACTGCCGGCCGAAGGCGCAGGCAGCAAGGTCGCCAGCGACGCCCGCGAGAGCGTGAGCGCCGAGCAGCTGCTGGCCGAGTTCGACGCCGTGCTGCTGGCCGGCGGCGCCGAGCAAAGCCGCGACCTGCCGCTGCCCGGCCGCGAGCTGGAGGGCGTGCACTTCGCGATGGAGTTCCTGCCGCAGCAGAACAAGGTGGTGGCCGGCGACAAGGTCGAGCGCCAGATCTCGGCCGCCGGCAAGCACGTCATCGTGATCGG
>CAUJJP010000050.1 GCA_963205525.1 Pseudomonadota bacterium | reverse complement strand
GCGGCTGGCGCGACTGATTCGGCTGGCCAGACCCTGCCAGGCGCCGGCCGGGCGCGCGCTGCCGACGCATCTACTTCAGCGCCGCCAGCCGTTCCTTGCCGGCGACCGCGGCCTCCGAGCCGGGGTAGGACTTGAGCAGTTCCTCGATCGTGCGCCGGGCCCCGCGTGCGTCCTTCATCTCGGCCTGGCTGTTGGCCAGCGCGAGCAAGGCCTCGGGGGCCTTGGGGTGCTCGGGGTGCGCCTTCACCATGGCGCGGAAGGTGGCCACCGCGGCCTTGTAGTCGCGCTTGCCGTACTGGGCGTTGCCGAGCCAGAACGAGGCCGATGCGGCGTAGCCGCTCGCCGGCCAGCGCTCCAGCAGCTCGCCCAGGCCCTTGGCGGCGGCGTCGAACTCGCCGTTGCGGATGGCGCCGATGGCGCCCTCGTAGGCCTGGCGCTCTTCCGGCGCGACCACGAACTCGCGGCCGTCCAGCGCCACCTTCTGCGGCTCCAGTTTGCGCAGCCGGTCGTCCAGGTTCTGGCTCGCGTCCTTCTGCGTCTGCTGCAAGGCCGCCATCTCGCGGCGCAGTTGCTCGCCGTCGCCGCGCAGCTTGGCGACCTCGCCGCGCAGGATCTCGATCTGGTTGTTCAGGTCGAGCAGGCTGCGCTGCAAGGTGGCGACCTGCGCCGTCAGCTGCGCGTTGGAGGCGGCCAGATCGCTCGCCGCCTTGCGTGCGCCGTCGTCGCTGGCCTGGATGCGCGCGCGCAGGTCCAGGATCGCCTTGCGCGCTTCCTCGTCGTCGAACAGGCCGGCGTGGGCCGCCGGTGCGAGCAGCGCCACGCAGGCCGCGGCGGCGGTGCGGCGCAGGCTGCCGATGGCGCTGGCCCGCATGTCAGCGGTCCTTCAGCTCGACGCGGCGGTTCTTCGCCCAGGCCGCTTCGTCGTGGCCGGGGTCGGCCGGACGCTCCTCACCGAAGCTCACCGCCTCCAGCTGGCCGGCGTTCACGCCCAGCAGCTCCATGCCGCGCGCCACCGCCTCGGCGCGCTTCTGGCCCAGCGCCAGGTTGTACTCACGGCCGCCGCGCTCGTCGGTGTGGCCTTCCAGCGCCAGCTTGCGGTCGCGCTTGGCGACCAGGGCCTTGGCGTAGCCCTCGATCACCGGCTTGTCGTCGGCGCGCAGCAGGAAGCTGTCGAAGTCGAAGTACAGCACGCGCGGCAGCTTGGCCAGGGCGGCGGCTTCGGCTTCGGCGCGCTGGCGCTCCAGGTCGACGGTGGCCACGCGCGACTGCGGCGCGGGCTGGGTCTGCGCCGTGGCGGCCGTGCTGCCGCTGCCGGCCTGGGTCACGGGCGCCGGCGTGGTGGTCTGCGGGTTGTCCAGTTTGACCGGCGAGGAACAGGCTGCCAGCACGGCGGCACTCGCGATCACGGTCGGCAGGGCAAGGCGTCGGAACATCTTCGGGTACTCCAGTTTCGGGGTGGGTTGTGTGTGGGGGGCGGAACGGGGTGTGCAGGGCGGCGCGCGGCGGGCCGCGACATCAGCGGCCGAATGGGCCCCAGGCTGGCTCGCGCACGTCGGCACCGCTGGTCAGCAGCCGGGTCTTGATGCGGCCGTCCAGGGTCGTGGTCATGAGGACATCGCGGCCTTCGAGGCGGGTGGCGTAGACGATCAGGCGGCCGTTCGGGGCGAAGCTCGGGCTTTCGTCGTCGCGGCTGGTGGTCAGCGCGCGCACGGTGTTGCTGCCCAGGTCCAGCGTCATCAGCTTGAAAGCGTTGCCGCCCACGCGCGAGACGTAGGCCAGGCTGCGGCCGTCCGGACTGACCGAGGGGCTGATGTTGTAGTTGCCGTCGAAGCTCACGCGCTCGGCGCTTCCGCCCTCGGCGGCCATGCGGTAGATCTGCGGGCCGCCGCCGCGGTCGCTCACGAAGTAGATCAGGCGGCCGTCGGCGGTGTAGACCGGCTCGGTGTCTATGGCGCGGCTGTCGGTCAGGCGCAGCGGCGTGCCGCCTGCGGCCGGCATGCGCCAGAGCTGCGTCAGCCCGCTGCGCGACAGCGCCAGGGCCACGAACTGGCCATCCGGCGACCACGCCGGTGCGCTGTTGGAGCCGGGGAAATCGGCCAGCTTGCGGCGCGCGCCGCTGGCGGTGTCCTGCACCCAGACCACGGCCTTGCGGCTTTCGAAGGAGACGTAGGCGAGCTGGCGCCCGTCCGGCGACCAGGCCGGCGAGATGATGGGCTCCAGACTGTTCAGCGCCACCTGCGCGTTCTCGCCGTCGGCGTCGGTGACCAGCAGCGCATAGCGCGGTCCCTGCTGCACGACGTAGGCGATGCGGGTGGAGAAGACACCGGCCTCGCCGATCAGGTTCTGGTGGATCTCGTCGGCGATGCGGTGTGCGGCCAGCCGCAGGTCGCCGGCCACCACCGTCTGGCGCTGGCCGATCAGCTCCTCGCCGCGCACCACGTCCCAGAGCTTGTAGCGCAGGTCGAAGCGTCCGTCGGCCAGGCGCGAGACGGACCCGGCGACCAGGGCGTCGCTGCCGCGCGTCTTCCACTCCGCCAGCTGCGGCAGGCTGCGCTCGTCCATCGGCACCGGCAGCGCGCCGGGCTCGACGAGGCGGAACAGGCCGCTGCGCTGCAAGTCGGCGCGCACGATGCCGGCGATGGCGGTGCCGGCGCTGCCCTCGTCGCGGAAGTCGACCACCGTGATCGGCACCTGGGTCGCGCCGACGCCGGTGATCTCGATCCGGAACTGGGCGTGGGCGGCCGGCGTGGCCAGGGCCAGCATGCCGGCGCCGAAGGAACTGAGCAGGGCTCTGCGTCGGGGATCCGCGGTCATGGACGGCATGGATCCGGTGGGTTGCCTTTGGTTCACCGCCTCGATTGTAGGCAGCACGGATAATGCGCCCGACGCCGCCATGCCCAGCCTGCTCCAGCGCCTTGCCCGCCTTCGGCCCTATCTGCGCCCCGGCCGCCGCGGTCTGGCAGGCGCCGTGCTCGGCGCCCTGGTGGCGGCGGCCACCGAGCCGGCGATTCCGGCCCTGCTCAAGCCGCTGCTGGACGAGGGCTTCGGCGCCGCCCGCCACTGGCCGCTGTGGTGGGTGCCGCTGCTCATCGTCGGCCTGTTCGCGCTGCGCGGCCTGGCCGGTTTCGTGGCCCAGTTCGGCCTCGCCTGGGCGGCCCAGCACGCGGTGCTGGCGCTGCGCCAGGACCTCTTCGCCCACCTGCTGGCGGCACCGCCGGGACTTTTCACGCGCCAGTCGGCGAGCCAGCTCACCAACACCGTGGTCTACGAGGTGCATCAGGGCACGACGATGCTGGTCGGCGCGCTGCTCACCCTGGTGCGCGATTCGCTCACCCTGCTGGCGCTGCTGGTCTACCTGCTGTGGCTGAACTGGCAGCTCACCTTGCTGGTGGGGCTGCTGTTCCCGGTGCTGGCGGTGGTGATGCGCCAGCTCGGGCGGCGCCTGCGGCGCTTCACGGTCGCCGGCCAGCAGGCCACCGACGAGCTCGCCTACGTGGTGGAGGAGAACGTGCTCGCCTGGCGCATGGTGCGGCTGCACGGCGCCGAGCTGCCGCAGGCAGCGCGTTTCCAGGCCAAGGGCGAGCGCCTGCGCCGGCTCATGATGAAGGCGGTGGCCTCGTCGGCCGCGATCACGCCGCTGACCCAGGTGCTGGCGGCCTGCGCGCTGAGCACGGTGATCGTGCTTGCGCTGTGGCAAAGCGGCGGCAACGGGTCGACGGTGGGCGGCTTCGTCGCCTTCATCACCGCGATGCTGATGATCGTCTCGCCGCTGCGCCACCTGGCCGACGTGGTGGCGCCGATCACGCGCGGCCTGGTGGCCATCGAGCGCGGGCTGGACCTGATGGCGCACACGCCGCGCGAGACCGGCGGCCGGCACGACGGCGGCCGCGCGCGCGGCGAGATCGCACTGGAGGATGTGACCCTGCGCTACCGCGCCGAGGGCCTGCCGGCGCTGGACCGCCTGAGCCTGCGCGTGCATGCCGGCGAGACGGTGGCCCTGGTCGGCCCCTCTGGTGCCGGCAAGAGCACGGTCGTGAACCTGCTGCCGCGCTTCGTCGAGGCCGCCAGCGGCCGCGTGCTGCTGGACGGCGTGGCGCTGGCCGACTGGGACGCGGCGGCGCTGCGGCGCCAGTTCGCCCTCGTCAGCCAGGACGTGGTGCTGTTCAACGACAGCGTGGCGGCCAACGTCTCGCTCGGCGCCGAGCTGCCGCGCGAGCGCATCCGCCAGGCGCTGGCGGGTGCCCAGCTGCTGGACTTCGTCGAGCGCCTGCCGCAGGGCCTGGACACGGTGATAGGCCACAACGGCAGCGAGCTCAGCGGCGGCCAGCGCCAGCGGCTGGCGATCGCGCGTGCGATCTGCAAGGATGCGCCGGTGCTCATCCTCGACGAAGCCACCTCGGCGCTGGACACCGAGAGCGAACGCCTGGTGCAGGCCGCGCTCGAGCAGCTCATGCGCGGGCGCACCACGCTCATCGTGGCGCACCGGCTGTCGACCATCGAGCACGCCGACCGGGTGGTGGTGGTGGACGCCGGCCGGGTGGTGGAACAAGGTCCGCACGCCGAACTGATCGGCCGCGGCGGGCTTTACGCGCGGCTGCACGCCATGCAGTTCAAGAGCTGAGGCCAGGAGATGTGCCGATGAACACCCCGACGAACGCCCCGACGATGGCCCCGATCTCGCGCTTCCCGGTCCCGGAGCTGGAGAACCTGCCCGAGGACATGCGCGAGCGCATCCTGCAGGTGCAGGAGAAGTCGGGCTTCGTGCCCAACGTGTTCCTCGCCCTCGCGCACCGGCCTGCGGAGTGGCGCGCCTTCATGGCCTGGCACGACGCCCTGCTCGTCAAGGACAGCGGCAGCCTGAGCAAGGGCGAGCGCGAGATGATCATCGTCGCCACCTCGGCCGTGAACCACTGCCTGTATTGCGTGGTGGCGCACGGCGCCATCCTGCGCATCTACGAGAAGAAGCCCCTGCTCGCCGACCAGCTGGCGACCAACCACCGCAAGGCCGACATCACGCCGCGCCAGCGCGCCATGCTGGACTTCGCGCTCAAGGTCTGCAGCGCCTCGCACACGGTGGAGGAGGCCGACTTCGAGGCCTTGCACGGCCACGGTTTCAGCGACGAGGACATCTGGGACATCGGCGCCATCACCGCCTTCTTCGGCGCCAGCAACCGGCTCGCCAACCTGAGCGCGATGCGCCCGAACGACGAGTTCTACCTGCTGGGCCGGCTGCCGCGCAGCAAGGCCTGAAGCGCAACGGCGATGGCCCGCTCGCCCAGCAGCGCCAGCGAATGGACCGCCGCGGTCGAGGCCGCGGTGCACGCCGAGCTGCTGCGCCGCAGCCGGCGCCTGAAGTGGGCGGTGCTGCTCTCGCTGCTGCTGGCCGCCAGCGCCGTGGTGCTTGCGCTGTGGCTGCGCGGCATGCGCTGGGAGGAGATCGCGCCGCGCCTGCAGCAGCGCTTCGCGCCCGTGCTGCAGACCCAGATCGCGCAGGGGCAGGCGCAGATCGCGCTCGCGGCCGAGATCACGCGGCTGGAGTCCGAGCTGCAGCGCCTGCAGGCCGATCTGCGCGCCCGCGCCGACCAGCGAGACGCGGCGCTGCGCGAGCTGCAGCGCCGCATCGCCGGCGTCGAACGCGCGTTGCGCGAAGCCGGCGAACGCGCGGCGCGCCAGGAGCAGCGGCTGCAGCAGCTGGCGGCCCCCGGCTTGCCGGCGGCCAGCCAGCCGGCGCCGCGCTGAGCCGGCAGGCCCCGCAGCGGCCGCTGCACCTGGGCGACAAGCGACCGCTGCACCTGGGCGATAAGCGACCGCTGCACCTGGGCGACAAGCGACCGCTGCACCCCGGCGGGCGCCGCCCGCCCGTGGCGCACCGACCGCGCCGGCACGCTCAGGCGCGCGTCATTCCCATGCGGCGCAGCAGGCGTTGCGCGCGCGTGGGCGGCTGCGCGGCATTGCCGCCGAGCCGGTGTTCGAAGGCCAGGAGGGCCACCCTGGCCCGTGCCGGATCGACCTGTGCCAGCCGCGGCTGCAGGCGCGAGCGCAGGTCGGCATCGGCGGCGTCACCCTCGCGCTCGTTGATCCAGTTGGCAAGCAGCAACCACAGCGTCCGCTCGTCCAGTCCGCAGACGGCGGCGTTGGTGAGCGCCTTGTGCACTTCCCGGTCGAGCTGCAGGCCGTCCTGGGTGGCGGCGGCGGCACCGATGTCCAGACCCGAGGCAAGCCGGGCCGCCACCCACTGCGCCAAGGCCTGCAGGCCGAGCGCGGGCACGGGCTCGGCGGCGATCGGTGGCGGCGCGTCGTTGCGCTGCGTCTCATTGCCGTGCGCGAGGGGTGGGAGACCAAACCAGTCCTCGCAGAGCATCATGTCGGGGCTACGCATGCAGTACGCCACATCGGCCGAGCGATGGACCGGCATAGCGAGCGACGGCATGGCCATGTACTGGACGCTGCCCGCGCCGCCATAACCGGCCGGAAGCATGGCCGCGACGCGGTGCAACTCGGCCTCCTCGGTGACCTTGTCGGCGCGCCGGTGCACCAGGATGCAGTGCGTGTGCTCCGACAGCAGCTGGTATTGCAGGGCCAGCGCAAGGGCGTCCTCGGCG
>CAUJJP010000049.1 GCA_963205525.1 Pseudomonadota bacterium | reverse complement strand
CGGCCCTGCGGGTAGGCCCCCACAGAGGGCCCACTCGTCGTTGCGAAGCTTCGCCGGGGCCCAACCCCGGCTGTGCTTCACGCCTAGATTGGGCCCTCTGTGGGGGCCTACGCGGGCATGATGCATATCTTCACAGGCTCTAACACCGCGGCCCGCGCGGGCCGTTGCAGTCCTGCTCAGGCCTGCACGAGCCCGCTGCGCAGGGCGTACTTCAGCAGCTCGGCGTTGCTGTCGACCTCGAGCTTGTGCATGAGCCGCATCTTGTGCGTGCTGACCGTCTTCGGGCTCAGGTGCAGGCGGTCGGCGATCTCGCCCAGTGCCAGGCCGGCGCAGATCAGCTCCAGGATCTGCTGCTCGCGCGGCGACAGCGCCGGGGTGCGCGCGGCGCCGTCGTCGCCGCCGTGGAAGACCACTGCGTCGACCAGCGCGGGGTCGATGAAGCGCCCGCCGGCGAGCACCTTGTGCAAGGCGGCGAGCAAGGTGTCGGGGGCACAGTCCTTGGTCACGTAGCCGGCGGCACCGGACTTGAGGACGCGGGTGACGATCTGCGCCTCGTGGTGCATGGACAGCACCAGCACCGGCAGCGCCGGGTGCTCGGCCTGCAGGCGGTGGATCAGCGCCATGCCCGCCAGGCCGGGCATGGACAGGTCCAGCAGCACGAGGTCGACCGTGGTCGTGCGCAGCTGGCTCAGCAGTTCTTCGCCGCTGGCGGCCTGGCAGACCACGCGCAGCGCGCTCGCGCCCTCGATGAGCTGCTGCAGGCTGCTGCGCACCAGGCCGTGGTCGTCGGCGATCGCGATCCTGTCCTTCACCTCATCCCTTTGCTGCATGGCTTGCTCTGCATCCCCGATCATGCCGCGCCATCGACGGCCAGCGTCACGCGCACGCAGCAGCCGGCGCCGGGGCGGCTGCGCACGCGCCAGCCGGCGCCGATCTTGAGCGCGCGCTCGCGCATGCCCAGCAGCCCGAAGCGGTCCGCGCGCTGCTGCACCGCCTGCGGGTCGAAGCCGACGCCGTCGTCGAGCACCGAAAGCACGATCCCGCCAGACCCGAAGCGCAGCCGGACGCGCACCAGCTGCGCCTTCGCGTGGCGCGCCACGTTGGTGAGCGATTCCTGCACGATGCGGAACAGCGCGATCGCGCGCACGTCGTCCAGCGCCGTCTCCTCGCCGCTCGTGCGCAGCTCGCAGGGCAGCTCGTAGCGCAGGGTGAAGTCCTCCGCCAGCCACTCGATGGCGGCCCCCAGGCCCCAGTCCAGCGCCGCCGGGCGCAGGTTGCCGGCGATGTGGCGCACCACCCGCAAGGTGTCGTCCACCATCCGGCTCGCACCGGCCAGGCGCGGCGCCAGCGCCTGGCCGGCGCCGGCTTCGCGCTGCAGCAGCGAGAGTTCCATCTTCAGCGCCGTCAGCGCCTGGCCGAGCTCGTCGTGCACCTCGCGCGCGATGTGGCGCCGCTCCTGCTCGATGTGTGCTTCCTCGCTTGCCGACAGCTCGCGCAGCTGCTGGTGCGAGCGCATGAGCTCGGTCTCGATGCGCTTGCGCTCGGTGATGTCTTGCAGCGCGCCGCGCAGCCGCGGCGCAGCGCCTGCGCCGGCCGCCACGCGCTCGCCCTGGAGGTGGAACACGCGCAGCGGGTCGTCCGCCAGCGCGAGCCGGAAGTCCTGCGCCAGCGGCCGCCCGTCGGCCAGGCTCTGCAGGAGCGCGCGGTGCAGCGTGGCGCGGTCCTCGGCGTGTACCTGGGCCAGCCAGTGCGCCAGCGGCAGGCTGCGGTCCTGCGGGCCGTCCGCGCCGTCCGTGCCGTCCGCGCCGCCCGCCGCCGCGCTGCCTGCCGCCGCGCTGCCTGCCGCCACGCCGTCCGCCTGCAGCTCCGGGGCGCCCAGCATGGCCCAGCCCTGGGCCGACAGGCGCAGCTCGCCGCTGCCGGCGTCGAGCTCCCAGTCCGCCAGGCGCGCGATGCGCTGGGTTTCCTGCAGCCGCGCCTGGCTGGCGCGCAGCGCGTGCTGGAAGCGCCGGCTGCGGTCGATGTCCAGCAGCTGGGCGACGAACTGCGGCTCCTGCGCGTCGGGCAGCGCCAGCAGCGAGACCGTCGTCAGCAGCCAGCGCGGCTGGCCGTCGCAGCGCCGCCAGCAACGCTCGGCTTCCAGTCTGGCGGCGCCGCCGTCGCGCATGGCCTGCATGCGGGCGAGGTCGGCGTGCAGGTGTTCGCGGTCGCCGAACTCGTGCAGCGAGCCGGCGAGCAGGGTCGCCTCGTCGCCGCCGAGCAGCTCGCACAGGGCGCGGTTGACGCGCAGCAGCCGGCCCTGCGCGTCCCACACCGCCATCCCGAGCGCGGCCGACTGGAACAGGCGTTCGAAGAAGTGGCGCGCCGCCTCGCTCGCCGATTCGGCGCGCTGCAGCAGCGTGAGGTCCTCGTTGACCGCGATCGCGCCCTCGATCGCGCCGTCGGCGCCGACCAGCGGGACCGCGCTGCTCAGCAGGCTGCGCGTGCTGCCGTCCGGCTGCTCCACCTCCAGCAGCTCGGCCTCTATGGCCTGGCGGCTGCGGATGGCGCGCAGCAGCGGGTAGTCCTCGCTGTGCACGAGCTGGCCGTCGGCCGCGCGCCGCGTGTGCGCCGCCAGCGGCCGGCCGTCGCGCATCGGCGGCATCCGGCCCCACAGGCGCTGCACGGCGGGGTTGACCGAGACGATGCGGCCCTCGCGGTCGCCTATCCACACCCCCACCGGCAGCGCGTCCAGCACCAGCCGCAGCAGGGCTTCGCTGCGCCGCAGCGCCTCCTGCGCCTGGTGGCGCTCGCTCACGTCCTGCAGGTGGACGATGGCATAGGGCTGGTCCTGCGCGTCGTGCGCGAGCGAGATGTCCACCACCACCGGGAAGGCGCCGCCGCCGCGCCGCAGGTGCCAGGACTGCAGGCGCAGGTGGCCGTCGCGGCGCAGGCGTTCGGCATCGGCTTGCAGGTGGCCGCGCTCCTGCGGCGCGATCAGCTCGCGCAGCGTCATGCCTTGCAGCTGGCTCGGCGTCAGGCCGTGCATCCGGGCGAAGGCGGGGTTGGCCAGCAGCATCGGACCGGCCGTGATGTCGGTCGCCGCCACCCCCCAGCGGGCGTTCGTGAAGATGCTCTCCCAGCGCAGCAGCTCGCTGCGCCGGGCCAGCTCGCGCCGCAGGTCGCGCACCAGCAGCAGCCAGCGCGTGCGGCCTTCGAACAGGTAGCGCTCGGTGCCCACTTCCACCGGCAGCGCGCCCGGTTCCTGCGCACCGGCCCCGCCGATGCCGACGTGTAGCAGCGCGTCGGTGCTGCCGGGGGCGGGCGACCAGGGCGTGTGGCCGCCGTGGCGGGTCAGCAGGCTGGCGATGGCGCGGCCGTGCAGCTCGCCAGCTTCCTGGCCGCACAGCTGCTGGAACCAGGCGTTGCTGTCGATGATGCGGCCGTCCTCGTCCAGGGTCAGCACGCCGCGCGGCAGGTGTTGCAGCGTGGCCTGCTGCTGCGCCTGCGCGGCGCGCAGGCTGCGCAAGGGCGGGAAGCTGCGCCGGTACAGCAGCGCGGCACCGACGCCGACCAGCGCCACCATCGTCGCGAGCAGCGGCAGCACCGCCTGCGCCAGCTGCTGCAGCAGCGGCGTCAGCGGCAGCCGCTGCACGAGCGCCAGGCCGGGCCGCCCGAGCGGGGCGAAGGCGACGGCGAGCGCGGCGTCCTGCGGCCCGCGCAGCACGACGACCCCGTCCTCGCCGCGCCAGGCGCGCTGCACCGGCCAGGGTGCGGCGCCGGCACGCGCCGGCAAGGCCATCGGGAACGGGCGCCGCTGGCTGCCGGACAGGCAGCTCGCGCCGCCGCCGTCCTGGCGCTGGCACAGCATGACCTCGCTGGCGGCGCCCAGCAGGTCCAGCGGCGCGAGGTCGGCCTCGGGCTGGGGCGGGCGCAGCTGGATCGTCAGCCCGGCCGGCGCTGCCAGCGCCGGCCGCACGCGGACCACCAGGCCGTCGTCGAAGCCCAGCGCCAGGGCGACGGCCGGCACCGTCGGCACCGTCGGCACGGCGGGCGCGTTGGCCGGCCCGCCCTGCGCAGGAGGCGGTTCATCCAGTGCGATCCAGGGCCCGGCGTGCAGGCGCCCCTCGTGCTGGCGCTCGCCGTCGGCGGGCTGCCACTCGAGCGCGGTCTGGCCCAGTGGTTCCAGCCGGCGCCGCAGGCGCGCCAACCGCTCGCGGGCGGTTTCGCCGGGCGGCGCCTCGGCCAGGCTGCGCGCGGCGGCGGCGCCGGCGCGCTGCGCGTTGTCCAGCATCAAGGCCAGCACCTGGGCCTGGGCGTGCGCGCTGCGCTGCAGCGCGGGCTCCAGCATGCGCAGCGTCTGCGCGGTGCGCAGCGAGGCCATCAGCGTCACCCCGAGCACCGAGGTGCCGAACAGCAGACTCACGCTGGTGGCGAAGATGCGCCGGTCCGCGCGCCCGTCGTAGTAGCGCCGCAGG
>CAUJJP010000048.1 GCA_963205525.1 Pseudomonadota bacterium | reverse complement strand
GCGCTGCGCCCGCTCCTGCTGGACCGGCGAGCACCCGGCGGTGCCGCTGCCCGCGGCGCCGCTTCGTGGCCGAGACGAGGCCGGTCGCCGCCGTCGGCGGGCAGCCTGCCCGAGAGGTGTCGCATGCGTGTGCAACTGCTGCTGTGCGTGCTGCCTGGCCTGCTCGTCGTGAGCGCGCTGGCGCAGACCGATGAAGACGCGGCCATGACGCGTGCGCGCCAACAGGCGGACGCCCCGCTCAAGCGCATCCTCGACGCCGCGAGAATCAGCCTGCGGCGCGCGCTGCCAGCCACGAATGCCGCCAGCGCTGGCGCGGCGCCACCCGCGCGGCCGGCGGTCGCCGCGGCGCGCGAGCCGGCACGTGCGCCGGCACCGGAGCCTGCGCCGGTGCCGTTGCGCGAACCCGCGGCTGCGCCTGGCCCGGTGCCGACATCCCGGTTCGCGCCCGAACCGCTGCCGTCGACCCCCTTGGTCGCCACGTCGCCGACGGCGTCCGCGCCGCCGGCCGAGGTTGCCTCGACACCAGAGCCGACACCCGTGCCGGCACCGGAGCCGGCACCGCTGGCGGCATCGCCGTCAGCACCCCTGGCGATGCCGGCCTCGATGGCGGCGCCAGCATCCGCGCCCACAAGCGCTGCTGCGGCGCCGCGTGCCGCTGGGCCCCGCCTGCTGGAGCAGGTCGCGCCCTCGCTGTCGCAGCGCATGCTCGACGAGCTGGAGCGCCAGGAGGTGCTGAGCGCGGAGCTGCGCATCGCCGTCGACGGCAGCGTGCAGGACGCGGTGCTGCTGACCCGGGTCTCGCACGCCACCCAGCGCGCGCTGCTCTCGGCGCTCGCGCAGTGGCGATTCGAGCCGCTGCCGCAGGCCACCCAGCACCGCGTGGAGCTGGTGTTCAACCGCTGATCCCAGGCGTCTGTCGGACTCCTGGCTGGCTCAACCCGGCTTCAGGATCTCGAGTGCGCGGTCCATGCCGCCGCGCATGATGGTCAACATCGCCTTCTCGCGCACCGCCGGCTTGGGGTGGTAGGCGATGGACAGCCCGGCGGCGGCCATCATGGGCAGGTCGTTGGCACCGTCGCCGACGGCGATCGCCTGCGCCGTGTCTATGCCCATCAGCTCGCAGACCTCGAGCACGACGCGCTTCTTCTCGGCGCCGTCGACGATGTCGCCCCAGGGGCGGTCGAACAAGGTGCCGGTGAGTACGCCGTTTGCCACCCCCAGGGTGTTGGCGCGCGCAAAGTCCAGGCCGAGCTGGTGGCGGATGCGCTCGCTGAAGAAGGTGAAGCCGCCGGAGATCAGCAAGGTCTTCAGCCCGGCGTCCTGGCAGGCGCCGACGAAGGCCTCGACACCAGGGTTGAGCTCCAGCTTCTCGACCCACACCTGCTCCAGCGCCGACGCCGGTGCGCCGGCCAGCAGCGCCACGCGCCGACGCAGGCTGTCCTTGTAGTCGCCGATCTCGCCGCGCATCGCCGCTTCAGTGATTGCCGCCACCTCGGCCTTGCGCCCGACTGCGGCCGCGATCTCGTCCACGCACTCGATGTTGACCAGGGTGGAGTCCATGTCGAACGCGATCAGCCGGTAGTCGCGCAGCTTCAGCGGCGGCGTGAAGCCGCGCACGAAGAGTCCCGGGGCGTGTTCGATGGCGCGCATGGCGGGCCGATGCTAACAGTGGCCGTGCTGGGTTCAGCCCTTTGCCGCGCCCAGCGCCTTGAGCCGGTACAGCGCGTCCAGCGCCTCGCGCGGGCTCAGCGCGTCGGGGTCCAGGGCCTGCAGCGCCTGCTCCAGCGCGGTCGGCTCGGGCGCCGCTGCCGCAGGCGGCGGCGCGAACAGGTCGACCTGCAACTGCTGCGCGCTGGCGCTGGCTTCCAGTGCCTCCAGCGCGGCACGTGCCTGGCGGATCAGCGGCGCCGGCATGCCCGCCAGGCGCGCCACCTGCACGCCGTAGCTGCGGCTGGCGGGGCCGGGCTCGATCTGGTGCAGGAAGACGATGCCATCGCCGCCGGGGTTCTCGGCGGCGCTGACGTGCGCGTTCACCGCCCCTGCATGGCGCTCGGGGAAGGCGGTGAGCTCGAAGTAGTGGGTGGCGAACAGGGTGAAGGCCTTGTTGCGGTCGTGCAGCTGGCTCGCGATCGCGCCCGCCAGTGCCAGGCCGTCGAAGGTGCTGGTGCCGCGGCCGATCTCGTCCATCAGCACCAGGCTGTGCTCGCCCGCGGCGTGCACGATGGCGGCCGCCTCGGTCATCTCGAGCATGAAGGTCGATTGCGCGTTGGCGAGGTCGTCGGCGGCGCCGATGCGGGTGTGGATGGCGTCTATCGGCCCCAGGCGGCAGCTCGTCGCCGGCACGCAGCTGCCGATCGAGGCCAGCAGCACGATCAGCGCCACCTGGCGCATGTAGGTGCTCTTGCCGCCCATGTTGGGGCCGGTGATGACCATCATGCGCGTGCGCGCATCGAGCCGGCAGTGGTTGGCGATGAAGGGGCCGCCGCCGGTCTGCGCCAGCCTGGCCTCGACCACCGGATGGCGGCCCTCGTCGATCTGGATGCAGGGGTAGGACACGAATTCGGGCCGGCACCAGCCCAGGGTGGCGGCGCGCTCGGCCAGGCAGGCCAGGGCGTCCAGGCCGGCGATCGCGCGCGCCAGCGCGCCCAGCTCGGCCAGGTGCGGCTGCAAGGCGTCGAGCAGGCCCTCGAAGAGCCAGCGCTCGCGTGCCAGCGCACGTTCCTGCGCCGACAAGGCCTTGTCCTCGAAGGCCTTGAGCTCGGGGGTGATGAAGCGCTCGGCGTTCTTCATCGTCTGCCGGCGTTGGTAGTCGGCCGGCACCTTGGCCAGCTGCGAGGCCGTGACCTCGATGTGAAAACCGTGCACGCGGTTGAACATCACGCGCAGGTTGGCGATGCCGGTGCGCGCGCGCTCGCGTGCCTCCAGCTCAAGCAGGAAGCCATCGCAGTTGGCACCGATGGCGCGCAGCTCCTCGAGTTCGGCGTCGACCCCGGAGCCGATCACGCCGCCGTCGCGCAGCAGCGCGGCCGGCTCGGCGGCCAGCGCCTGCAGCAGGCCGTGGATGGCGGCGTCCGGCGTCAGCGCGGCGTGCAGCGCGCCCAGCAGCGGCGTGTCGGTGCTCACGCTGGCGCGCAGCGCGGGCAGCGCGGCCAGGGTGTCGCGCAGGCCGGCGAGCTCGCGCGGGCGCGCCGAGCGCAGGGCGATTCGGGCGGCGATGCGCTCGATGTCGCTGACTTCGGCCAGGGCCTGGCGCAGCGGCTCGAGTCCGGCCGCGTGCAGGGCGGCGATCGCGTCCAGCCGCGCGCTGGCGACGCTGCGCTCGCGCAGCGGCAGCGTCAGCCACTGGCGCAGGCAGCGGCTGCCCATGCCGCTCTTGCAGCTGTCCAGCAGCGACAGCAGGGTCGGCGCGTCCTCGCCGCGCAGGGTCTGCACGATCTCCAGGTTGCGCAGGGTGGCGGGCGGCAGCGCGATCAGCTCGCTCGCGCGCCGCACCTGCAGCGTGCGCAGGTGCGCCAGCGCCGTGCCCTGGGTGTGCTCGGCGTAGCTCAGCAGCGCCGCTGCGGCTGCGTGAGCGGCCGGGAGATCCTGGGCGTCGAACCCCGCCAGGCTCAACACCTGCAACTGGCTGCACAGCTTCTTCAGCCCGAGCGCGGCGTCGAACTGCCAGACCGGGCGCGCAGTGCGGGTCGCGCTCAGGCCCGGCCAGACGGGGGCGCTGCCGTCGTGCAGGATCTCGGCCGGCGCCAGCCGTGCCAGCCAGCCCGGCAGCTCCTCGGCGCTGCATTCGCTCAATCCCAGTTCACCGCTGGCCAGGCCCAGCCAGGCCAGTCCCCAGACCGGCGCGCGCGGCTTGCGTTCGCGCGTGGGCGGCGCCACCAGCGCCAGCAGCAGGTTGTCGCTGCGCTCGGCCAGCAGCGCGCTGTCGGTCACGGTACCGGGGGTGACGACGCGCACCACCTTGCGCTCGACCGGCCCCTTGGCGGCACCCACCTCGCCCACCTGCTCGGCGATCGCCACCGCCTCGCCAAGCTTGATCAGGCGCGCCAGGTAGTTCTCCAGCGCGTGCACCGGCACCCCGGCCATGACCACCGGCGCGCCCGCACTCTGGCCGCGCGTGGTCAGGGTGATGTCGAGCAGCCGATGGGCGCGCCGCGCGTCTTCGTAGAACAGCTCGTAGAAGTCACCCATGCGGTACAGCAGCAGGGCGTGCGGATGCTGCGCCTTGATGCGCAGGTACTGCTGCATCATGGGCGTGTGTCCGGCCAGGTCGGCGTCGTCGATCGGTTGTTCGGTCAAGGGTTCTCGGGCAATGGGTTGGGGCGGCGTCGATCGACCGCCTGCCCCCGCCGGCGAGGCGCACGTCGTCCTGATGGGCCGGGGCGGGACTCTATTAGACACGGCGGCACTCAAGTGCCGGATCGTCCCGCCGATACCAGCCAAAGGCCGAGCCCGCGCATCGTGGTGGCCGCCCCTGCACCCATGTCTGTCGATGTCCAAACCCTGTCACCCATCGCCACCCTGGTGGATGGGCTGGCGGGCTCGCCGCACCTGGTGTCGCTGTTCGACCCCAGCGATCGATTGTGCTGGTGCAATACGGCCTTCCGCGCCGTGTTCCGTGTCCCGGCGGGCGAGTGGCCGAGCTGGATCGAACTCATGCGCATGGGCCATCGCCAGGGCTGGGGCACCCAGGTCCAGACGCTGGACTTCGAGGCCTGGCTGACCTCGGCCGCGAGCCGGCGTGGCAAGCAGGCGTTTCGCGCCTTCGAGGCCGACGTCCAGGGCGGACGCTGGTTCTGGACCACCGAGCAGAAGCTGGCCGACGGCTCGCTGCTGTGCATCTCCTGCGACATCACGCCGCTGCACACCGATGCACGCGAGCTGCGCCAGGCGCGCGACCTGGCACAGCGCCAGGCGGTGAGCGACCCCCTGACCGGGCTGGGCAACCGGCGCCACGTGATGGATGTGGTGGCGGCGGCGCTGGGGCAGGCCGATCGCGGCGAGGCCTGCCTGGCCCTGATAGACCTGGATCACTTCAAGCGCATCAACGACGGCCACGGCCACCACGTCGGTGATCGCGTCCTGCGCGCCTTCGCGCGCTTGCTGCTGTCGGTGATGCGACGCAACGACAGCAGCGGCCGCATCGGTGGCGAGGAGTTCCTGGCCTTCCTGCCGCACACAGGGTTGCCGGACGCGCTGAAAGTGGTGCAGCGGCTGCAGAGCGCGGTGCGCGCGTCGGTGGCGGTGCCGGAATTGCCGGCGCTGCGCTACACCTGCTCGGTTGGCCTGGTGGCGGTCGACCGCTGCAGCAGCGTCGACGAACTGCTCGCGCGCGCCGACAAGGCGCTCTATGCGGCCAAGGCCGGTGGCCGGGATCGCTGCGTGGTGGCAGACGCCACCGCCTGATCAGCGCCTGATTAGCGCCTGATTAGCGCCTGGTCGCCGGATCGGCGTGGGGTGGCCAGGCGGCCACCCCTGTCTACATCGAAGCCTCTGGGTGGTCCCTTCGGGCCCTGCGCTTACTTGCGCCCGGGTGCCGAAGCGGCGGACGCCGGCTTGGCCGCCTTCTTCTTGGTCGGCTTGACCACCGGCTTGGCTGCAGGTGCCGGCGCGGCGGCCGGGGCCGCCTTCTGGTCCACTTCCATCGAGGCCGGCGTCGAGCCGCCTTGCACGCCCAGGCGCCCGCCCGTGCCCAGGCCGCCCTTGACGGTCTGCGCCTTGTAGTTGCGCAGCGCCTTCACCATCTGGTTGTAGGAGTCGGCGAAGGCGGCGACGATGACCTTGCCCTGCGGCGTGCTGCTGTAGCCGCCGCCGCCGACCGCGCCGCCGCCGCTGAAGGCCGCGCCCAGGATGCCGAAGTCGAAGTTCTTCGCCGTGCCCTCGGCGGCCGAGATCTGTACCCCGGAGCGGTTGTCGACCAGGATCAGGGTGGTCGAGGCCTCGTTGCGGTTCACGTTCGCCGCTACCGCGGTCAGGAGGCCGATCGCGCCGGTGCCAAAACCGCCGCCCATGCCGCCGGTCTTGCCCGAGAACTGGATCTCCGGGCTCATGGTGTAGTCGGCCGCCACCATCTGGCCCTGGCCGAAGTTGCTGCCGCTGCGCACCTCGCCGGACTGCATCAGTGCGCGCTCGCGCTCCATGTTGGCGAAAGCGCGCCCGCGCTCGACGATGACGAAGCAGTTGCTCTGCTGGATCATCAGCCGCAGCACCGGGATGGTGGAGCCGAGCTGGCGTTCGCGCAGCTGGATCCACCACGGGGCCTGCTGGTCCTCCTGCAGCGCCAGCGTGCCCAGGGTCTCGGTGCACTTCTCGAGCTGGGTGTTCTGGCCCTCGGCCTGGGCGCCGCCGGCAGCGCCCGCAACCGTGCCCTTGTTCTCGCCCATGGTCGGCGCGGTGGCCATGCAGCCGGCCAGCAGCAGCGGCGACAGCAGCAGCGCCGGCTTCATGGCGCTGCGCAGGGGGGATTCGGAGGTGGCGGACATGGGCTTGATCCTCTGGGTTGGAATTGGGAGTCGGGGTGTCGGGATTCGGTGGCTTGGTCGGGCTCGGTCTGGCAGCGGCTGCCGGATCATTGACTAGGCGTGGCCGGTGCGATGCCGTAGTAGCCGCCGACCACCTGCGCATGCGGGTTGCCGATCCAGATGCTGGTGCCGAACACGTCGGCACAGCCGCCCCAGGCGATCTCGGAGCCGGGGGCGTCCTTGTTGTGCGTCTGCGAGTACACGCTCACCGTGCTGTCCGAGGGGCCTATGGTGTAGCACACGCGCGCCCAGACCGGGCGCGGGGCGTCGGTCAGGACGCTGACCGCGCTCTCGCTGTGGCCATCCGAGGCGCGCGCCATCCACTTCGTCCCGCGAGTGGGGCCGGGGTTGTAGCTGAACACCACCTGCGCCAGCGCGCCGGCCGACGCCAGCGCGCCCACGGCGGCGAGCAGCGTGATCGGCTTCCAATTCGGACTCATGTGTGCCTCGCTCTTGCTTGGTGTGCTCGGTTCGACCGACTATGAGCGCCCCCAGGACCGGGCTGCGCCCAACCCGCCATCGGGCTTGCAAGCCCGATGGCCCTCGCCAGGCGAATCACAGTCCGCAGTGGACTGTGATTCGTCCGGGCTCGGCCCCCCGCGGGGGTCAAGGAAACTTGG
>CAUJJP010000047.1 GCA_963205525.1 Pseudomonadota bacterium | reverse complement strand
GGCCTACCCGCAGGGCCGGGGCGGCCAAGGGCGCTGGCGGGTGTTGCGCCGCTTGCCCGGGCGGCGAGCCCGGGCCGCGCGTCGCGCCTACGCCAGCGCCCTTGGCCACCCCGGCGCGGGCACGATTCATATCTTCACAGGCTCTGAGAACACGGAGCACGACGATGGAGTTCTTCAAGATCCACCGCGACATCCCGTTCATGCGCCACGCGGTGGTGTTGAACGCGATCTCCTTCCTCACCTTCGTGGCGGCGGTGTTCTTCCTCGCCACCCGCGGCCTGCATCTGTCCATCGAGTTCACCGGCGGCACCGTGCTGGAGGTGCAGTACGCGCAGCCGGCGGACATCGACCGCGCGCGCGGCGCGATCGAGTCGCTCGGCCTGGGCGAGGTGCAGGTGCAGAACTTCGGCACCTCGCGCGACGTGCTGATCCGGCTGCCGGTGCGCGCCGGCCAGCGCCAGGACGCGCTCGCGGGCCAGGTCTTCGGGCAGCTCTGCAAGGCCGAGCAGGGCCAGGTCGTCAACAAGTCCTACACCACGCCCGAGGGCGACGCGGTGAGCCGTGCCGCCTGCGACGTGGCGGGCGCGGCAGGCAACGCCGAGCCGCTCAAGCTCATGCGCACCGAGTTCGTCGGCCCCTCGGTTGGCGCCGAGCTGTACGAGAAGGGCGTCTACGCGCTGCTGGCCACCATCGCCGGCATCATGATCTACCTCGCGCTGCGCTTCGAGTGGAAGTTCGCGGTCTCGGCGATCGTCGCCAACCTGCACGACGTCGTCATCATCCTGGGCTTCTTCGCCTTCTTCCAGTGGGAGTTCTCGCTCGCCGTGCTGGCGGCGGTGCTGGCGGTGCTGGGCTATTCGGTGAACGAGTCGGTGGTCATCTTCGACCGCATCCGCGAATCCTTCCGCCGCTACCGCAAGCTGAGCACGGTGCAGGTCATAGACCACGCGATCACGAGCACCATCAGCCGCACCATCATCACCCACGGCTCGACCCAGATGATGGTGCTGTCGATGCTGATCTTCGGCGGGCCGACGCTGCACTACTTCGCGATGGCGCTCACGATAGGCATCCTGTTCGGCATCTACTCCTCGGTGTTCGTCGCCGCCGCCACCGCGATGTGGCTGGGCGTCAAGCGCGAGGACCTGGTGAAGGCCGGCGCCAAGGAGCTGGACCCGAACGATCCGAACGCCGGGGCCGTGGTGTAGAGTCGTTCGCAGCCCCCTCGAAACCAGCCCCCCACGCGCAGCCTCCATGGTCACCGGCGCCGCATTCCAGACCCTCGCCGGGCAGGCCAGACGGCTGTACACGGAAGAGCTGGTCAAGGGCCTGGCGCCGCTGGTGCAGGACGCCTGCAACACCGCCAAGTCCCTGCTCGACAAGCCTGCCGAGCACGCCGCCATGATGCGTCGGCGCGACCTGGTGCAGCACATCATGAAGCTGGCACCGGCCTGGCACCGCGCCATGGTCGGCGGCCTGCGCAATGCGCTGCTGTACGGCGTCTCGGCATCGCGGGTCGGCGAGTTCGCCCCCGCCGGCGGCGTGACGGTGAACACCATGTCGCTCGTCGACGACGACACCATAGAGCTCGAGATCATGACCTCGCGGCTGGCGCTGGCGATCATGGACCGCGCCTCCTGGGAGTTCTCGGACCTGCGCTCGCGCATCGCCCACCTGGAGCAGCGCGCCGAGCTCGAACCGCAGGATCTGCTGCGCGCGCACGTGCTGGCGCGCATCGTGGTCGACGCCTGGCGCGCCAGCGGACTCACGCAGTCGGACTGGCGCGAACTGCAGCCGACGCTGCACGAGGAGTTCGCGCACCTGGTGGAGGCCAGCTTCCACGAGGCCAACCGCTGGCTGGTCGAGCGCCACGTGCTGCCCGACGTCGACCTGCGCCCCTTCATCCGCCGCAACCGCAACACGCCGCTGCCCGGCGCGCCAAGCTCCGGCGCCGGGGCCTCCGGGTTCGCCTCGTCCAGCCAGTTCCCGGCCGGCGAGCGCGGGCTGGATTCGGGTTTCGGCGGCTCGGGATTCGGGTCCGGTGGCCCGGCCACCCCGGGCGGCGCGCCGCGCGGCTACGTGGGCGATGAGACGCGCATGATGACGCGCGCCGGCGCCCTGCCACGCGGCTCCGAGCACGTGGAGGCGGTGCTCGGCCGGCTGAACCGCCTGGTCGGCCGCCACGTGCCCAACTTCCTCGCTCCGACGCGTCCGCGCGCGCTCTCGCCCGGCCTGTCGCAGGCGATAGACACGGCGCAGATCGGCATCCGCAGGCGGCTCACCCCGGACGGCAAGACCGGCGCCGAGGCCACCGCGCCGGTGATGCTCGACGAGCTGCACCAGCGCCGCGCCAGCCTCAAGCGCGCCGCCGCCTCGCCTGAGGAGCGCGCGACGATAGAGATCGTCGCCCTGCTGTTCCAGAGCATCCTGACCGAGGACCAGATCCCGGCCACGATCCGGGTCTGGTTCGCCCGGCTGCAGATGCCGGTGCTGCGGGTGGCGGTGAGCGAGCCCGACTTCTTCGCCACCGTGGACCACCCGGCGCGCCGGCTGATCGACCGCATGGGCGCCTGCGTGCTCGGCTTCGACAGCGGTGCCGGCGGCAACGTGAGCGAGGCCCTGGGCAAGGAGATCAAGCGCATCGTGCAGGTGGTGGAGGCCTACCCCGACACCGGCCGGCGCGTCTTCCAGACCGTGCTGACCGAGTTCGAGAAGTTCCTCGAGCACTGGTTCAAGAACGAGAACGAGGCCTCGCGCAAAGGGGTGTCGCTGGCGCAGCAGGTCGAGCAGCGCGAGACGATGGCGATCCAGTACACCATCGAGCTGCGCCGCATGCTCAACGAGGTGCCGGTGCAGGACGGCGTGCGCCAGTTCCTGTTCCAGGTCTGGGCCGACGTGCTCGCCACCTGCGGCGTGCGCGACGGCGCCCAGGGCGAGCGCACGCGCGCCATGAAGCGCGCCGCGGCAGACCTGATCTGGTCGGCCAGCGCCAAGGTCACGCGCGAGGAGCGCGCCGAGGTCATCCGCCGCCTGCCGGCGCTGCTCAAGGCCTTGCGTGAAGGCATGGGCGTGGCCGGCATCGAAAGCGCCAGGCAGGACGAGCACATCCGCCAGCTCAACGACTCCCTGGCCGCGGCCTTCACCGCCAAGGCGGCGGTGATCCCGCACGAGCGGCTGCAGGAGATGATGGAGCGACTGGAGTCGCTGGAGGAGTTGCTGCCCGACGCCGACGATGTGGTGATCGACGAGGCCATCGTGCTCGACCTCTCGGGCCACGAGAGCGACGACCTCGAGGTCGTGACCGAGGGCGGCTCGATGCCGAGCCAGGCGATGGTGGCCTGGGCACGCGAACTGCAGGTCGGCAGCTGGTACATGCTGGAATACCGCGGCCGCAACGAGGCGGTGCAGTTGGCCTGGCAGGGCCTGCGCCGCCAGCTCAGCCTGTTCGTCGGCCCCAAGGGACGCTGTGTGCTGTTCCAGCAGCAGCGCCTGGCGTCCTTCCTGCAGGCCGGGCTGCTGCTGCCGGCACAGGACGAGGCGCTGACCGTGCGCGCCACGCGCAGCGCGCTGGCCAAGCTGGACGTCGACGCCTCGGTGCTCGGATCGACCTTCTGATCGACGTCCTGGTCGGCTTTCGCAGCGCCCCGGTGCCGGGTGCTGCGGCCGCGTTCAGTTGATGACGCGGTCTTCCGGGTCGACGAACAGCTCGTCGAGGATCAGCGCGTCGGGTTCCTCGCCCAGGCTCCAGAACACCATCAGCACGATCACCTTCACGTCGTCCAGCGCCAGCGGGCCGCTGCCGATGGCGCTCGCGCGGTCGATCACCATCTCGCGCATCGCCGGAGGCAGCACGCCGGCCGACTCCAGGAAGCGGATGAAGCCGATTGACTCGTCGCCCAGGCGCTCGCGCTCGGTCTCGGTATAGACGCGGTGGCTGGATGGCTGCTGGTCGGCGACGCGGGCCTCGGCGCCGGCCGCCAGACCGTCCAGCCAGTGCAGCGCTTCCTGGATCTCGTCGCGCTCGAAGCCGGCGGCGCTGAGCTTGCGCGAAAGCTGCCGGTGGTCGGGGCAGGCGTCCGGGCGCCAGTAGGTTTCGTACAGGTAGACGAGGACGTCGAACATCGATCCACTATACCCCGGCCCGGCGCTGGAAAAGCCCGCCGGGCAGGCGGGCCACCTGGCCCTCGAGCTCGAGTTCCAGCAGCTTCAGGTTCAGGGTCGCGGCGTCCCAGCCGGTGCGGGCGATGAGGGCGTCCAGCGTCACGGGATCGTGGCCGAGGGCCGCCAGCAAGGGGTTTGTGGCAGCTTCGTCGTCGGTGCCCGTCGGCGCAGAAGCGACGGGAGGGCCCGGCTGGCGCAACTCCTCCAGCACGTCGGCCGCGCTCTCCACCAGCTTGGCGCCCTCGCGTATCAGGGCGTGGCAGCCGCGCGACTGCGGGGCGTGCACCGAGCCGGGGATGGCGAACACCTCGCGTCCGGCCTCGGCCGCCAGGCGGGCCGTGATCAGCGAGCCCGAGCGAAGCGTGGCCTCGACCACCAGGGTACCCGCCGCGAGCCCGGCGATGATGCGGTTGCGGCGCGGGAAGTTGAGCGCCAGCGCCGGGGTGCCGGGTGCGTACTCGCTCAGGATCAGGCCTTGGGCGCGGATGCGCGCCGCCAGGGCCCGGTGCTGGTGCGGGTAGACGATGTCGGGACCGGTGCCCAGCACCGCCAGCGTGCCGCCGCTGCCGCCGCCGTTGAGGCCTGCGGCCAGCGCGCCCTCGTGGGCGGTGCCGTCGATGCCGGCGGCGAGGCCGGAGACGATGGTCCAGCCGGCCTCGGCAAAGTGACGGGCGAAGGCGCGCGCGTGGTCCAGACCCTGGGCGGTGGCGCTGCGGCTGCCGACGATGGCCAGCATGGGACGCGCCAGCCGGGCCGGGTCGCCCTCGGCGAACAAGGCCAGCGGCGGGTCGGCGGTCTGCAGCAGGGGGGCCGGGAAGTGCGGGCTGTCCAGCGGCCACAGGGCGCGCGGCGGGCCGCCTGCAGCGGCCCCGTCCAGCCAGGCGACGGCGCGGGCCAGGCGCGCATCCAGGCTTGGGGCTGGCACGTCCAGGGCGCCAGCCCGGGCGCCGCCGACACGCAGGCGAGCGCCGGCGGGGGCCTCGATCACCGCCACCGCGCTGCCAAAGGCGGCCAGCAGGCGCCGCGCCGTGCTGCGGCCCAGGCCTTCGCACAGCAGCAGGCGCAGCCAGGCGTCGCGCTCGGCTGCCTCCTGCGACATCGCCAGTCGCCGCTGCTCGGTGTCAGGGCTGGGTGAAGCGGTCGCCGGCGCGCACCGGCTGCTGCACGTTCAGGATCAGCGCGTAGGACACGCGATCGAAGGTGCGGAACACGAACAGCAGGCCGTGGCGCTCGTCGGGCAGACGGATCGGCTGGCCGCGTCCGGCGGCGATCGTGCGGTCCATGGTCTCGGCGCCGCGCCGCCACAGGGCGAGCACGTGGCCGCGCTCCATGCCGTCGCGTGTGCCGCGGTTGATGGCAACGATCTGGTTCTGGCCCGCGTTCAAACCCTCGCCGTAGATGGAGACCACCTGTCCGTCCACCGGCTGCGCCGGGGCGTGCGGTGCATAGGCCGCGAGGTCGCTCATCGGCGCCGGGTACAGGCGGTCGCCGACGCCGGCTTCCAGCCGCAGGTCCTGGATCCGGAAGCTCGCGGGGACGATCTCGGCCCGGCCGTCGGCGCCGACCCGGTCCTCGCCCGGACGCTCCAGGCTGGCGCTGCCGACGTAACGCGCCTCGTAGCCCAGGATCTCGCGCGTGGCCGGGTCGACCAGGGCGCGCGGCTCGCGGAAGAGCCGGAAGTCGCGCGCGCCCCCAAGATCACCGCGCACATAGGCGAGCTCGCCGCGCGACAGCAGCACCCGGCCTTCCTGGGTGGCGACGATGCGCGGCGCGTCCGCCAGGACGTCGGACTCGAACACCACCGCGTCGTTGAGGAAGGGTCCGATCAGGTGCAGCGGGATCGACGCGATGGCGCCGTTGTCCAGCAGCTGGCTGCGCACGCGCGGGCTGAGCTTGACCGTGTTGGACGGCGCCGTGCCATCGCCCGGGCGCGCCAGGCGCAGGGTGGCCCGGCCGTCCTGCTTGACCAGGTACAGCACCTGGCCGGGATAGATCAGGTGCGGGTTGCGGATCTGATCGAGGTTCATGCCCCACAGCTCGGGCCAGCGCCAGGGGCTGGTGAGGAACAGCCGGGAGATGTCCCACAGCGTGTCGCCCCGCTGCACGGTGTGCTGCTCGGGGGCGTTGGGCGCCAGCTCGGACAGCGGCACCCCGGCGCTCGCCACCTGCTGCGCCGTGGCGCGCCACTGTGGCGTCACGGGGAAGTTCGGCTCGGCGGCGTGGGCGCCCAGGGCGAGCGTCAGCGTCGCCATGAAAAGGACGGCCGGACGGAAGCCGGAACGGACGGGCAGGCTCATGCAGCAGTTCTCCCGGTGGCGAGCGCGTGGATCTCGGGGTGTCACAATCGCAGCGCGCTGCGGCTTGCGATCCTGCCTCATCGCGCCGCGAACGGCACTTGGGCAAAGTTCATCTGTTGCGCAAGATTTTCCCCCTAAACCCTTGATATCGCAACGAAAAGAGCCAGGGGAACCGGCCGCTGTGCAGCCCTTCACAGCGGCCTTCGTTGTGTGACTTCCACAGCTGAAACCACTTGTTGTTCCCTGCGTCATGCCGTTGCTGAACATCCTGCGCTATCCAGATCCCCGGCTGCACACCGTGGCCAAGCCGGTGGCGGCGGTCGACGACCGCATCCGGCAACTGGTCGACGACATGCTGGAGACCATGTATGCCGCGGAAGGCGTGGGCCTGGCCGCGACCCAGGTCGACGTCCACGAGCGGGTGGTGGTGATGGACACCTCCGAGACGCGCGACAAGCCGCTGGTGCTGATCAACCCCGAGATCACCGCGCGCAGCGAGGACATGAGCTTCAACGACGAGGGCTGCCTGTCGGTGCCGGCGATCTACGACCGCGTGCGCCGGCATGCCCACGTGGTGGTGCGCGCCCTCGGGCGCGACGGCCAGCCCTTCGAGCGCGAGGCCTCGGGCCTGATGGCGGTGTGCATCCAGCATGAGCTGGACCACCTGCTGGGCAAGGTCTTCGTCGAGTACCTGAGCCCGTTCAAGCGCGAGCGCATCCGCACCCGGATGCTGAAGAAGGCGCGCGAAGAGAAGTCGCCCGCCTGATGCCCGCCGCCGCCCCCGGCCGGCTGGCCTTTGCCGGCACGCCGGACTTCGCCGCGACGGCCCTGCGGGCGCTGGTCAAGGCCGGCCATCCGGTGTCCCTGGTGCTGACGCAGCCGGATCGTCCGGCCGGCCGCGGCCAGAAGCTGCAGGCCTCGCCGGTGAAGCAGCTCGCGCTGGAACTGGGCTTGCCGCTGCTGCAGCCGCGCAGTCTGCGCCTGGACGGCCGCTACCCGCAGGACGCGGCGGCGGCGCGCGACGCGCTGGAGGCGGCGGCGCCCGAGCTGATGGTGGTGGCGGCCTACGGCCTGATCCTGCCGCCCTGGGTGCTGGCGCTGCCGCCGCGCGGCTGCCTGAACATCCACGCCTCGCTGCTGCCGCGCTGGCGTGGCGCGGCGCCCATCCAGCGCGCCATCGAGGCCGGCGACGAGCAGACCGGGATCACCATCATGCAGATGGACGCCGGCCTGGACACCGGGCCGATGCGGCTCAGCGCGACGGAGCCGATCCGGCCGGACGACAGCAGCGCCAGCCTGCACGAGCGGCTCGCCGCCCTCGGTGCGCGCCTGATCGTGCAGGCCTTGCAGACGCTGGACGAGGCTGCGCTGGCGCAGCCGGTGCAGGGCGTGAGCTACGCCCACAAGATCGAAAAGGCCGAGGCGGCGATCGACTGGACGCAGCCGGCGGCCCTGATCGAGCGCCGCGTGCGCGCCTTCGACCCCTTCCCGGGGGCGCATTTCATGTGCGAGGGCCAGCCGGTCAAGCTCTGGCGGGCACGCGTCGTCGACGCCAGCGGCACACCTGGCACGGTGCTGGCAGCGCCTGCCGGCGCCCTGCGGGTGGCCTGCGGCGAGGCGGCACTGGAACTGCTGGAGCTGCAGCGACCGGGCGGGCGGCGCGTGTGTGCTGCGGCGTGGCTGCAGGCGCAGCCACTGGCGCCCGGCAGCCGTCTGGGCTGAAGCCCGGCGGCGCCGTGGCCCGGGCCCGGCTCGATTCCACGATCGAGGCCGCGCTCAAGTCCGCCGCATGGTCGGCCGATAGTGTCCGCATGGGCCGTCCTGTCCGTCTTCTGCTCCTGCTGCCGCTGCTGCTCGCCGGCTGCGACCTGCTGGGCATCGAGACCCTGAGCCAGCAGCAGGCGCGCCACGAGGCCGAGGGCAAGGCCATAGGCAGCGCCTGCAGGCACGCCGGACGCGCGATCGAGGACTGCTACGTGCTGAACAAGAAGGCCGACAAGGCCGCCGTCTTCGCCGGCTGGCGCGAGATGAACGACTACATGGCGGAGAACAAGATCGAGGTCCAGCCGCCCAGCCTGCCCTCGCCGGAGGCGACCGCGCTGCTGGAGGCGGCGCAGCAGGGCGCAGGCGAAGAGGACGCGCCCGCGCCGCGCAGCGCCAAGGCCGGCCACGGCGGCTGAGACGGTAGCTGAGACGGCGGCCGAAGCAGCGCCTGAAGCCGCGGTCCGTCGGCCGCGGCGGCGCCGTGTCGCAATGCGCTGGCGTTGCGGCTGGCGCGCCGGCAGGCTGTGCATCCCGTGCACTTCCAGGAAGCCGCCGCCATGCCCGCCCTGCCCGCCCTGCGCCGCCCCTCGCTGTTCGCCATCGCCTGCATCGCGGTCCTGCTCGCCGCGGTGCCGCCGGTGTTTGCCCAGGCCGGCGCCAGCCAGGAACGCCCGGTGGCCGGCTTCGAGGCCGTGGCGCTCGAGGCGCCGATCGAGCTGCGGCTGCGCCAGACCGGCCGCGAGGCGCTGACCCTGGTCGGTGACGCCCAGCAGCTGGCACTCGTCGAGACCGTGGTCGAGTCGCGCCGGGGCCGCCCGACCCTGGTGCTGCGTCTGCGCCGTGGCGCCGTGCTGCGCGCGCCGGTCACGCTGCTGGCGCAGCTGGAGGCGGCGAAGATCGAGGCGCTGGCCAACGCCGGCCCCGGCCGTCTGCGGGCCGAGTCGGTGCAGGCGCCGCGCCTGGTGCTGGCGGTGGCCGGATCGGGCGACCTGGAGCTCGGCCGGGTCGTGGCCGACGAGCTGACCCTGGCGGTCGCCGGCAGCGGCGACGTCCGCGCCGCCGGCACGGCCGGGCGCGCCTCGGTCACCATCGCCGGCAGCGGCGACGTGGACCTGGGCGCGGTCGACGCCGACGAGGTCGAGGTGGCGGTCGCGGGCAGCGGCAACGCCGAGGTCACCGCGCACAAGGCTTTGTCGGTGTCCATCGTCGGCTCCGGCGACGTGCGCTACGGCGGCCGCGTCGCCGCCGTCAAGACCTCCGTCGTCGGCAGCGGCAGCGTGCAGCGGCGCTGACGCGGCGGCGGCTCGGCGACAATCGAGGGTCCGCCCCTGGGCGACGGCGGCGCCGCGGCGCCGGCACCAGGGCGCACACCTGTCCACCTGCCCAGCTGTCCACCGGCCCAGCCGCCACGCCATCCCCCATGAACGTCATCCGATTCCAGGACCTGGTCGCCCAGGGCCAAGTCAAGGGGCGCCGGGTCTTCATCCGCGCCGACCTCAACGTGCCGCTGGACGAAGCCGGCCAGATCACCGAGGACACGCGCGTGCGCGCCAGCCTGCCTGCGATCCGCATGGCGCTGGACGCCGGAGCGGCGGTGATGGTCACCAGCCACCTCGGGCGCCCGAGCGAGGGCACGCTGCGGCCGCAGGACTCGCTGGCGCCGGTGGCGCAGCGGCTGGCCGATCTGCTCGGCCGCCCGGTGCCGCTGCGCAGCGACTGGGTGGACGGGGTGACCGTGCAGCCGGGCGAGCTGGTGCTGCTGGAGAACTGCCGCGTCAACCCGGGCGAGAAGAAGAACAACGAGGCGCTGGCGCGCAAGATGGCGGCGCTGTGTGACATCTTCGTGCACGACGCCTTTGGCACCGCGCACCGCGCCGAGGCCAGCACCTACGGCATTGCGCAGTACGCCCCCGTCGCCTGTGCCGGCCCGCTGCTGGCGGCCGAGATCGACGCCATCACCCAGGCGCTGGCGAACCCCAGGCGCCCGCTGCTGGCGATCGTCGCCGGCTCCAAGGTCAGCACCAAGCTCACCATCCTGCAAAGCCTGGCGGCCAAGGTCGACGGCCTGATCGTCGGCGGCGGCATCGCCAACACCTTCATGCTCGCCGCCGGCCTGAAGATCGGCAAAAGCCTGGCCGAGCCGGCGCTGCTGGACGATGCGCGCGCGGTGATCGAAGCGATGCGCGCACGCGGCGCGGCGGTGCCCATCCCGACCGACGTGGTGGTGGCCAAGACCTTTGCCGCCGACGCGCCGGCCACCGTCAAGCCGGCCGCCGAGGTGGCCGACGACGAGCTCATCCTCGACATCGGCCCGCAGACCGCGGCCGCGCTGGCGGCGCAGCTGGAGGCCGCCGGCACCATCGTCTGGAACGGCCCGGTGGGGGTGTTCGAGTTCGATGCCTTCGGCCACGGCACCGAGGTCGTCGCGCGCGCGATCGCGCGCAGCAGCGCGTTCAGCATCGCCGGTGGCGGCGACACCCTGGCGGCGATCGCCAAGTACGGCATCGAGCGCGAGATCGGCTACATCTCCACCGGCGGCGGCGCCTTCCTCGAGGTGCTGGAGGGCAAGACCCTGCCCGCGTTCGAGATCCTGAGCGCGCGCGCCGCGGCGCGCTGAGCGCCAACGACAGCACACCCGCAGGCGCCGCCCGCGTACCGCACCCGGGCCGCGCCCGCCCCCCCGACCCTGAACTGGAGACATCGATGTCCAAGCCGCTGACCCCGGCCGAGCAGGCGCTGCGCGAAGCGGCGCTGGAGTACCACCGCAGCCCGGTGCGCGGCAAGGTGGCGGTGGCGCCGACCAAGCCCCTGGCCAGCCAGCGCGACCTCTCTCTGGCCTATTCGCCGGGCGTGGCCTATGCCTGCCTGGCGATCCAGGACGATCCGCAGCTCGCCGCCGAGTACACCTCGCGCGGCAATCTCGTCGGCGTCGTGACCAACGGCACCGCGGTGCTCGGCCTGGGCGACATCGGTCCCCTGGCCGGCAAGCCGGTGATGGAAGGCAAGGGCTGCTTGTTCAAGAAGTTCGCCGGCATCGACGTCTTCGACATCGAGCTCGCCGAGCGCGACCCCGACAAGCTGGTCGACATGATCGCGGCCCTGGAGCCCACCCTGGGCGGCGTGAACCTGGAGGACATCAAGGCGCCGGAGTGCTTCTACATCGAGCGCAAGCTGCGCGAGCGGATGAACATCCCGGTCTTCCACGACGACCAGCACGGCACCGCCATCATCAGCGCCGCCGCCCTGCTCAATGCGCTGGAGCTGGTGGACAAGGCGATCGGTGAGGTCAGGCTGGCGGTCTCGGGCGCCGGCGCGGCGGCGATCGCCTGCCTGGACGTGATGGTCGGCCTGGGCGTGCGACGCGAGAACGTCTTCGTCTGCGACAGCAAGGGCGTGATACGCGAGGGCCGCGGCGACGCCCTCGACGAGAGCAAGCAGCGCTACTGCCAGCGCACCGAGGCACGCACGCTGGCCGACGTGGTGCAGGGCGCCGACGTCTTCCTCGGCTGCTCGGCGGCCGGCGTGCTGACGCCGCAGATGGTGGCCACGATGGCGCGCCAGCCCATCATCCTGGCCCTGGCCAACCCGGAACCGGAGATCCGCCCCGAGCTCGCCAAGCAGGCGCGGCCGGACTGCATCATCGCCACCGGGCGCAGCGACTACCCGAACCAGGTCAACAACGTCCTGTGCTTCCCCTACATCTTCCGCGGCGCGCTGGATTGCGGCGCCACGCGCATCACGGAGGCGATGAAGCTGGCCTGCGTGCGCGAGATCGCCGCGCTGGCCAAGGCCGAGGCGAGCGACGTCGTGGCCGCCGCCTACGCCGGCAAGGAGCTGCGCTTCGGGCCTGACTACCTGATCCCGACCCCCTTCGACCAGCGCCTGATCCTGCGCATCGCGCCCGCGGTGGCGCGCGCGGCGGCGGAGTCGGGGGTGGCGACGCGGCCGATCCAGGACCTGGAGGCCTACCGCCAGCAGCTCGGCCGCTTCGTCTACCAGACCGGCATGTTCATGCGCCCGGTGTTCGACGCCGCGCGCAGCTTCCACGCCGCGCGCCCGACGCGGGTGGTCTACGCCGAAGGCGAGGACGAGCGCGTGCTGCGCGCGCTGACCGTGATCCTGGAGGACAAGCTGGCGGCGCCGGTGCTGGTGGGCCGCCCGGCGGTGATACGCATGCGGCTGCAGCGCGCCGGTCTGTCGCTGGAGCCGGGGCGCGATTTCGAGGTCTGCGACCCCGAGGACGACCCGCGCTTTCGCGACTACTGGGAGCTGTACCGCGCGCGCTGCGGGCGCGACGGCGTCAGCCCCGAGGTGGCGAAGGCCGCGGTGCGACGCTCCAACACCTTGATCGCCACCCTGATGCTGGAGCGCGGCGAGGTCGACGCCATGCTGTGCGGCTTGGTCGGCCGCTTCGACGCCCACCTCGAGCACGTGCGCACCCTGATCGGCCAGGCGCCCGACGCCCATGTGATGGCGACCATGAACGCGGTCATGCTGCCGCAGCACTCGCTGTTCATCGCCGACACCTTTGTCAACGAGGAGCCGAGCGCCGAGGAACTGGCCGAGATCGCGCGCATGGCGGCGGCCGAGGTGCGCCGTTTCGGCCTGCCGCCCAAGGTGGCCTTCCTCTCGCACTCCAACTTCGGCTCCTCCACGCGCGCCTCGGCGCGGCGCATGCGCGCCGCGCGCGACCTCTTCGTGCGCCAGGTGCCGGACGTGGAGTGCGACGGCGAGATGCACGGCGACGCCGCGCTGTCGGAGACGATACGCCGCAGCTACCTGCCCGACACCACGCTCGCCGGCAGCGCCAACCTGCTGCTGCTGCCCAACATCGATGCCGCCAACATCTTGTTCAACGTCCTGAAGTCGGCGGTCGGACAGGGCGTCACGGTGGGTCCGGTGCTGCTCGGCGCGGCCAAGCCGGTGCACGTGCTGACACCCTCGGCCACGGTGCGCCGCATCGTCAACATGACGGCCCTGGCGGTGACCGACGCCGCCGAGTGGCTGCAGGCGCAGCGCGCCAGCGCGCGCTGAGGGCCATCGCAGCGACACACGCCGCGCCTATCATCGCCGCCGACCCGCACCCGACCCCTGCACCATGCGCGCCACCAAGATCGTCGCCACCCTCGGCCCCGCCTCCTCCTCGCCGGAACTGCTGGAGCGCATGATCCGCCAGGGCGTGGACGTGGTGCGGCTGAACTTCTCGCACGGCAAGGCGCAGGACCACATCGACCGCGCGAAGCTGGTGCGCGAGGTGGCACAGCGCGCTGGCCGCGAGGTGGCGGTCATGGCCGACCTGCAGGGGCCAAAGATCCGGGTCGGCAAGTTCGCCGACGGCCGCATCGAGCTGCGCCCCGGCCATCCCTTCGTGCTCGACGCCGCGCGCAGCGAGCCGGGCGACGAGGGCGTGGTGGGGCTGGACTACAAGGACTTGCCGCGCGACGTGCGCCCCGGCGACACCTTGCTGCTGAACGACGGCCTGCTGCGCCTGACGGTGGACAAGGTGGTCGGCGACCAGGTCCACACCACGGTCGTCGTCGGCGGCGAGCTGAGCAACAACAAGGGCATCAACAAGGCCGGCGGCGGGCTCACCGCGCCGGCACTGACGGCCAAGGACATGGAGGACATCAAGACCGCGATGTCCTTCCAGTGCGACTACCTGGCGGTGAGCTTCCCCAAGAGCGCCACCGACATGGAGATGGCGCGCCAGCTCGCCAACGTGGCCGGCGAGGCCTGGCGCCACAAGCCGGCGCTGATCGCCAAGATCGAGCGCAGCGAGGCGATCCCGCAGCTCGAGGCCATCCTGAAGGCGAGCGACGGCATCATGGTCGCGCGCGGCGACCTCGCGGTGGAGGTCGGCAACGCCGCCGTGCCGGCGCTGCAAAAACGCATGATCCGGATGGCGCGCGAGCTCGACAAGATCGCGATCACCGCGACCCAGATGATGGAGTCGATGATCGTGAACGCGGTGCCCACCCGCGCCGAGGTGAGCGACGTCGCCAACGCGGTGCTCGACGGCACCGACGCCGTGATGCTCAGCGCCGAGACCGCGGCCGGCAAGTACCCGCTGGAGACGGTCGAGCAGATGGCGGCGATCGCGCTCGAGGCCGAGCGCGCCGACGACATCACGCTGGACACCGACTTCGCCAACAAGCGCTTCGGCCGCATCGACCAGAGCATCGCCATGGGCGCGCTGTTCACCGCCCACCACCTGGGCTGCAAGGCCATCCTCGCGCTCACCGAGTCGGGGTCGACCGCGCTGTGGATGAGCCGCCACCACATCCGGGTGCCGATCTACGGCCTGACCTCGCAGCTCGGCTCGCAGCGCCGCATGGGCTTGTACCGCAACGTGCAGCCGCTGCTGATGCCGCGCCTGATCGACCGCGACGAGGCCCTGGCCACCGCCGAGCGGCTGCTGGTGGAACGCGGCGTGCTGCGCCCGGGCGACACCTACGCCATCACCTGCGGCGAGCCCATGGGCCACCCCGGCGGCACCAACATGCTCAAGGTCTGCCGCGTCGACTGAGTCGCGTCGCTGCGGGGGCTGGGCCTGCGGCCTACTGCACGGCGGCGATCATCGCCGCCACCTGCGGCGAGGCGTTGTCCGCCACCAGCCGCACCTGGGGATGGGCGTGACCCCAGACCCGGAACAGCTCGTCGGCGAAGGCCGGGCCGACCTCGTCGATGCCGCTGAAGTCGAGTGCGGCGCGCCGGAAGGCACCCAGCCGCGCCGCCACCCGGCGCGCCTGCGCGCGCGAGTCCAGCCAGCGCTGCTCGCCCGCGAGCAGGCGCAGGCTGACCTCGGTGTGGTCCAGGGCGTAGCCCTGCTCGGCGTTCGCACGCAGCACCTCGTCCAGGGTGCGCGTGCTGTCGAGCGCGAGCGCCAGGTAGATCGAGGTGCCTTGCTGCGCCAGCGCGCGCACGCCCGACCATCCGCTGCGCCCGGGGCGGCGCTGGAAGGCGTGCTGGTTGGCGTGCAGGTCGAAGATGTCGGCCGCGCGGGCGACGAAGAACAGGCCCTGGCCGCGGTGGCGCTCGGGCTGCGAGCTCAGCCGGCCCTTGCCCAGTTCCAGCATCGCCAGCCGCGGCTCGTCGATGCGCCAGTGCTGCTGCACGCGCTCGAACAGGCCGCAGCCGTCGTCGCTCACCAGCAGCTGCAGGTGCAGCGCGGTCTGGCGCACTGAAACCGTGACGCCGCTGCCGCCGCTGTGGTCGATCGCGTTGTTCACGAGCTCGGTGAAGGCGTGGGCGGCGATGCGCGCAACGTTCGGGCGCAGGGCCAGGCAGGGCGCGAAGTCCTGCGCCCAGGCGCGGTCCTCCTCCAGGCCGGCGAGCGCGTAGCGCCTGACCACCTGGCGCAAGGGGCCGGGCTGGTAGTGCGGGCGGCGGCGCGTGCCCTGCATCTGCAGCCAGCCGGACTGCACCAGCTGGTCCAGCCACGCGCGCGCGCGGCGCCGGCTGAAGTCCAGGCGCTGCATCAGGTGGGCGATCAGGTCTTCGCCGTGGGCGATGGCGGCGGGGGTGATCCAGGTCGAGATGGAGGCGACAGTCGGGCGCTTCATGGGGGCTCCGCACAGCCCATCGAGCGGGGCTGCGGTCGGCGCAGTGTGGCCGCGCGGATCGCCGGTGGCGCCCGGATAAGCGGGTGCAAAGCGGCCCAGATCAAGCCCCCCGGTGGGGGTGGCCGATAGAATCGCGGCTGTTTCCGCCCCCCGTGCAGCGGCGCCAGACAGTGGCACCAGGCAGCGGCACCGAAGGGGCGCGCCGCCAACCCGCCATCGCCCGTCCCTGAGGAGACTGCCATGCCCCTCGTTTCCATGCGCCAGCTGCTGGACCACGCCGCCGAGCACGGCTACGGCATCCCGGCCTTCAACGTCAACAACCTCGAGCAGGTGCAGGCGGTGATGAGCGCCGCCGACGAGGTCGGCGCGCCGGTGATCCTGCAGGCCAGCGCCGGTGCGCGCAAGTACGCCGGCGAGCCCTTCATCAAGTATCTGATCCAGGCCGCGCTCGAGCAGTGGCCGAAGATCCCGCTCGTGATGCACCAGGACCACGGTCAGAGCCCGGCGGTGTGCAAGGGCGCGATCGACCTCGGCTTCAGCTCGGTGATGATGGACGGCAGCCTGGAGGCCGACGGCAAGACCATCTCCAGCTACGACTACAACGTCGACGTGACGCGCCAGGTGGTGGCCATGGCGCACGCGGTGGGCGTCACCGTCGAGGGTGAGCTCGGCTGCCTGGGCAGCCTGGAGACCATGCGCGGCGACAAGGAAGACGGCCACGGCACCGAGGCCACGATGACGCGCGAGCAGCTGCTCACCGACCCCGAGCAGGCGGCGGACTTCGTCGCCCGTACGCAAGTCGACGCGCTGGCGATCGCCATCGGCACCAGCCACGGCGCCTACAAGTTCAGCCGCAAGCCCACCGGCGACATCCTGGCGATCGACCGCATCAAGGAGATCCACCGCCGCATCCCGGACACCCACCTGGTGATGCACGGCAGCTCCAGCGTGCCGCAGGAGCTGCTGGCCATCATCCGCGCCCACGGCGGGCAGATGAAGGAGACCTACGGCGTGCCGGTCGAGGAGCTGCAGGAGGCGATCAAGCACGGCGTGCGCAAGGTCAACATCGACACCGACATCCGGCTCGCGATGACCGGCGCGATCCGCAAGTACATGGTCGAGAACCCGGAGAAGTTCGACCCGCGCGACTACCTCAAGCCGGCGCGCGAGGCGGCCAGGCAGATCTGCCGCCAGCGCTACCTCGAGTTCGGCTGCGAAGGGCAGGCGGCGCGCATCGAGCCCAAGTCGCTCGCGCAGATGGCGCGCGCCTACGCGGCCTGAGGCTGCGCTTGCAGGTCGCGGGCGCAGCCCTGGGGCGGCGGATCCATGGATGCCCAGGCGCTGGAGCCGCTGATCGCACGCGCCTACGTGGCGGCGATGCTGGGCGAGCTGGGGCAGGCCGATGCCCTGGTGGCGCAGGCACGGGCAGCAGCGGCCTACGACCCGGCCTCGACGGCGCAGCTGATGCTGATCGAGGGGGTGGCGGCCAGCTACCGCAACGACGCCGCGCGCGCCAGCGAGCGCCTGCAGCGCGCGGCCCTGATCGGCAGCCAGCTCGGGCTGCTCGACCTGGCGGCGCTGGCCCAGGGTTGGCTGGCGCTGATCGAGTACAACCACGCCCGCTTCGAGCAGGCGGCGGCGCTGCTGGCGCCGACGGTGGCGCGGCCCGACCTGCCCGACGACCGCGTGCGGCTGCGCAGCGCCAGTCTGCTGATGCTGCTGTGCGAGTACGCCGGCGCGCCGCAGGCGACGGCGCAATGGCAGCTCGCGGCCCGGCTGGCGGCGGGCTCGCTGGGCGTGGCGGGGGCGCTCAGCACGGTGATGTTCAACCAGGCGGTGGCGGCGATCGACAAGTTCCGCATCGGCCGCCTGCGCGGCCAGCTCGACGCCGCACAGGCGCGCGAGCTGCTGCTGCGCGTCGAATCGGCGATCAACTACGACGGCGGCGCCGGCGTCGGTCCGCAGCCGGCGCTGCACCGGCTGGCGCTGGGCATGGCGCTCAACCTGTGCGGCGAGCACGCGCGGGCGCGCGTCGAGCTGCAGGCCTTCCTCGCCCAGACCGACGATCGAGGCGCCGCCGGCTGGGTCTGTGCGCAGGCCGAACTCGGCGCGGCCGAGCTGGCCCTGGGCCCGCAGCCGCTGCCGGCCGCCGTCATCACCGACCTGCAGGCGGTGCTCGAGCTGCCGGCAGACGGCGGCGAGCGCGCTCTTGCGCTCAGCGTGCTGGCCGAGCACGCCCGCCGCAGCGGGCAGGACGCGCAAGCGCTCGACCTGCGGCGCCAGCGCGAGCTGCAGGCGCACGATCGGCAGGCGCAGCGCCTGCACGACTGCCTCGCGGCGACCGGCCTGCTCGCGGTTCCGCCACACTGGCGGCAATGAGTGGGCACGCCGCGGCGGGCGCACGGGGGTGAGTCGATGAATCTGGTCGAGCTGGTGATGGGTTCTGCGTCCGACTGGGACTGCCTGGGCAAGGCGGCGCGGGTGCTGGACGAGTTCGGGGTCGCGCACGGACGCCAGGTCTTGTCGGCGCACCGCATGCCCGACGAGATGTTCCGCTTCGCCGAGACGGCGCAGGCGCGCGGCGTGCGCGCCATCATCGCCGGTGCCGGCGGCGCGGCGCACCTGCCGGGCATGCTGGCGGCCAAGACCGTGGTGCCGGTGCTCGGGGTGCCGGTGCCCAGTCGCCACCTGCAAGGCCTGGATTCGCTGTACTCCATCGTCCAGATGCCGCGCGGCATCCCGGTGGCCACCTTCGCCATCGGCGAGGCCGGGGCGGTGAACGCGGCGCTGTTCGCGGTCGCCATGCTGGCGGCTGACGACCCCACCCTGCTGGCGCGGCTGCAGGCCTGGCGCCAGGCGCAGACCGAGGCCGCGCGCGCGATGACGGGCGAGCTGAAGTGAGGCCGCTGCTGCCGGGGACGATTGACGCGCGCGGTCGGCCGGCGACCCTGGGTGTGCTCGGCGGCGGCCAGCTCGGCCGCATGTTCGTCCACGCCGCGCAGCAGCTCGGTTTCGAAACCGCCGTCCTCGACCCCGACCCCGAGAGCCCGGCCGGCCGGGTGGCGCACCACCACCTGTGCGCCGCCTACGACGACGCGGCCGCCCTGCAGCAGCTCGCCGCCCGTGCACAGGCGGTGAGCACCGAGTTCGAGAACGTCCCGGCCAGCGCGCTTCAGGCGCTGGCGGCGCAGACCGTGGTGGCGCCTTCCGCCGACGCGGTGGCGGTGTGCCAGCAGCGCGCGCGCGAGAAGGCCTTCTTCCAGCGTGCCGACGTGGCCTGCGCGCCCTACGCCGTCATCGCCAGCGAGCCGGATCTGGCGGCGGTGGGGCAGGACCTGTTCCCCGGCCTGCTCAAGACCGCCAGCCTGGGCTACGACGGCAAGGGCCAGCGCAGCGTGGCCAGCGCCGCCGAGCTCGGCGCCGCATGGGCCGCGCTCGGGCGCGCGCCCTGCGTGCTCGAGCGCCGGCTCGCGCTGCAGCTGGAGTGCAGCGTGATCGTCGCCCGTGGCCGCGACGGGGGCTGTGTGCACCTGCCGCCGCAGCAGAACCTGCACCGCGACGGCATCCTCGCCGTCACCCAGGTGCCGGCACCCGAGCTGGCAGCCGCCAGCGCGGGCGCAGCGGTGGCCGCGGCGACGCGCATCGCCGCCGCGCTGGACTACGTCGGCGTGCTGTGCGTGGAGTTCTTCGTCCTCGCCGACGGCTGCCTGGTCGCCAACGAGATGGCGCCGCGGCCGCACAACTCGGGCCACTACAGCATCGATGCCTGCGACCTCTCGCAGTTCGACCTGCAGGTGCGCACGCTGGCCGGGCTGCCGCTGCCCATGCCGCGCCTGCACTCGCCGGCCGTGATGCTCAACCTGCTGGGCGATCTCTGGTTCGCCGACGGTGCAGACCGGCCGCCGCGCAGCCCCGACTGGGCCGCCGTGCTCGCCCTGCCCGGTGCCCGGCTGCACCTGTACGGCAAGGCGCAGGCGCGGCCCGGGCGCAAGATGGGTCATCTGACCCTGGTCGGCGCCAGCGCCGCGCAGGCGCGGGCGACGGCGCAGCAGGCCTGCACGCTGCTCGGCCTGCCGCCGCCGTAGGTTCCGGCATGCCCGTGCTCGACGGCAGCGATCCGGCCGCGCAGGCCCAGGCCGCGCGCGAACTGGCGGCCGGCCGCCTGGTGGCATTCCCCACCGAGACCGTCTACGGCCTGGCTGCACGCGCCGACGAGGCCGGGGCGGGGGCCGCAATCTTGGCCGCCATGGGCGGGCCGGCGGATCACCCGCTGATCGGGCACGTCGCCGATGCACACGCCGCGCTCCACTTCTGCGCCGCACCGGGCGCGCAGGCGCAGGCGCTGATGGCGCGCTTCTGGCCCGGACCGCTGACCCAGATCCTGCGCCGCCGCCCCGGTGTCGGTGGCGCCGCCGCCGGCGGCCAGGACAGCATAGGCCTGCGCTGCCCGGCACACCCGGTGGCACAGGCGCTGCTGCGCGCCGCGGCGGCGGCCGGCGTCCCTGGGCTGGCGGCGCCGAGCGCGAACCGGTTCGGCCGTGTCAGCCCGACGCGCGCCGCCCACGTGGTGCAGGAGTTCGGCCCCGAGCTCCTGGTGCTGGACGGCGGCGATTGCACGCTCGGCATCGAGTCCACCATCGTCGACTGCAGCGCCGGGCCGCCGGCCTTGCTGCGCCCGGGCAGCGTGCTGGCGGCGCAGATCGAAACCGTGCTCGGCACGCCGCTGGCGGCGCCCGACGCCGACCGCCCGCGCGCCTCCGGAACCCTGGAGTCGCACTACGCGCCGAGCGCGCGCGTGTGCCTGTTCGACGA
>CAUJJP010000046.1 GCA_963205525.1 Pseudomonadota bacterium | reverse complement strand
CGGCCCTGCGGGTAGGCCCCCACAGAGGGCCCACTCGTCGTTGCGAAGCTTCGCCGGGGCCCAACCCCGGCTGTGCTTCACGCCTAGATTGGGCCCTCTGTGGGGGCCTACGCGGGCATGATGCATATCTTCACAGGCTCTCAGGCCTGCGCCGCCTGCCGCCGCCGCAGCACCAGGCGCAGCGCGCCGGCGAGGGCGCGCCACAGCAGGCGCAGGCCCAGCAGCGCCGCCAGCGCCTCGGCCAGCGTGAGCACGAGCGCCAGCGCCACCGGCTGACGCTCGGCGCGGCGCCGGAACTTGGCCAGCGCGCGGTCGCGCGCGGTCTCTATGCTGTCGTAGAAGCTGGGGATCACGAGCAGGGTGAGGAAGGTGCTGGTGATGACGCCGCCGATGATGGCCACCGCCATCGGGCGGTAGAACTCGCCGCCCTCGCCGACCCCGATCGCCACCGGCAGCATGCCGGCGACGAGGGCGAAGGTCGTCATCAGGATGGGCCGCAGCCGGCGCTTGCCGGCCTCGGCCAGCGCCTCCTCGCGGTCCATGCCCTCGGCCTCGCGCACGCGCGCCGCCTCCAGCAGCAGGATCGCGTTCTTCGCCACCAGCCCCATCAGCATGATGACGCCGATCAGGCTCATCAGGTTGAGCGTGCCGCCGGTGAGCAGCAAGGCGATGACGACGCCGATCAGGCTCAGCGGCAGCGACAGCATCACCGCCAGCGGCGCCGTGAAGCTGCCGAACTGCATCACGAGGATGAAGTACATGAGCGCGATCCCGCTCACGAGCGCGATCGCCATCTCGCTGAACACCTCCTGCTGGTCGGCCGAGCTGCCCGCCAGCTCCAGCCCGTAGCCGGGCGGGAAGTCCATGCTGCGCGCCAGCTTCATGGCGTCCGAGGTCACCTCGCCGGGGCTGCGGCCCTGGGCGTTGGCCGCCACCGACACCGTGCGCTTGCCGTCCGCATGCTGGATCTGGCTCGGCCCGCGGCCCATGGTGACGGTGGCGATCTGCGCCAGCGGCACCATCTCGGCGCCGCTGCCCACCGTGATCGGCAGGCGCTCGATGTTGGCCGCGTCGAGCCGGTCGTCGGGGTGCAGGCGCACCGCGACGTCGCGCGTCTGCCCGGCGGGGTCTATCCAGTCGCCGGCCTCGACGCCGGCGAACGCCACCCGCAGCGCCTGCGCGGCGTCGGCCACCGACACCCCGAGCGTGTTCGCCAGCCCGCGATCGAGCTCGATCTGCATCTCCACCTGCGGGTCCTGCTCCGACAGGCCGACGTCCACCGCACCCGCCACCTCGTGCCTCAGGCGCTCCATGTAGCGCTGCGTGATCTCGGTCAGGACGCGGGAATCTGGCCCGTTGAAGCGGATCTGCACCGGCTTCTGGACGCCGTTGTTCAGGTCCTCGATGACGACGTACTCGGCGCCGACCAGCCGCTGCAGCCGCGCGCGCAGGTCGGCCGCGATCTCCAGCGCGCTGCGGCTGCGCTCGGTGCTCTTGCCGAGGTCGACGAAGATGCGGCCGCCGTTCGGGTTGACGTTGCTGTTGGTCGCCTTCACCTCGGCGATCTCGCGCGCCAGGCTGGCCGCCGCCTCCACCTTCAGCCGCGCGTAGTTCAGGCTGCTGCTCGGCGGCGTGCGCACCTCCACCGCGATCGTGCCGCCGTCGGCGCTGGGCAGGAAGCTCGAGCCGCCGAACTTGGCCTGCAGCGCGAGCGCTGCCAGCAGGCTGGCGACCGCGAACAGCGCCATCCAGCGCCTGTGGTGCAGCGCCCAGCCGATGAGGCGGCCATAGCGCGTGGCCTGGTGGTCGAACCAGTGGTTGAAGCGCTGCAGCAGGGCGCCGATGCCGCGCTGCGGCGCCTCGTGGTGGCCCGGCGGGTCGCCCCAGTAGGCCGAGAGCATGGGGTCCAGGGTGAAGCTGATGAACAGGCTCACCAGCACCGAGGCCACCACCGTGAGGCCGAAGGGGCGGAACCACTCGCCCGAGACGCCGGGCATGAAGGCCACCGGCACGAACACGGCGACGATGGAGAAGGTGGTCGCGGCCACCGCCAGGCCGATCTCCTTCGTGCCCTGCAGCGCGGCGCTGATGCGGTCGGCGCCGCCCTCCAGGTGGCGCACGATGTTCTCGCGCACCACGATCGCGTCGTCGATCAAGACCCCGATGGCGAGCGACAGGCCCAGCAGGCTCATGAAGTTGAGCGTGAAGCCGGCGAGCCAGACGGTGATGAAGGCCGCCAGCACCGAGGTCGGCAGCGACAGCGCGGTGATCAGGGTTGAGCGCCAGGAATTGAGGAACAGGTAGACCACGAACACCGTCAGCCCGGCGCCGAAGACGAGGGCGTGGATGACGTTGTTCAGGCTGTCCTCGGCCTCGCGCCCGCCGTCGCGCGTGACTTCCAGCGTGGTGCCGGCGGGCAGTTCCTTGGCGATCGTGTCGACCAGCGCGCGCACCTCGCGCGCCACCGTGACCGTGCTCGCGTCGGGGCTGCGCGTGACCCAGATGCCGACGTTGGGGTTGCCGTTGCGGATCGACAGGCTGCTGCGCTCGGCGAAGCCGTCGCGCACCTCGGCCACGTCCTGCAGCCGCACCAGCTGCTCGCCGCGGCGCTTGACGACGATGCGGCCGAACTCGGCCGGGGAGGCGATGCGGCCGACCAGCCGGATGCTCTGGTCCTCCAGCGTGCCGCGCACCTTGCCCACCGGCGCGGTCGCGTTCTGGGCCCGGATCGCGGCCACCACCTCGGTCACCGAGACCTCGTACTCGCGCAGCTTGCCGGCGTGCAGCAGCACCGAGAGCTCGCGCTGCAGCGCGCCGCCGACCTCCACCACCGCCACCCCGGGCAGGGCGCGGAAGCGGTCGGCGAGCTGGTCCTCGGCCAGGCGCGAGATCTCGGAGTGGCTGAGCGCGCTGGACGACAGGCCCAGGTGCATGACCGGCTGCGCCGCCGGGTCCATGCGCGTGAGCACCGGCTCGCGCATCTCCACCGGCAGCTTGTAGCGCACGCTGCCGATCGCGTTGCGCACCTCGTCGGCGGCGACCACCAGGTCCTTGTCGAAGTCGAAGATGAGGACGATCTCGGCGCTGCCCTCGCGCGCAGTGGAGTTCACCTCGTCGACGCCGGAGATGCCTTGCAGCGCCTTCTCGATCCGGTTCACGACCTCGCGCTCGACGGTCTCCGGGCTCGCCCCCGGGTAGGGCACGCTGACCACCAGCACCGGCGCCTCGACGTCCGGGATCTGGTTCACGCGCAGCTTGGACAGCGCGAGCAGGCCCAGGGCCATCAGGCCGATGATCACGACCACCATCGCGACCGGCTTGCGGACGCTGAATTCCGACAGCAGCATGGACGGCTCCGGCTATTTGAGGGCGGGCGCCGAGGCGGCGGTGGCACGGGTGTCGGCGGCGCGCACCGCGGTCACCGGGGCCGCCATCTCGTAGGCCTGGCCGTCGACCAGGGCACTGCCGGGGCTGCGCAGCACGCGGTCGCCCGCCGCCAGGCCGGACAGCACCGGGTATTCGCCGCTGCGGGCGTCGCGCTCACCGATGCGCACGCTCAGCTTGTGCAGCTTGCCGCCGCTGGCACGCCAGACCTGGGCCTGCTCGCCGGCGCGCACCAGCGCCGCCTCGGGCAGGGTCAGGGCCTGCAGCTCGCTGCTGGCGATGCGGCCCTCGGCATACATCCCCGCCACCTTCGGCGCCGCTGCCGGATCGACGAAGGCCACCATCACCGCGACCTGCCGGGTGGCGGTGTTGACCGCCGGGTCTATGCGTTCGAGCCGGCCCTCGAAGGCATCGCCGAAGCCGTTGATGCGAAACGAGACCGCCTGACCGCGCCGCAGCTCGGCGAGCCGGTCGGCCGACACCAGGCCCTCGAAGCGCATGCTGCGCGGGTCCATCACCTTGAGCAACTCCTTGCCGACCTGGGCGGTGTCGCCCACCGAGGCCTTGCGCTCGCTGACCACGCCGTCGAAGGGCGCGCGCACCAGGGTGCGCTGCAGCTGCTGGCGCGCCGCCACCACCTGGGCGCGCGCCGCCGCGAGCTCGCTTTGCGCCGCGTTGCGGCGCAGCTCGGCGTCCTCCAGGGCCTGGGTCGAGCTCATGCCCTGGGCCTGCAGCGTCTTGAGCCGCTGCACGCTGCGTTCGGCCTGGCTCTGCGCCAGGGTGGCGGCGCGCTGCGCCTCCTCGGCCGAGGCCAGGCTGTCGCGCAGCGCGGTGTCGTCCAGCCGCATCAGCAGCTCACCGGCACGCACGGTCTCGCCGTTGTCCTTCAGCACCTGCACCACCACCGCCCCCACCTCGGCACGCAGGTCGGCGCGCCGCGCCGGTTGCACCGATCCGGTGACCAGCGGGCCCTGCGTCAGCCGGCTCGGGCTGAGGGTGCGCAAGTCCTCGGCCGCGAGCAGCAACACCGGCGCCGCGGCCACGGGCTTGTCGGCAGCGGCCTCGCCGCCGGGGCGGCTGCAGGCGGTGCTCAGCCCGACGGCCAGCAGCACGAGCGGAGCGATACGCAGCAAAGACATGGGATTCCTCGGGGACGACGCAGGCGACGCCTGCAAGCGGATGGACTGGGGAGCCGAAGGGCGCGAGCCTAGCGCGAACCGGCACCGGACACCGAGCGCGCTGCGACGAATCGACCGCTCGCAGGGGTGGACGGCAAGCGGCGGCGCGTGGCCGGTCGGTCGGCCGACGATGGCCGCTGCGGGCCACCGATCAGGGCGGCGGGCGCTGGCGGTTGCTGACGAACCACTTGCGGCAGGCCGGGTGGTCCTTGTTCTCGCTGCGCGCGCATTCGCGCTCCATGCACCACATCAGCGCCAGCAGGACGCGGCCACCGCAGATCGCGGATGGCTCGTCGGACGGCGCGGCGGGCTCGGCTTTGCGGCCGGCGGCGGGCGCCGGGGTCGAGGCCGGCGCAAGCGCGGCCGAGGGCGATGCGGCCGGGGTCGTACCACCGGGCGCGGGCGCGGGCGCGGGCGGCGGCGCGGACGCAGGCAGGGCCGCCGCCGCTGTCCGCGTCAGCGCGGGTGCGGGTGCGGGTGCGGGTGCGGGTGATGTTGCCGCTCTGGGCAGCACGCGCGCTGGCGCCGACGTCGTCGCCGACCCCGAGCCGGCAAGGGCTGGTGCGGTGGCGGCGACGGATGGCGCGGGATCCGGCGCCGGCACGGCCGCAGCCTCGGGCGCCGCCGTCGAGCTCGCCGATGCGGCGGAGGCCGTGCTGTCTGGCATGCCCGCACGGGTCAGGCCGGATGTCGTCGCCGCAGACGCGGCAGACCCCGGCGCAGGCCCCGACGCCCGCGCCGAGGCCGCGCCGCGCCACTGCCACCACGCGACACCGGCTGCCGCCAGCGCCAGCACCACCACCAGCAGCAGCGGCAGCGTGCGTCGCGCGGCCCGGTCACCGCCCCAGGCGGAGGGGGTGTTGGTGACGGGACCGGTCGGGTCGGCCGCTGCGTTCGCACCGCTGCCGCTGTCCCCGCGGGCCAGCGACGGCACGAAGCGCGTCTGCTGCAGCGCCGACGGCTCGGCGGGCGGCGCTGCATCGGCACGCACCGCCGGTGGCGGTGCATCGGCACGCGCTGCCGGTGGCGGCGTACTGGCACGCGCCGCCGGTGACGGCGCGGGGTCGAACTGCGTCAGGTCGAGGTCCAGCGCCGCGGCCGGAGCCGCCCTGGCGGGCGCGGTGCCGGGCAGGATGGGCAGCGCGTCCTGGCCATCCAGCACCGCGCGCAAGGCCTGCACGCTTTGCGGCCGCTGCGCCGGCTGCATGCGCAGCATCCAGTCCACCGCGCCGCGCAGCAAGGGGCTCCAGCCGGGCAGGTCCTGCGGCGCCAGCAGGGGGAGCTGGTCGCGCAGTGCGCGCGCGGTGGCCGGCGGTGGCGGCCGGCCGACGAGGACGAAGTGCAGCGTCGCCCCCAGCGCGTAGAGGTCGGTCCATGGACCCTGGCGCTCGGCACCGGCGTCGGCGTACTGCTCGATCGGCGCATAGGACGGCTTCAGGATCGCCGTCAGCGCCTGCGTGCGGTCGCCGATGACACGCCGCGCAGCGCCGAAATCCAGCAGCACCGGGCGCCCGTCGGGCTCGATGAGGATGTTGTCGGGCGCGATGTCGCGGTGATATACGTCCTGCGCGTGCAGGGTCTCGATCGCCCCCAGCAGCGGCATCAGCAGCGCACGCAGCCAGGCCTCGTCGGGCGCGGCGGGCATCGCCAGTCGCACCGCCTTGAGCGTTCGGCCGCGGTAGACCGGCATCGCCATGTAGGCGGTCTCGTTGGCCTCCCAGTAGCGGTAGACCTTCAGCAGCGAGGGGTGGTCGAAGCGCGCCAGCAGCCTGGCCTCGTTGACGAAGGAGCGCAGTCCGGCGGCAAAGGTGGCGGCATCGGCGCCCGAACGCAGCGTCACCTGGAGGGTGGCGGTGCGTCCGGCGAGCGCCGAAGGCATGTACTCCTTGATCGCCACCTCGCGCTCCAGCGCGTGGTCCAGCGCCCGGTAGACAATGCCGAAGCCGCCCAGGCCCAGCACGTCCAGAATCTCGAATTCCCCCAGCCGGGTGCCGGGCGGCAGGGCGTTGGCCGGGTAGTCGGGGCGGACGTTGGCGGCTGACATAGGCAGCGGCGAGCTTATCAGGGCGCTGCCTACAATCCCGGCGTGCCCGACCCCCGAACTTCTGGCCGCCGCACGCCGCCGTCACGCCGGCGCACGGCGCCGCAGTTCGCGTCGCGCCGGGCGGCGTGCATCGCGCTGTGGCTGGCGGCTGGCTGGACCTGCCGCCCGGCGCTGGCGCTCGAGCCACCGGCCGGGCCGGCGGTGCTGGAGCCACCGACCGGGCCGGTGCTGGCACCACCGACCGGGCCGGTGGTGCTGGAACTGCGCGGCCGCGTGCAGCGGCGCAACCAGGGCGACTGCGCCTGCTTCGACATGGCCATGCTCGCCGCCCTGCCGCAGACCAGCTTCAGCGCCCATGCGCCCTGGTACGCGCAGCCGCATCGCTTCACCGGCCCACTGCTGCGCGAGCTGCTGGCCGCCGCCGGTGCCCAGGGCAGCCGGCTGCAGCTGCGCGCACTCAACGACTACCGGGTCGAGCTGCCGCGCGACGACGCCGAGCGCCACGGCCCCATCGTCGCGCGGCTGCTGGACGGTGCCCCGCTGACGGTTCGCGACAAGGGCCCGCTGTTGCTCATCTACCCCTTCGACGACGACCCCGACCTGCGCAGCCCGCTGTACTTCTCCCGCTCGGCATGGCAGTTGCGAACGATCACGGTGGACTGAGCGCCACCGGCCGGCGCTGGGGGCTGGCGGCGATCGCCGGTGTGATGGCGCTCGTGCTCGCCGCCGTGCTGCTGGTGCAGGCGCGCCAGCTCGCGCTGTCGCAGCAGGCGCTGCACTCGGCAGACGGCTTCTCGCTCACCAGCCTGTACCAGCTCGAGCTGGAGACCCTGCGCCTGCGCGACGAGTGGCAGCTGGTCGACCGCGCCGACGGCAACGACGCCGACCTCGGCGCGTCGGCCCTGGCCCCGCTGCGCCTTCGCTACGAGATCTGGGTCAGCCGGGTCGACCTCGCGCGCACGCCGGCACTGCGCACGCTGATGGCGAGCGACGCCGCCTACGCGCAGGTGCTGGATCGCCTGCAGGCCTTCATCGCCGCCGCCGATCCGGTGCTCGACGCCGCCGCCCGCCCCGGGCGCCGCGACCTGCAGGCCCTGCGCGAGCGGCTCGACGCCCTCACGCTGCCGGTGCACGAGGCATCGCTCGCCGCCGCCCACCGGCTGGCCGCGCGCGCCGACGCCGGCAACCGCGCGCTGCAGCAGCAAAGCCGGCTCGGGGTGGCGCTGACGGTGTTCCTGTTCGCGCTGTGCTCGGTGTTCGCGGCGCTGGCGATGCGCCAGATGCGCCAGCTGCAGCAGCGCCGCCGGGCGCTGGAGGATCTGACGCAACGCCTGCACGAGGCGCGCAGCCAGGCCGAGGCCGCGAGCGCGGCCAAGAGCACCTTTCTGGCCAACATGAGCCACGAGCTGCGCACCCCCTTCCAGGGCCTGCTGGGCATGCTCTCGCTGCTGCGCGAGACCGGGCTCACGCCGCAGCAGGCCGAGCAGCTGCGCGTGGCCACCGAGTCGGCCGACCACCTGCTGGCGATCCTGAACGACATCCTGGACCTGTCGCAGCTGGAGGCGGGCCGGCTGACGCTGAACCCGGCGCCGCTGGACCTGCGCGCCCTGCTGGCGCAGATCGACGCCCTGATGCGGGCCCAGGCCGGCGCGCGCGCGCTCACGCTGTACCTGGACGTGGCCCCCGAGGTGCCGCAGTGGATCGTCGCCGACGCCACCCGGCTCAAGCAGATCCTGTTCAACCTGCTGTCCAACGCCATCAAGTTCACCGAACGCGGCAGCGTGTCGCTGGACGTCAGGCCATTGCCGGCTGCGCCGCCGCGCCTGCAGTTCAGCGTCACCGACACCGGCATCGGCATGGATGAGCAGACCGTGCAGCGCCTGTTCCAGCGCTTTGCCGCCGGCAGCACGCCCACGCCGCAGCGCCCGGGCAGCACCGGCCTCGGGCTGGAGATCTCGCGCAGCCTGGCGCAGCTGATGGGCGGCGAGATCGGGGTCCAGAGCCAGCCCGGCGAAGGCAGCCGCTTCTGCCTGGAGCTGCCGCTGCAGCCGCACGAGCCGGCGCCCGCACAGGCGGCACGACGCGGCGCCGAACCCGGGGCCGGCCTGCGTGCGCTCGATGTCCTGGTGGCCGAGGACCACCCGGTGAACCGGCAGTACATGGCCGCCCTGCTGGAGACCCTGCAGCACCGCGCCCACTTCGTCGCCGATGGCCGCCAGGCGGTGCAGGCGGTGCAGCAGCAGGCCTATGACCTGGTGCTGATGGACTTGCACATGCCCGAGCTCGACGGCATAGGCGCCACCCAGGCCATACGTGCCCTGCCGCAGCACGCGGCGGCCACCGTTCCCATCGTGGCGCTGACCGCCGACGCCTTCCAGGAAACGCGCGAGCGCTGCCTGCTCGCCGGCATGAACGACTTCCTCACCAAGCCGGTCAGCCCGCAGGACCTGGCCAGCGCCATGCGGCGCCTGTTCGGCCAGGAAGCGGCGGACCGTGCGCCGCTGCCGTCCGACGGCGACGCGGCGCTGCAGCCCGGCGTCGACCTGATCGACCACCACGCCTTGGCGGCGGCGCTGCAGGCGATGCCGGCGCCGCGCCTGGCGGCGCTGATCGAGAGTTTTCTGGACCAGGGCGCGCAGACCGTGGAGCACATGCGCGCGGCGGTGCGCCAGGGCCAGCCGCTGGAGCTGCGCATGCACGCCCACGCCGCGCGCGGGGTGGCGCTCAACCTCGGTCTGGCGGCGCTGGCGCAGACGGCACAGGCCTTGCACGAAGGCGCGGCGCACCTGCCGGCGCACGAGGTGGCGCACCTGGTGCAGCGCTACGAGTCGCTGCTGGCGCGCACCCGGCAGGCGGCGCGCGACGCCGGGCTGCTGCAGGCAGCCTGAAGGCCCGGCCGCTCAGACGATGACCGGCTCCGGTTCCAGCCGGATGCCGAAGCGGCCGTAGACGCTTTCCTGGATCGCGCGCGCCAGCGTCAGCACCTGGGCCCCGGTGGCTGCGCCGCGGTTCACCAGCACCAGCGCCTGCCGCTCGTAGACCGCGGCCTCGCCGACCGTCTTGCCCTTCCAGCCGCAGGCGTCGATCAGCCAGCCGGCGGCGAGCTTGAAGCGGCCGTCGGGCAGCGCGTAGTGCACCACGTGCGGGTCGCGGCCGATGATGTCGCGGCACTGCTCGGCGCTCACCACCGGGTTCTTGAAGAAGCTGCCGGCGTTGCCCAGCTGCGTCGGGTCGGGCAGCTTGGCGCGCCGGATCGCGCACACCCAGTCGAACACGGTGCGCGCGTCGGGCGCCGTGATGCCGGTCTCGGCCATGCGGCGCTCCAGGTCCAGGTAGCCGAGCACCGGCGTCCAGGGCCGCGGCAGGCGCAGCCGCACGCGCGTGATGAGCGACTTGCCGGCCAGGCCGCCGAAGCCCTGCTGCTTGAACACGCTGTCGCGGTAGCCGAAGCGGCAGGCGTGCGCGTCCAGCGTCACGCTGCGGCCGGTGACCAGGTCCACCGCGTCCAGCGACTCGAAGCGGTCCGCCAGCTCGACGCCGTAGGCGCCGATGTTCTGCACCGGCGCCGCGCCCACCGTGCCCGGGATCAGGGCCAGGTTCTCCAGTCCCGGCCAGCCCTGGGCCAGGGTCCACTGCACGAGCTCGTGCCAGGACTCGCCGGCGCCGGCCTCGACGATCCAGGCGTCGGCGCGCTCGGCGAGCAGGCGCCGGCCCGCCACCTCGACCTTGAGCACGACGCCCGCCGGGTCGCGCGTGAACACCAGGTTGCTGCCGCCGCCGAGCACCATGCGCGGCAGGCGGCCGATGGCCGGATCGTCGAGCACCCGGCGCACGTCGCCCTCGCTGGCGATGCGCACCAGCCGCGCCGCCTGCGCCGGCAGCCCGAAGCTGTTGAGGGCACGCAGGCTGACCCCTTGTTCGACCGCGATCGGAGTGGACATGGGCGGCATTCTCGGCCAAGGCCGGGGCAGCCGCGCTGGCAGAATCGAACGCCCTCCCCCACCGCCTGCACCGCCATGCCCAGCTTCGACACCGTGCTCGAACCCAACCTCGTCGAGGTCCGCAACGCCGTCGACCAGGCGATGAAGGAAATCGGCACCCGCTTCGACTTCAAAGGCTCCAGCGCCGGCGTCGAGCTCGCCGACAAGGGCGCGAAGGCGGTCGAGCTGACCCTCAGCGCCGACAGCGACTTCCAGCTCCAGCAGGTGCAGGACGTGCTGGTCGGGCGCCTCACCAAACGCGGCGTCGACGTGCGCTTCGTCGACTTCAGCGCCAAGCCGGTGAAGGGCGGCGGCGACAAGCTCAAACTCACCGCGCCGGTGAAGAACGGCATCGACAGCGAGAACGCGAAGAAGATCCAGGCCACCCTGAAGGCGAGCAAGACCAAGGTGCAAAGCGCGATCCAGGGCGACGCGGTGCGCGTCAGCGGCGCCAAGAAGGACGACTTGCAGGCCGCGATCGCGCTGCTGCGCAAGGAGATCGCGCTGCCGCTGAGCTTCCAGAACTTCCGCGACTGAGCACCAGGCCATGGCCACCCGCCGCCGCCTGCTGCTGGCCACGCTCGGCGCGCGGGCGGTGCCGGCTGCGGTGGTGGCGCAGGCCGTGCCGCTGGCGCAGGCGCAGGACGCCCCGCGCTCGGTGCAGCTGTCGGGGCAGATGGGGCGCAAGGCCCTGCTGCTGGTGGACGGCCAGCCCCTCACGCTGGCCGTCGGCGAGACCCGGCACGGCGTCACCCTGGAGGCGCTGGACGCCGAGGGCGCGCTGGTGCAGTGGGGTGGCCGCCGCAGCCGGCTGCTGGCCGGCGCGGCACCGGCCAGCGTCGGGGCCGACGAGCGCAGCACGGGAGGCGGCCGCAGCATCGTCCTCACCATGGGGCCGGGCGGCCACTTCATGGCCCAGGGCACGGTCAACGGTCGTTCCCAGCGCTTCATGGTCGACACCGGCGCCACCACCGTGGCCCTGGGCCGTGCCGACGCCGAGCGCCTGGGCCTGGACTGGCGGCGCGGCGAGCCGGTGGCGATGAACACCGCCGGCGGCGTGGTCCGCGGCCACCGCGTGAGTCTGGCGGCGGTCACGGTCGGCGAAGTGACCGTGGCCCACGTCGAAGCGGTGGTGATGCCGGCCGCGATGCCCTTCGCGCTGCTGGGCAACAGCTTTCTGTCGCGCTTCCAGATGCGGCGCGAGAACGACGTCATGCGGCTGGAGCTGCGCTGACGCGGCGCCGGCAGCGGTGCGGGTGGCGGCTTGCGGCGCCATCCGGGGCCGTGAATTGCGCCGGCTTTGGGCTGCGATTCGGGGTCAAGACCCGACCCCAGGCTGACGATACTGTGGCCAGGCCCGCAGATCGAGGATCGCCATGTCCACCGCCCAGCCCATCATCGCCGACCGCGGAGAGTTCATCGACGCCCTGCGCCTGCTGCGCCGCGGCCACGTGATGGTGCACATGGGCGAGGGTTCGCATGGCACCGCGATCAGCGGCGGACCGATACGCCACAGTGCGGACACGCTGCACCGCTACGGCCTGGTCGACGAATTCGACAACCCGGACGGCTTCGAAGGCGTGCGCTACTACCGGCTGAGCGAGCGCGGCCGGCGCTTTGCCGACCAGGCCTGGAGCGCCTGGCGCAGCCGCCGGCTGTGGGAGCGCGCGCTGGTGCGGCTGCTGGGCTGATCCACGCAGGCGCACGGCGCGCCGCAAACACCGTGCTACAACCTCCGCGCTGAGCGGAGGCACTGCATGGACCTGAGCTTCACCCCCGAGGAACTCGCCTTTCGTGCCGAGGTGCGCGCATGGGTGCGCGCCCACCTGCCTGACGAAACCAGCCACAAGGTGCGCCACGCGCTGCGCCTGACGCGTGAGGACTTGCAGGGCTGGGCACGTATCCTGGGCGAGCGCGGCTGGCTCGCCTACGGCTGGCCGCAGGAGTTCGGCGGCCCGGGCTGGAACGCCGTCCAGCGCCATCTGTTTGAGGAGGAATGCGCGCTCGCCGCGGCGCCGCGCATCATGCCCTTCGGCCCGGTGATGGTGGCGCCGGTGATCATGGCCTTCGGCAGTCGCGCGCAGCAGCAGCGCTTCCTGCCCGGCATCGCCAGCGGCGAGGTCTGGTGGAGCCAGGGCTACAGCGAACCCGGCAGCGGCAGCGACCTCGCCAGCCTGAGCACGCGCGCCGAGCGCCGCGGCGACCACTACCTGGTCAACGGCCAGAAGACCTGGACCACGCTCGGCCAGTACGGCGATTGGATCTTCTGCCTCGTGCGCACGCGCAGCGAAGGCAAGCCGCAGACCGGCATCAGCTTCCTGCTCATCGACATGCACAGCCCGGGCGTGCGCGTGCGCCCCATCGTGCTGCTGGACGGCGAGCCCGAGGTCAACGAGGTCTTCTTCGACGACGTGCAGGTGCCGCTGGAGAACCTGGTCGGCGAGGAAAACCAGGGCTGGACCTACGCCAAGTACCTGCTCGCCCACGAGCGCACCAACATCGCCGACGTGAACCGCTCCAAGCGCGAGCTGGAGCGGCTCAAGCGCATCGCGCGCGCCGAGGGCCTGTGGGACGACCTGCGCTTTCGCGACCAGATCGCGCTGCTCGAGGTCGACATCGTGGCGCTGGAGATGATGGTGCTGCGCGTGCTGTCGGCGCAGGCCAGCGGCAAGCGCAGCCTGGACGTCGCCGCCTTGCTCAAGATACGCGGCAGCGAGATCCAGCAACGCTACACCGAGCTGATGATGCTGGCCGGCGGCCCCTACAGCCGCGCCTTCGTCTGGGAGGCGATGGACGCCGGCTGGCAGGGCGACCAGGTCGGCGCCGCCCACATCGCGCCGCTGGCATCGAACTACTTCAACATGCGCAAGACGACGATCTACGGCGGCAGCAACGAGGTGCAGCGCAACATCGTCGCCCAGACCGTGCTCGGAGGCTGACATGAAATCCCCACGCTCTCCACGTTCGCTGCCCCAAGAATCAAGCACAGGGGCGGTCGGCCCCTTCGGAACAGCCGGGCGGTACGTCAGGAAGCCCCCACGCTCACTGCGTTCGCTGCCCCCCGAGGGGGCGGTCAGTCCCTTCGGAACGGCCGGGCGGTACTGACATGGACTTCGACTTCAGCACGGAACAGGAATCGCTGCGCGACGCCGTGCGGCGCTGGGTGGACAAGGGCTTCCCCTTCGAACGCCGGCACGCGCTGGCCAGGGCGGGCGGCGCCACGCGCGAGGTCTGGGCCGAGCTGGCGGCGCTGGGTCTGAGCGGCCTGAGCGTGGCGCCCGAGCACGGCGGCCTCGGGCTGGGCGCGGTGGAGCCCATGGTGGTCGGCGAGGAACTCGGCCGCGGCCTCGTCAACGCCCCGTTCGCGCACGCCGCGCTGATCGCGCCTGCCCTGCTGGCCGCGGCGCCGGCGGCCCTGCAGCAGGCCTGGCTGCCGCGCATGGCCGATGGCTCGGTGCTGGTGCTGCCGGCGCTGCAGGAACGCAGCGCACGCTACCAGAGCTGCCACGTCGCCACGCGCGCCGCGCACAGCGAGGCCGCCACCGGCGGCTGGCGGCTCAGCGGTGCCAAGGGTGTGGTGCCGGCGGGCGACGAGGCCGATGCCTTCATCGTGCCGGCGCGCACCGCGGGCGACGACGACAGCGCCAGCGGCATCGGCCTGTTCCTGGTTGCACGTGGCGCCGACGGCCTTGGCCTGCGCGGCTACCCCACCCACGACGGCGCGCGCGCGGCCGAGCTGACGCTGTCGGCCACCCCGGCCTGGATGATCAGCGCCGACGCGGCCGAGCTGCTGTCCTATGCAGACGACCTGGGCATCGCCGCCACGGCGGCCGAGGCGGTCGGGCTGATGGACAGGCTGCTGGCGATCACGGCAGACTACATGCACACGCGGCGCCAGTTCGGCGTTCCCATCGCCAGCTTCCAGGCCCTGCGTCACCGCATCGCCGACGTCAAGATGGCGCTCGAGCTCGGCCGCTCGATGAGCTACTACGCCACCCTCAAGCTCGGCGAGCCGCCCGCGCAGCGCAGGCGCGCCCTGTCGCAGGCCAAACTGCAACTCGGCCAGAGCATGCGCTTCGTCGGCCAGCAGTGCATCCAGTTGCACGGCGGCATCGGCGTCACCGACGAGTACATCGCCAGCCACTTCTTCAAGCGGCTGACCATGCTCGAGATGTCCTTCGGCGACAGCCTGCACCACCTGGGCGAGGTGTCCGCACGCATGCAGGACACGGCCGGCGTGTTCGCCTGATGGAGGCCGACCGCATGCCCGCAGGCGGAGCCCTGACAGACGTTGCAGGCCTGCGCGTGGGCCACCACACGCTGGCAGCACGCGCCACCGGCTGCACCGTGGTGCTGTGCCCGCAGGGCGCGGTGGCGGGCGTGGACGTGCGCGGCGGCGCCCCCGGCACGCGCGAGACCGACCTCCTGCGGCCGGAGAACGTGGTGCCGCTGGTGCACGGCGTGCTGCTCACCGGCGGCAGCGCCTACGGCCTGGCGGCGGCCGACGGCGTGCTGCGCTGGCTGGAATCGCACGGCCACGGCCTTGCGGTGGGGCCGGTGCGCGTGCCCATCGTGCCTGCGGCGGTGATCTTCGACCTCTGGCACGGCGACCCCAGCATCCGCCCCGACGCCGCCGCCGGCTATGCCGCCTGCGAGGCCGCCAACACCGCGCCACCCGCCACCGGCGCCGTGGGTGCCGGTGCCGGCGCCACCGTGGGCAAGCTCTGGGGTCCGGCCCAGTGCATGCGCGGTGGCCTGGGCACGGCCTCGATCCGGGTCGACGGCATCACGGTGGCGGCACTCGTGGTCGTCAACGCGGTCGGCGACGTCGTCGATGCCGACGGCAGCGTGATCGCCGGCGCGCGCGACGCCAGCGGCCGCCCGCGCTGCAGCACCGAAGCCCTCGCCGTCGGCGAACTGCCGCAGACCCTGGTGCCGGGGACGGCGACGACGATAGGCGTGGTCGCCACCGACGCCGTGCTCGACAAGGCACAGGCGACCAAGCTCGCCGCCCTCGGCCACGCCGGGCTGGCGCGCGCGGTGGATCCCCTGACCATGCACGACGGCGACACCTTGTTCGCGCTGGCCACCGGCAGCGCCGGGCGCAGCGCCGACCTCTCGCTGCTGGGCGCGCTGGCGGCGCGCGTGGTGGCGCAGGCAATACGCACCGGCGTGCGCGCGGCACAGGCGCAGGCTTGAGCCCAGGGCAACAAGCACCTGCTGGGGCTGCGCGAAGCTTCGACCGAGGCCGCCCGGGTGGTGGCCTCGTTGCTGTCTGACCTCATCGACCGCGGGCTGCACGCCCAGCGCATGCGGCTGTGGGTGATCGATGGCGGCAAGGCGCTGCAAAGTGGCTACGCGGGATGGCGCGGACGCGCCTGAATCAACCCCGTCGCACGTAGGATCAGGAAAGATGCCACCGTCTCCCATCAATTCCATCTGGCGTGAAGCCGCGCTGGCGCCGAACGCGCTCGAGCGCCTGGCACTGTGCGGCAGCGACCCGGTGCTGCCGTCGTCGTTTGCCGTCGGCCTTGCCGCGCAGACCTCGATCGCGCTTGCCGCGCTTGCCGCGACCGAGGTCGGGCTGCGGCGGTTCGGCACCGAGCAGCGTGTCGCGGTCGATCTGCGCGACGCGGCGAACGAGTGCAGCGCGCGCTACACGCTGGACGGCATCGCGCCCGATCCATGGGACAAGCTCGCCGGGCTGTATCGCTGCCGATCGGGCTGGGTGCGCGTGCACACCAACTTCGCCCATCATCGCGATGCGCTGCTGCGCTGCCTCGGCCTGCCCGAGGGCGCGGCGACCGAACGTGTCGCCGTCGCGCAGGCGCTCGCGGATCGCGACGCGGTCGATTTCGAGGGTCTCGCGAATAGCACCGGCTGTGTCGTCGCCGCACTGCGCAGCTTCGACGAATGGGACGCGCATCCGCAGGCGGCGCATGTCGCGGCGCAAGCGCTGGTCGCGATCGAACGCATCGGCGACGCACCGCCCTTGCCTTGGCCCGACGCTGGCTCGCACGACGCGCCGCTCGCCGGCCTGCGCGTGCTGGACATGACGCGCATCCTCGCCGGGCCGTTCGGCACCCGGCTGCTCGCGACCTACGGCGCCGACGTGCTGCTCGTCAATTCGCCGCAGCTCCCGAACATCGACGCCATCGCCGATCTCAGCCGCGGCAAGCGCTCCGCGCTCGCCGATCTTCGCAGCGCAGCGGACCGCGACGCCTTGCATGCGCTGCTGCGCGACGCGCACGTCTTCGTCCAGGGCTACCGACCGGGCGCGATCGACGCGCTCGGCTTCGGATCGGGTGCGGTCGCCGCGCTGCGCCCGGGCATCGTCGTCGCGTCGCTGTCGGCCTACGGCGAGGCCGGCCCCTGGGGCGAGCGACGCGGCTTCGATTCGCTGGTCCAGACCGCCACCGGCTTCAACCATGCCGAGGCGATGGCCGCCGGCAGCGACGCGCCGCGCGCGCTGCCGCTGCAGATCCTCGACATGGCAAGCGGCGCGCTGCTCGCGTTCGGCGTCCAGGCGGCGCTGCTTCGGCAGCGCGAGCAAGGCGGAAGCTGGCTGGTGCGCGTCTCGCTTGCGCGCACCGGCCATTGGCTGCGCAGCCTCGGTCGGATCGACGACGGCTTTCGCGTCGCGTCCGACGAGGGCACGGACTTGATGGAGACCTCGGTTTCGGGCTTCGGCACGCTCGGGTCGGTGCACCACGCGGCGCGCTTCACGCCGGCGAACACACGCACCCTGCTTCCTTCGATGCCTCCCGGCACGCACCCGCTGGCGTGGGCCCTGCCTGCTTGAGTGTGGGTCGTCTGCAAGGCAAGCGTCCAGCCGGGGCGGCCGGATTCGCCTTCAACGCTGGCAGACAGAAAGGAAAAACGGGCTGCCGCATTCCTACAGCAACCCGTTGATCTGTTTGGCGGAGCGGACGGGGCTCGAACCCGCGACCCCCGGCGTGACAGGCCGGTATTCTAACCAACTGAACTACCGCTCCGCAGCGGTGGCGTCTTCGCCGCAGGCCTTGCAGCCTGCCGCCAAGTGCCGCCTGACTTGGCATCCCGTAGGGGATTCGAACCCCTGTAACCACCGTGAAAGGGTGGTGTCCTAGGCCTCTAGACGAACGGGACAAAACCTCTACATCGCATCGAACAGCGCTCGGATGGTGGAGGTAAGCGGGATCGAACCGCTGACCTCTTGCATGCCATGCAAGCGCTCTCCCAGCTGAGCTATACCCCCTCGTCTGCGATCTTTCGATCCGACCCGGCGCTGTTCAAGCGAGTCCATGACTATAGCAGAATTTTTCAGTGCGTCGACAAGCGCTGCAACACCTCTTCGCGCTCGAACAGCGCCAGCAGCGCATCTATCGAAGGCGTCTGCGCCCGACCGCAGACCAGCACGCGCACGGCGGGCGCGAGCTGCGGCATCTTCAGGCCGAACTCGCCCAGCACCGCCTTGAACGCGGCGGCGATCGAGGCCTTGTCCCATGGCGTGGCGGCCAGGCGCTCGCGCAGCGCCGCCAGCGCCGGCTGCAGCGTCGCCGGCAGGTGCTGCGCAAGGTCGGACGCCGAGGGCTGGACTCGGGCGGCGAACATGGCGAGCCAGTCGGCGAGCTCCACCAGGGTCGCGCAACGGTCCTTGAACAGGGCGCACATGGCGGGCAGACGCTCGTCGGCGATGGCGTGCCCGCGTGCCGCCAGCAGCGGCTTCAGAAGCGCCGCCAGCCGGGCGTCGCCGGCCTGCTTGATGTAGTGCGCGTTGACCCATTGCAGCTTGGCCGCATCCCACTGCGCGGCGCTGCGGCTGAGGTGCTCGCCGTCGAACCACTGCTGCAGCTGCTCGCGCGTGAACAGCTCCTCGTCGCCGTGGCTCCAGCCCAGGCGCGCCAGGTAGTTCAGCATCGCCTCCGGCAGGTAGCCGTCGTCGCGGTACTGCAGCACGCTGACCGCGCCATGGCGCTTGCTCAGCTTGTCGCCGTCCGGCCCCAGGATCATCGGCACGTGGGCGTAGACCGGCACCTCGCCGCCCAGCGCGCGCAGGATGTTGATCTGGCGCGGGGTGTTGTTGACGTGGTCGTCGCCGCGTATCACGTGGGTGATGCGCATGTCCAGGTCGTCGACGACGACGCAGAAGTTGTAGGTCGGCGTGCCGATGCCGTGGGGCGTGTCGGCGTCGCCGCGCGCGATGATGAGGTCGTCAAGCTCGGCGTTCGCGATCGTGATCCGACCCTTGCACAGGTCGTCCCAGCCGACCTGGCCGTCCAGCGGGTTGCGAAACCGGATCACGGGCGCGTGCGCCGGCGGCGGCGGCAGCTGCTTGCCGGGCTCGGGCCGCCAGCGGCCGTCGTAGCGCGGGTTCTCGCCGCGCGCACGCTGCGCCTGGCGCATCTCGTCGAGCTCCTGCGGCGTGGCCCAGCAGCGGTAGGCGCTGCCCTCGCGCAGCATGCCGGCGATCACCTCGCGGTAGCGCTCCAGGCGCTGCATCTGGAAGAACGGACCCTCGTCGTAGCCGAGCTGCAGCCAGTCCATCGCGTCGACGATCTGCTGCACCGCCTCCTGCGAGGAGCGCGCGACATCGGTGTCCTCGATGCGCAGGATGAACTCGCCGCCGTGGTGGCGCGCGAAGGCCCAGCAGAAGAGCGCGGTACGCGCGGTGCCCAGGTGCAGGAAGCCGGTGGGCGAAGGGGCGATGCGGGTGCGCACCGGACGGCGGGTGTCTTGGTTCATGTGCTGATCGGGTCGAGGCCGCGCGCGAGATCGGCCTGGAGGTCGGGCACGTCCTCCAGCCCCACGCCCAGGCGGATCATCGATTGCGTGATGCCGGCGTCCAGGCGCTGCTCCTCGCTGAGCTTGCCGTGGGTGGTGCTCGCGGGGTGGGTGATGATGCTGCGCACGTCGCCGAAGTTGCCGGCGATGCGGCAGATGCGCACCGCGTCGATGACCGCGAAGGCCTGCTCGCGCCCGCCCTTGACGTCGAAGGCGAGCACGGCGCCGCCCTGGCCGCTTTGCTGGCGCATCGCCAGCTCGTGCTGCGGGTGCGAGGCCAGGCCGGGGTGGTAGACGCGGGCCACGCCGGGATGGGATTCCAGCCAGCGCGCGATCTCCAGCGCGCGTGCGCTTTGCTCGCGCACCCGCACCGCCAGCGTCTCCAGCCCCTTGGCGACGACCCAGGCGTTGAAGGGCGACAAGCTCATGCCGGCGCTGCGCAGCACCGCGAGCAACCGGCCACGCACCAGCGACTGCGAGGCGCACAGCGCACCGGCCACCACGCGACCCTGGCCGTCGAGGAATTTGGTGCCGGCGTGGACGATGACGTCGGCGCCGAAGCGTGCCGGCTGCTGCAGCACCGGCGTGCACAGGCAGTTGTCGACCGCCAGCAGCGCCCCGCCCTCGTGCGCCAGGTCGGCCAGGGCGGCGATGTCGCAGACCTCGGTCATCGGGTTGGTCGGCGTCTCGGCGAACAGCAGCCTGGTGTTCGGGCGCATCGCGGCGCGCCATTCGGCGACCTCGGTCTGGCTCACGAAACTGGTCTCGACGCCGAAGCGGCCGAATTCGCTGCCCAGCAGCCGCATCGTCGAGCCAAACACGCTGCGCGAGCAGACCACGTGGTCGCCGGCCTTGAGCACCGCCATCGCCAGCAGCAGGATCGCGCCCATGCCGCTGGCGGTGGCGATGCAGTCCTCGGTGCCTTCCAGCGCCGCCAGCCGGCGCTCCATGATGGTCAGGTTGGGGTTGGTGAAGCGGCTGTAGACGAAGGCTTCCTCCTCGTCGGCGAAACGGCGTACCGCGGTCTGCGCGTCGGGGTGGGTGAAGCAGCTCGTGAGGTACAGCGCCTCGGAATTCTCGCCATAGGGCGAGGCCGGCACGCCTTCGTGGATGGCGCGCGTCTGCGCCCCCACGCCCTCGGGCAGCCTGGATCTGGGAATGCTCATGTGCGCTCCTGTGCCGACTGCAGGGCGAGCCGGCCGCGCCCAGCGCCCTCTTCCTCTTCCGGCGCCGCAGTGCGCTGCGCCTGCATGGCATCCAAGTCGGCGGCGCTGATGTCGCCGGTGATGTAGTTGCCATCGAAGCACGAGGCCTCGAATCCGTCGATGCGCGGGTTCAGTGCCCGCACGACGCTCTTCATCGCGTCCACGTCCTGGTAGATCAGCGCGTCGGCACCGATGTAGGCGCGTATCTTCTCGACGCTGCGGCCGTGCGCCACCAACTCCTCGCGCGTGGGCATATCGATGCCGTAGACGTTGGGATGGCGTACCGGCGGTGCAGCGGAGGCCATGTAGACCTTGGCCGCACCGGCCTCGCGCGCCATCTGCACGATCTCGCGACTCGTGTTGCCGCGCACGATGGAGTCGTCCACCAGCAGCACGTTGCGGCCCTTGAACTCCAGGCCGATCGCGTTCAGCTTCTGGCGCACGCTTTTGCGGCGCACCGACTGCCCCGGCATGATGAAGGTGCGGCCGACGTAGCGGTTCTTGACGAAGCCCTCGCGGTAGGGTTTGCCAATCTTCTGCGCCAGCTGCATCGCGCTCGGGCGGCTGCTCTCGGGGATAGGGATGACGACGTCGATCGCGCTCGGCGGCATGGTCGAGATCACGCGCTGGGCCAGGGTCTCGCCCATCGCCAGCCGCGCCTGGTAGACCGAGATGCCGTCCAGCACCGAGTCCGGGCGCGCCAGGTAGACGTACTCGAACATGCAGGGGTAGTGCTGCGCGTCCTCGGCGCACTGGCGGCTGTGGATGTGGCCGTCGAGGTCGACGAACACCGCCTCGCCGGGCGCCACGTCGCGCAGCACCTGGTGTCCGGTGCCCTCCAGCGCCACCGACTCGCTGGCCACCATCACCTCGCGCTCGCCGTCCGCGCCCTGCCCCTGGCTCAGGCACAGCGGGCGGATGCCGAAGGGGTCGCGGAACGCCAGCAGGCCGTGGCCGGCGATGAGCGCGATCACCGCGTAGGAGCCGCGCACGCGCCGGTGCACGCCGGCCACCGCCCGGAACACCTCGTCGGGCGACAGCGGCAGGTCGCGCGCCGCCAGCTCGAGCTCGTGCGCCAGCACGTTGATCAGGACCTCGGTGTCGCTGTCGGTGTTGATGTGGCGGCGGTCGACGTCGAACAGCTCCTCCTTCAGCGCCTGTGCGTTGGTCAGGTTGCCGTTGTGCACGAGCACGATGCCGAACGGCGCATTGACGTAGAAGGGCTGCGCCTCCTCCTCGCTGTAGGCGTTGCCGGCGGTCGGGTAGCGCACCTGGCCGAGCCCCACGCTGCCCGGCAGGGCGCGCATGTTGCGCGTGCGGAAAACGTCGCGCACCATGCCGCGCGCCTTGTGCATGTAGCACTTGGTGCCCTGCATGGTGACGATGCCGGCCGCGTCCTGGCCCCGGTGCTGCAGCAGCAGCAAGGCGTCATAGATCAGCTGGTTGACCGGTTGCTTGGAGATCACTCCGACGATGCCGCACATGGCAGTCTCACTCCGGCAGCCACTGCCGCAACTCGGCGGGCAGCAGCGGTTTGATGAAATCCACGGTGGCCGTGGTCCAGCGCGCCCCGTTGGAACTCTGCCACAGCGGCGAGCGCGATGCTGGCGTCAGCGCCACCAGCGTGGCCACTGCCAGCAGCAGCACCACCGCACGCAGGACGCCGAAGGCAGCGCCGCCGACGCGGTCCAGCAGCGACAGCGGTGTCGCACGCACCAGCATGCGCACCGCCTTCGCGGCCAGGCCCCAGACCAGGATCGCGAGCACGAAGACGAGGCCGAAGGCCGCCGCCATCCTGACGCCCGAGCCCGGCTCACCGACCGGCAACTGCGGCGCCAGGTCGGCCGCCCACCACTGGGCGGCGACATAGGCCACCAGCCAGCCGACCAGCATGGCCGCCTCCAGCAGCAGGCCACGCCACAGCCCGAGCGCCACCGATGCGATCAGCACGGCCAGCATGGCCCAGTCCACGACGCTCAGCGCAGCCATCAGCGGTCTTTCGACGACGGCACCGGGGCGCTAGAGCTTGAGCACGGTGGCCGGCAGCCCGGCCTTGCGCGCCTGGGCGGCGGCGGCATCGGCGTCGCCGCGGGCGTCGAAGGGGCCGATGCGCACCCGGGTCGCCTCGCCCGCGGGCAGCTTGACGACCTGGGTATAGGTCTGCAGGCCCGCCTTCTGCGCCTTGGCGCGCAACTCACGCACCGTGGAGGCCGACGCAAAGGCGCCGATCTGCACGATGTAGCGCGCGCCGGATGCCGTAGCCGGTGCCGAAGCCGGTGCCGAGGCAGAAGCCGGCGCGGCGCCATCCTGCCCCCGGCCCTGCAACAAGGCCTGCGCCCGCTCGCCATCGGCGCCGCGGCCGGACACGACGCTGGCCGGGCGCCCGGCGTCTGCCGCCTGCGCGGCCGGGCCGGTGGGCGCGGTCGCAACGGGCTTGGTCTCGGCGTTCTTGCCGGGACTGCCGTCTGGCGCATCGGTGGCGGCACTTGCCGCCGCCCGCGCCACGGGCGTCGCATCGGCCGCCGATGCCGTGGGCGCTGCCGCCTGCACGGGCGTCGCATCCTCGACCGGCGCGGCCACCGAGGCAGCAGCCGGCGCCGGCATCGCCAGCGGCGGCACGCCATCCTTTTTCGGAATCTCGATCGGCAGGTCGACCGGAATCGGCCGCGGCTCGGTTTCGAACAACAGCGGGAAGGCGATCACGCCCACCCCGAGCAGGATGACGGCGCCGATGAGCCGCCGCCGGGCCCGGGTGCGCGCCTGCGCGACCGCCGCCTGGGCGCTGCCGGGACCGGGTTCAGGACCCGCTGCCGCGGCGGGTTTGGGGCGACGGAGGAAGGACAGCAGGGACATGCGCGGCCGGGAATCTCGGCAGCCCCGCTTCGAGCACGCCGCCCACGGTGTAGAACGAACCGAAGACGACGATTCTATCAGCCGGGTCTGCCGCGGCCGCCGCCGCGCGCAGCGCCGCCGCGGGGTCGGCGTGGGTGCTGACGCCGACCTCGCGCCCCGCCGGAGCCGCCGGCAGCAGGGCTGCAAGAGACTCGGCCTGCGCCGCGCGCGCGGTCGGCAAGCCGCAGAAATGCCAGTGGTCCACCAGCGGCTGCATGCGCGCGAGGATGGCGCCCAGGTCCTTGTCCTGCATGGCGCCGAACACCGCGTGCGTGCGCGGGTAAAAGCCCATCGCGTCCAGGTTGCGCGCCAGCGCCGCCACCGACTGCGGGTTGTGCGCCACGTCCAGCACCATCACGGGTCGGCCGGGGACGATCTGGAACCGCCCGGGCAGTTCGACCATCGCCAGGCCGTTGCGCACCGATTGCGCGGTCAGCGGCAGACGCTCGCGCAGCGACTCGAGCGCCGCAATCGCCCCCGCCGCGTTGAGCAGCTGGTTGGCACCGCGCAGCGCCGGATAACCCAGCCCGTAGTAGCGCCTGCCACGCCCGGCCCAGCGCCATTGCTGGCGGTCACCGTCGTGCACGAAGTCGCGCCCGACCAGCCAGAGGTCGGCACCCAGCGCCTGGCCGTGCGCCAGCACGCTGGCCGGCGGCATGGGGTCGGCAACGATCGCCGGCCGACCCGCGCGCATCAGATGCGCCTTCTCCAGGCCGATGGACTCGCGGTCCGGCCCCAGGTACTCGACGTGGTCGATGTCGATCGAGGTCAGCACCACCGCGTCGGCGTCGAAGGCGTTCACCGCGTCGAGCCGGCCGCCGAGGCCGACTTCCAGGATCACGAGGTCCAGCGCCGCCTGGCTCAGACAGCGCACGATGGCCAGGGTCGTGAACTCGAAATAGCTCAGGCTGAGGTCGCCGCGCGCCGCCTCCACCGCCGCGAAGTGCGGCGCCAGCACCTGCGCCGCAACCGCCTCGCCGCCGATGCGGCAGCGCTCCTCGAAGTGCACCAGGTGCGGCTTCTGGTACAGCCCGGTGCGGTAGCCGGCCTGGCGCGCGATCGATTCGATCATGGCGCAGGTCGAGCCCTTGCCGTTCGTGCCGCCGACGCTGATCACCGGCACCTGCAGCGCCAGGCCGAGACGGTCGCGCACCGCGGCCACGCGCTCCAGCCCCATGTCTATGGTCTTGGGGTGCAGGCGTTCGCAGTGGGCGAGCCAGCCGGCCAGGGTGTCGGGCGTCGTCATCGGCATGCGACCGGCGCGCGGATGACGCGCGCGGCGGTGGCGCTCCAGGCGGGCAGCGTGTCCTTCGTCCGGGCGCTCAGGCCACCGCGTCGGCGCTTTGCCGCTGCAGCATGGCCAGGCTGCGGGCGATCGTCTGGCGCAGCTGGCGGCGGTCGACGATCATGTCCAGCGCCCCCTTGCGCAGCAGGAACTCGGCACGCTGGAAGCCCTCGGGCAGCTTCTCGCGCACCGTGTTCTCGATCACCCGCGGGCCGGCAAAACCGACCAGGGCCTGCGGCTCGGCGATCACGACATCGCCCATGAAGGCGAAGCTGGCGGACACGCCGCCCATGGTCGGGTCGGTCAGCACGCTCACATAGGGCAGCCGCGCCTTCGCCAGGCGCGTCAGCGCGGCGTTGGTCTTGGCCATCTGCAGCAGGCTCAGCAGGCCCTCCTGCATGCGCGCGCCGCCGGTGGCGGCGAAGCTGACGAAGGGCAGCTTCTGCTCCACCGCCGCCTCCACCCCGCGCACGAAGCGCTCGCCGACCACCGAGCCCATGGATCCACCCATGAAGTCGAACTCGAAGCAGGCCGCGACCAGGGGCACGCTCATCACCGCGCCCCCCATCACCACCAGGGCATCGGTCTCGTCGGTCGACTCCAGCGCCGCCTTCAGACGCTCCGGGTACTTCTTGCTGTCCTTGAACTTGAGCGCGTCCACCGGCAGCACTTCCTGGCCGATCTCCCAGCGCCCCTCGGCGTCGAGAAAGGTGTCGAGCCGGGCGCGTGCGCCGATGCGGTGATGGTGGCTGCACTTGGGGCAGACGTTGAGGTTGCCCTCGAGGTCGGTCTTGTAGAGCACCGTCTCGCACGAGGGGCACTTGATCCACAGCCCCTCGGGCACCGTGCGGCGCTCGGTCGGGTCGGTGGGCTGGATCTTGGGCGGCAGCAGCTTCTCGAGCCAGCTCATGTTCGGTTCTCCTTCGTCTCGTCCAGGGCCTGGCGGATCTGCGCCATGAAGTCCCGGGCCGCATCGGCCACGCGCTCGCGCGGCAAGTCCTGCAGGATCTGCACCAGCCGGGTGCCTATCACCACCGCATCGGCCACCCGCGCCACCGCCTGCGCGGTGGCGGCGTCGCGGATGCCGAAACCCACCCCCACCGGCAGCGGCACCGCCGCGCGGATGCGCGGCAGCATCGCCGCCACCGCCGCCGTGTCCAGGTGGCCGGCGCCGGTGACGCCCTTGAGCGACACATAGTACACATAGCCGCTGCCGATGCGCCCGACCTGCGCCATGCGCTCGTCGGTCGAGGTGGGGGCGAGCAGGAAGATGGGGTCCAGCGCCGCCGCCTTCAGGCCGGCGGCGAAGTCTGCGCACTCCTGGGGCGGGTAGTCGACGACGAGCACGCCATCCACCCCTGCCGCCGCCGCATCGGCGGTGAAGCGTGCCTGGCCGTAGCGCTCGATGGGATTGGCGTAGCCCATCAGGACCACCGGGGTGGCGTCGTCGTCGCGGCGGAAGGTGCGCACCATCTCCAGCACCCTGGCCAGGCTGATACCGCGCGCCAGTGCACGCTCGCTGGACTGCTGGATCACCGGGCCGTCGGCCATCGGGTCGCTGAAGGGCACGCCGAGCTCGATCACGTCGGCGCCGCCGGCCACCAGGGCGTGCATGATCTGCGGCGTGGCGTCGGCGAAGGGGTCGCCGGCGGTCATGAAGGGGATCAGGGCCTTGCGACCGCGTGCCGCAAGCGCCGCCATGCGAGGGCCGATCCGGCTCATGACGGCCTCCCCTGCGCGCGATCCAGCTCGGCGACGGTGTTGATGTCCTTGTCGCCACGGCCGGACAGGTTCACCAGCAGGTGCTGGTCCGCGCCCATGGTCGGTGCCAGCTTGATCGCGCAGGCCACCGCATGGCTGGACTCCAGCGCCGGGATGATGCCCTCGGTACGGCACAGGCTGTGGAAGGCGGCCAGCGCCTCGTCGTCGGTAATTCCCAGGTACTCGGCGCGCCCGATGTCTTTCAGGTAGGCGTGCTCGGGCCCGACGCCGGGATAGTCCAGCCCGGCCGAGATGCTGTGGGTGTCGATGATCTGGCCGGCCTCGTCCTGCAGCAGATAGGTGCGGTTGCCGTGCAGCACACCCGGTGTGCCGGCCGACAGGCTGGCCGCATGGCGCCCGCTGGCCAGCCCCAGGCCGGCGGCCTCGACGCCGATCAGCCGCACCTGCTCGTGCGCGATGTAGGGGTGGAAGATGCCGATCGCGTTGCTGCCGCCGCCCACGCAGGCGATCACGGCATCGGGCTGGCGGCCGATCAGCGCCGGCATCTGCTGCAGGCATTCGGCGCCGATGACGGTCTGAAACTCGCGCACCATGGTCGGGTAGGGGTGCGGGCCGGCCACGGTGCCGATGATGTAGAAGGTGTCCTCGACGTGGGTGACCCAGTCGCGCATCGCTTCATTGAGCGCGTCCTTTAGCGTGCGGCTGCCCGATTCCACCGGCACCACCGTCGCGCCCAGGAGCTGCATGCGGTAGACGTTGGGGCTTTGCCGCTTCACGTCCTCGCTGCCCATGTAGACCACGCACTGCATGCCGTAGCGGGCGCACACGGTGGCGGTGGCCACGCCGTGCTGGCCGGCGCCGGTCTCGGCGATCACGCGCGGCTTGCCCATGCGCCGCGCCAGCAAAGCCTGGCCGATGGTGTTGTTGACCTTGTGGGCGCCGGTGTGGTTGAGGTCCTCGCGCTTGAGGTGGATCTGCGCCCCGCCGAGTTCGCGCGACAGGCGCTGGGCGTGGTAGACCGGGCTCGGCCGGCCGACGAAGTGCGCCAGTTCGCGCTCGAACTCGGCCTGGAAATCAGGATCGCGGCGCGCGGCTTCCCACTCGCGCTGCAGCTCGTCGAGCGCATGGCTCAGGGTCTCGGCGACGAAGCGGCCGCCGTAGGGGCCGAAGTGCCCGCTGGCATCCGGCTGCTGGTATTCGAACATGGCTGGTCTCAGGATTCGGCGACGAGGCGGTCGGCTTCGCGCACCGCCTCGCAGAACCGGCGCACGAGCGCGGTGTCCTTGACACCTTTGCTGCGCTCCACGCCGGAGCTCACGTCAACGGCCCAGGGCCGCACGCGCGCAATGCCATCGATCACGTTGGCAGGACTCAACCCACCAGACAAAACGACCGGACAGGGAACGCCGGGGGGAATCAGTGACCAATCGAAGACCTTTCCGCCTCCGCCATAGCCCTCGACAGGGGCGTCAAGCAGCAGGGCGCAGGCGCCGCGGAAACGGCGCGCGCAGTCTAGCAAATCCACCCCCGGCGCCATCCGCAGCGCGCGCAGGTAAGGCCGCTGCGGCGCCACGCACTGGGTCGGCGTCTCGTCGCCATGGAACTGCAGCAGGGCGCCAGGAACGGCGGCCAGCGCCGCGGCCAGCCAGTCCGGCTCGGGGTTGACGAACAGCAGCACCGGCTGCACGAAGGGCGGCAGGCGCTGGGCCAGCGCCGCCGCGCGGTCCGGCGTCAGCGCGCGCGGGCTGGGCGGGTAGAGCACGAAGCCGATCGCGTCCGCCCCGGCGGCGACGGCGGCGTCGACGTCGGCCTCGCGGGTGAGGCCACAGATCTTGATGCGGGTACGGTGGGTCAAGCGCGCGCGGGGGACAGAGGAATCAGGGCAGCCAGTCCATCGCCGCCGTGTGCTGCGGCAGGCCGAGCCCAGCATCGTAGTACGGCCCCACGAAGTACAGCCCGTCGGCGGCGAAGGTGGGTGCGGCCGCCTCGCGCGTGCGCGCCGCCAGCACTTCGGCCATCCAGTCAGCGGGCCGCCGTCCGCTGCCGACGAAGACCAGGCAACCCATGATGTTGCGCACCATGTGGTGCAGGAAGGCGCTGGCGTCGAAGTCGAACACCCACAGCGCGCCCTGACGCCGGATGTCGAGCCGGCGCAGCGTCTTCACCGGGCTCGCCGCCTGACAGGCGGCGGCCCGGAAGGCGCTGAAGTCGTGCTCGCCCAGCAGGTGCAGCGCCGAAGCGCGCATCGCATCGCCGTCCAGCGGGCGGAAGCTCCAGCCCACCAGCCCGGCCTCGAGCGCCGGGCGCACCGGCGACTCGCGCAGCAGGTAGCGGTAGCGCCGGCCGCGCGCATGGTTGCGGGCGTGAAAGTCGGCCGCCACCGGCTGGCACCACTGGATGGCGATGTCCGCCGGCAGGTAGCGGTTGCCGCCACGCACCCAGGAGAATGGGTCGCGCTCGACCGGCGGGTCCAGGTGCACGACCTGGTTCAGCCCGTGCACACCGGCATCGGTGCGGCCGGCGCAGACCGTGCCCAGCGCGGGCTGGGCGGCAAAGCGCGCCAGCGCCTGCTCCAGCCGGTCCTGCACCGTGCGGCCATCGGGCTGGCTTTGCCAGCCGTGGTAGGCCGTGCCGCGGTAGCTGACGCCGAGCGCCAGCCGCGCGGCCGCCAGCGCATCAGGCAAGGCGGTCGAGCATGCCCTGGGCCTTGGACTTGAGCGCGCCCTCGGCCTTGGCGACCACTTCCTCGAGGAGGTCGCGTGCGCCTTCCAGGTCGCCGATCTGGCGGAACTCCTCGGCCAGCTCAAGCTTGCGCGCCAGCGGGTCGTCGGTCAGGGCGCCGTAGCCCGACACCGGCGGAATGTCGTCCGGCGATCCAGAGGGCGCGAAGTCGGGCTGGGCCAGCTCCGGCTCACGTCGCTCCTGGCGCTCGGTCGGGGCGTCGAAGTCGAAGTCCAGGGAGCCGAAATCCGAGCCGCCGGCCGCCGGGGTTGCCGGTGCCGCCGCCTGGGTGATCGTGACCTCGGGCGCCGGGAGTTCGAAGTCCAGCGTGTGGCCGGTGTCCATCGGCGGCAGGTCCAGCTGCGAGGCCGGCGCGTCCGGCAGCGAGATCTCGGTGTGCAGCGGCGCCGTCAGCTCGGTCGGCGACAGCGGATCCTCGCGCCCGGGCTGGGTGGGGGCGTCGAGGTCGACGTCCAGGTTCAGGTCCAGGTCGGCGGACAGGTCGGCCACCTCGGGCGGCAGCGAGGAGGGAGGCTTTTGCGTGTGCGGCAGCGTGGTCGCGTTCAACGGCTCGACGATCTCGCCGCCGCTGAGCATCACCGCCTCGGGCTGGCCACCAGGCTGGTAGAGGGCATTGTCGGGGTCGATCGAGCGTCCGAGTTCCTGCGCCTTCAGCCAGTCCTCGCCCTCGCCGCGGGTCATGGTGAAGACCTGGGTCGCGAGCAGTTCGAAGCCCTTGGTGTCGCGCCGCTTGGCGTAGACCTCGAGCAGCTTCAGGCGGATCGCCTGCCGGTCCGGCGTCGCCCGCATCGCCTCCTTCAGGATTTCCTCGGCCTGCAGGTCGCGGCCGTAGGCGAGGTAGACATCGGCCTCGGCCACCGGGTCCACGTCGCCGATCGCGTCGAGCTGGCTCAGCGAGTAGCTCATGGACGAGGAACTGCTGCTCGAAGGCGCTTCGCGGGTGTCGATGCGCTGGCCGCCGCTGGCGCCGAAGAAGGAGTCGGGCTGCAGCCGGCTTTCCAGGAACGAGGTCTCGCCGCCCGCCTTGCGGCCACGCCCGCGCATGCGGTACAGGCCGTAGCCCAGCAGCAGCAGCACGAGCGCGCCAGCGCCCGGCAGCAGCAAGGGGTTCTCCAGCAGGCCGTCCAGGAAGCCGGGCTCCTCCGCGGGGATCGGTGCGGGTGCGGGTGCGGGCTTGGCCGCCGCCGCAGGCGCGGAGGCCACGGCCGGCGCGGCGGCCGAAGCCGGCGGCGCCGTGGCTGCGGGTGCCGCGGTCGGCGCAGGCACTGGCGCTGCGGCCGGTGCCGGCGAGACTGCAGGTGCGGATGCAGGTGCAGGTGCAGGTGCAGCCGGTGCAGCGGCTTCGCTTTGCAGCCGCTTGAGTTCTTCCACGTTGCGCGCCAGTTCCGCCACCCGGGTTGCGGCGTCGCGCTGCTCGGTCTGGCGCGAGACGCCGGCCTCGGGGGCCGAGGCCTTCACCGCGCCCTGCGACAGCTTGAGCTGGTCCGGCGCGGGCGCGGCCTGCTTGCGGTCGTCGACCTCGGCCTGCACCACGCCTGCGGCCTGGCGTGCCGGCGCCTTGGCGGTCGGCACCGGGGCGGCGTGACCGGCCAGGCGCTGGCGGTAGGCGTCGAAGTCGGCGCTCTGGGCGACGATGACGCGCCGCGCCTCGGCAGGCTCGACCGCGCCGAGCTCGCCCGCCGCCGGCACGTCCAGCACGACGCCGGCCTTCAGGCGGTTCATGTTCTCGCCGACGAAGGCCTGCGGGTTGGCGCGGTACAGCGACACCAGCATCTGGTCCAGCGACACGCCGTCCGGGCGCACCCGGGCCGCGATGCGGCTGAGCGTGTCGCCCGGTTTCACGGCGACGCGCTCGGCCGTCTTGCCTGCGGCGGCGGTCGCTGCGGTCGCGGGGGCCGGCGCTGGCGCAGGTGCAGGTGCAGGCGCAGATGGCCTCGCCGCGGCCGGTGCCGCCGCCACCGGGGCCGGTGCTGCTGCAGGGGAGGCCGGCGCCGCCGGCGCGGGCAGCGGCGCTCGTGCCGCGGGTGCTGCAGGTGCTGCGGGTGCCACAGGGGCGGCGGTCGCCACCGGCGGCGTCGGGGCCGGGGCCGCCGCGCGCGTCGTCGGCGGGTCCAGCAGCAGGGTGTAGGCGCGCACCAGGCGGCCCGAGGCCCAGTTGGCCTCCAGGATGACGTCGAGGAAGGGCTCCACCACCGCCCGGTTGCTGGACACGCGCAGCGCGCTGCGCCCGTCCGTGCGCTGCACGAGGGCGATCTGGGCCGAGCCCAGGACCGCGTTGTAGTCGATGCCGGCGGTGCGATAGACGTCGGGGGCGGCGACGCGCAGCTGCAGCGTGGACGCCTCTTCCGGCGTGATGCTGGTGACCTCGATCTCCGCACGCAGCGCCTCGCCGAGGGCGGACTGGACGGTCAGCCGCCCCAGACCGAGCGACCAGGCGGGCCCGGCCAGCAGGCAGGTGCTGGCCACGGCGACGGCGGTCCGCGCATGACGACCAAGCTTGTACTTGCGGTGTTTCAAGGCGTCTCCCAGTGCACTGCAGCCGGATCCAGAACCTCGGCCGCGAAGTCGTCCCTCGTCGATTTCAGGGCCCGCGCAGATCACGCGGGCGCAACAGAAACCAAAATAACATCAAGCATATAGGCTTACAAGCTCACCTAAGTCTTGATGATCGGGGCGGAAATGCTTTGTTTCCGCCCGCCCGGGACCCCTGTTGCCAGGAGACAACGCCCGCGATCAGGCCTCGACCAGGATGCGCAGCATGCGACGCAGCGGCTCGGCCGCGCCCCACAGCAGCTGGTCGCCGATCGTGAACGCGCCCAGGTACTGCGGACCCATCGCCAGCTTGCGCACGCGACCGACCGGGATGTCCAGCGTGCCCGTCACCGCCACCGGGGTGAGCTGGGCCAGGGTGGCCTCGCGGTTGTTGGGCACCAGCTTGGCCCAGGGGTTGTCGGCCGCGATCATGGCCTCGACGTCGGCCACCGGCACGTCGCGCTTGAGCTTGAAGGTCAGGGCCTGGCTGTGGCAGCGCATGGCGCCGATGCGTACGCAAAAACCGTCCACCGGCACCTGGGCCTGCGCCGCGTGGCCGAGGATCTTGTTGGTCTCCGCGCCGCCCTTCCATTCCTCGCGCGAGACGCCGCCACCGATGTCCTTGTCTATCCACGGGATCAGCGAGCCGCCCAGCGGAACGCCGAAGTGGCTGGTCTCGGCGGCCGACAGGCTGCGCTGCTTCTCGATCACCCGGCGGTCGATCTCCAGGATCGCGCTGCCGGGGTCGGCGAGCAGATCGCGCACCTCGCCGTTCAGGCTGCCGAACTGGGTCAGCAACTCGCGCATGTGCTGGGCGCCGCCGCCGCTGGCCGCCTGGTAGGTCATGGTGCTCATCCACTCGACGAGCCCGGCCTTGTACAGCGCCCCCACCCCCATCAGCATGCAGCTGACGGTGCAGTTGCCGCCGATCCAGTTGCGCCCGCCGCGCGCCAGCGCGTCCTTGATCACCGGCATGTTCACCGGGTCGAGCACGATGACGGCGTCGTCGTTCATGCGCAGCGTGCTGGCGGCGTCTATCCAGTGACCCTTCCAGCCGGCGGCACGCAGCTTGGGGAAGACCGCCGTCGTGTAGTCGCCGCCCTGGCAGCTGATGACGATCTCGCAGCGCTTGAGCGCCTCGATGTCGTGCGCGTCGTGGAGCCGGTTCTCGTTCTTCGCCAGCGGCGCGATCGCCGCCGGCAGCGCGCCGCCGGCATTGCTGGTGCTGAAGAACAGCGGCTCGATGTGGGCGAAGTCGCCCTCGGCCTGCATGCGCTCGATCAACACCGAGCCGACCATGCCGCGCCAGCCAACCAAACCTGTGAGTGCCATTTCAGTCTTGCCTTTCCGTCCCGCCGGACCTTGCGGACCCCTGGTGCTCCCGGCTCGTTCGCCGGGGTCCAGGAGTGGGGGGCGAGACGATCCGGGCGCTTGCTAGCGAATGGTTTTGCCGGTGATCGCGGTCACGACCGCGTCACCCATCTCGCGCGTGCCGACCTTGCGCGTGCCTTCGCTCCAGATGTCGCCGGTGCGCAGGCCGGCGGCGAGCACGGCCTGCACCGCCGCCTCGATGCGGTCGGCGGCTTCGGCTTGCTGGAGGGAGTAGCGCAGCATCATGGCAGCGCTGAGGATTGTAGCCAGCGGGTTGGCCACACCGCGGCCGGCGATGTCGGGCGCGCTGCCGTGGCTGGGCTCGTACAAGCCCTTGTTGCGGGCGTCCAGCGAGGCCGAGGGCAGCATGCCTATCGAGCCGGTGAGCATGGCCGCCTCGTCCGACAGGATGTCGCCGAACATGTTGCCGGTGACGACGACGTCGAAGGCCTTGGGCGCGCGCACCAGCTGCATGGCGGCGTTGTCCACGTACATGTGGTCCAGCGTCACGTCCGGGTACTGGGCGTGGACCGCGGTCACCACGTCCTTCCAGAACTGGAAGGTCTCCAGCACATTGGCCTTGTCGACGCTGGTGACCTTGCCGCGGCGCTGGCGCGCGGCCTGGAACGCGACGTGGGCGATGCGCTCGACCTCCGGCCGGCTGTAGCGCATGGTGTCGAAGGCCTCCTCGCTGCCGGGGAAGTGGCCGTCGACTGCCGTGCGCCGGCCGCGCGGCTGGCCGAAATAGATGTCGCCGGTGAGCTCGCGGATGATCAGGATGTCCAGCCCCGCCACCAGCTCGGGCTTGAGCGAGGAGGCGTGGGTGAGCTGCGGGTAGCAGATCGCGGGCCGGAAGTTGGCGAACAGGCCGAGCTGCTTGCGCAGACCGAGGATGGCCTGCTCGGGGCGCAGCGCGCGCTCCAGGGTGTCGTACTTCCAGTCGCCGACGGCGCCGAACAGCACCGCGTCGGCCGCCTTCGCGAGCGCGAGCGTGGCGTCCGGCAGCGGGTGGCCGTGCGCCTCGTAGGCGGCGCCGCCGACGGCAGCGGTCTCCAGCTCCAGCGGCAGCTCCAGCGCCTGCAGCACCTTCACCGCCTCGGCGACGATCTCCGGGCCGATGCCGTCGCCCGGCAGGATCGCGATCTTCTTGCTCATGCCACGCTCCGGTGGTTCAGCCAGGGCATGCGCGCCAGGCGCTCGGCCTCGAAGGCGCGGATCTTGTCGGCGTGGCGCATGGTCAGTCCGATGTCGTCCAGGCCATTGACCAGGCAGTGCTTGCGAAAGGGCTGGATCTCGAACGCGAGCTCGCTGCCGTCGGGCTTCACCACCACCTGGCGCGGCAGGTCCACCCGCAGCCGGTAGCCGGGGAAGGCCGCGACCTTGTCGAACAGGTTCGCGACCTGGGACTCGGGCAGCTGAATCGGCAGCAGGCCGTTCTTGAAGCAGTTGCTGAAGAAGATGTCGGCATAGCTGGGCGCGATCAGGGCCCGGAAACCGTACTGCTGCAGCGCCCAGGGCGCGTGCTCTCGGCTGGAGCCGCAGCCGAAGTTGCGCCTGGCCAGCAGGATGGACGCGCCCTGGTAGCGCGCCTGGTTGAGCACGAAGTCCGGGTTGGGCTTGCGGCTGGCGATGTCCTGGCCCGGCTCGCCGTGGTCCAGGTAGCGCCACTCGTCGAACAGGTTGGGCCCGAAGCCACTGCGCGCGATCGACTTCAGGAACTGCTTGGGGATGATGGCGTCGGTGTCGACGTTGTCCCTGTCCATCGGGGCGACCAGCCCCTCGTGTACGACAAATGCTTCCATCACTTGCTCTTCTTGGCCGCTTCTTCGATCTTGTCGCCGGCCTTGGAGATGTCCTTGCCGACCCCTTCGATGGTGTTGCAGCCGGCCAGCAGGTACAGCGCGGCGAGCGCAGTCATCAACAGCTTCATGGGAACGCTCTCCTTCAGGCGACGCGGCGCACGTCGACGAAGTGACCGGCCAGCGCCGCCGCCGCCGCCATCGCCGGGCTCACCAGATGGGTGCGGCCGCCGGTGCCCTGGCGGCCTTCGAAATTGCGGTTGCTGGTGCTGGCACAGCGTTCGCCGGGCTCCAGCCGGTCGGCGTTCATCGCCAGACACATGCTGCAGCCGGGCTCGCGCCACTCGAAGCCGGCGGCCTTGAACACCTCGTGCAGGCCCTCGCGCTCGGCCTGCGCCTTCACCCGCCCCGACCCTGGCACCACCATCGCCAGCCGGACGTTGGCGGCGATCCGGCCGCCGACCTTGCGCACGACGGCCGCGGCTTCGCGCAGGTCTTCGATGCGGCTGTTGGTGCACGAGCCGATGAAGACCTTGTCGATGCGGATGTCGGCGATCGGCTTGTTCGGGTCCAGCCCCATGTAGGCGAGCGCGCGCTCGATCGCGCCGCGGCGCACGGGGTCGCGCTCCTTGTCGGGGTCGGGCACGCGCTGGTCGACGCCGAGCACCATCTCCGGGCTCGTGCCCCAGGTCACCTGGGGCAGGATCTGCGCCGCGTCCAGCTCGACCACCGCGTCCCAGTGCGCGTCGGCGTCGGAGTGCAGCGTGCGCCAGTGCGTCACCGCCTGCTCCCACTCCAGGCCCTGGGGTGCGAACTCGCGCCCCTTCACGTAGGCCAGGGTGGTGTCGTCGACCGCCACCAGACCGGCACGCGCACCGGCCTCGATGGCCATGTTGCACACCGTCATGCGGCCTTCCATGCTCAGGGCGCGGATCGCACTGCCGCCGAACTCGATCGTGTAGCCGGTGCCGCCGGCGGTGCCGATGCGGCCGATGATGGCGAGCACGATGTCCTTGGCCGAACACCCGCGCGCAAGCTGGCCGTCGACCCGCACCAGCATGTTCTTCGCCTTCTTGGCCTGCAGCGTCTGGGTCGCCATGACGTGTTCAACCTCGCTCGTGCCGATGCCGTGCGCGAGCGCGCCGAAAGCGCCGTGGGTGCTGGTGTGGCTGTCGCCGCAGACCACCGTCATGCCCGGCAGGGTGGCGCCGTTCTCGGGCCCGATGACGTGCACGATGCCCTGGCGTTTGTCCAGGAAGGGGAAGTAGGCGGCGGCGCCGAAGTCGCGGATGTTGGCGTCCAGGGTCACGATCTGCTGCTTGCTGATCGGGTCCTCTATGCCGTCGTAGCCGCGCTCCCAGCCGGTGGTCGGGGTGTTGTGGTCGGCGGTGGCGACGATAGAACTCACCCGCCAGGGCTTGCGGCCGGCCAGGCGCAGGCCCTCGAAGGCCTGCGGGCTGGTCACCTCGTGCACCAGGTGACGGTCTATGTAGAGGATGGCGGTGCCATCTTCCTCGGTGTGGACGACGTGGTCGTCCCAGAGCTTGTCGTACAGCGTGCGTCCGGGCATGGGTCGGGACCTCTCCTGGCCCCGATTGTCGCCCAGCCGCGATAACCGCTTCAGCCGGCGGCGCGGCGCTCGAGCTCGGCCTTCAGCGCGGGCGGCAGGCGCAGCGCCACGGCCAGCGCGTCCAGGTAGGCGCGCTCCATGGTGCCGGCCGCGTCGCAGACGACGACGCTGGCGAGGTAGACCTCGGCCGCCTGCTCGGGCGAGGCCACGGCGGCGGCCACCTCGGCCGGGTCGACCGCGCGCTGCAGCTCGGCCTGCACGCGTGTGCGCAGTGCCGGTTCGGCCTGCAGGCGCTCCAGCTCGGCCTCCACCAGGCCGCGCTCGCGCTCGTCCATGTGGCCGTCGGCGCGGGCGGCGGCGATCATCGCCTGCAGCATGGCCCAGCTGCGGTCCTCGGCGGCCGGCGGCGGCAGCTGGGCGAAGGGCGCCGCCGCGCCCTGTCCGGCGCCCGCTGCGGCGCGCGGCTGGCCGGTTCCGGGCCGCTCGCCGGCCTGCCACTCGCGGTAGACGTTCCAGGCCAGCGCACCGAGCGCGGCGGCGCTGCCGTAGCGCAGCAGTGCGCCGCGCTTCTTGCCACCCAGCAGCAGCGCGAGCGCGCCGCCCGCCGCGGCGCCGGTGGCGTACTTGCCGAGGTCGGTGCGCCCCGGGCCGGCGTTGGCCGCGCCCAGGATCTGGTCCAGCAGCGATTGGATGCCCATCGGTATGTCTCCTCGTTCCGGGTTGTTCAGCGCGCGAGTGCCGCCACCACCTCGGGTGGCGCCTGCACGAGCTCGATCAGCACGCCTTCGCCGCCGATCGGGAACTGCTCGTTGCCCTTGGGGTGGATGAAGCAGATGTCGTGGCCGCTGGCGCCGCCACGGATGCCGCCGGGGGCGAAGCGCACGCCCTGCGCCGTCATCCAGGCCATCGCCGCTTGCAGGTCGTCGACCCACAGGCCGACGTGGTTGAGCGGCGTCGCGTGTACGGCAGGCTTCTTGTCGGGGTCCAGCGGTTGCATCAGATCCACCTCGACCGCGTGCGGGCCCTGGCCGAGCGCGCACACGTCTTCGTCGACGTTCTCGCGCTCGGAGACGAAGTGGGACTTGATCTGCAGGCCCAGGATGTCGACCCACAGCGCGCGCAGCCGCGCCTTGTCCGGGCCGCCGATGGCGATCTGCTGGATGCCCAGGATGCGAAAGGGCTTGGCGCTGCTGGTCATGGGCGGCTCGCTTCGAGGTTCACTGAAAGGCGACGATCGCCTGGTCGACGCTCAGGCTGGCGCCGGGTTCGGCGAGCAGTTCCTTCACCACGCCGTCTTGCTGGGCGACGAGGATGTTCTCCATCTTCATGGCCTCGATGACGGCCAGCTTCTCGCCCGCGCGCACCGCCTGCCCCGGCTGCACCGCCAACTGCACCAGCAGCCCCGGCATCGGCGAGAGCAGGAACTTGCTCATGTCGGCGGGCGGCTTGAAGGGCATCACGCGCAGCAGCTCGGCGGCGCGCGCGCTCATCAGCATCGCCTCGACGCGCCGGCCGTGGTGCTGGACCACGGTCCACAGCCCCTGGCGTTCGACCTGGGCCGTGAACAGCCGGCCGTTGCAGCGGCCGCTGGCGCGGACGTCGCCGAACTGCCAGTCGCTGGCGATCAGATAGGTCTTGTCGCCCAGCGTCACCTGCACCGCGTGTCCGTCCGGGCGCAGGGTGATGGGGTGGTAGTCGTGCCCGCCGCCTTCGCGCCTGACCACCGCGGTGAAGTCTTCGCCGATCTTCACCCCATGGCCGGCGAGCTGGCCGTGGATGCCGGCGGCGCGCTCGCGGTAGCGCCGGTAGGCGGCGCCGGCGAGCGCAACCAGGAAGTCCGGGTCGGCGTGCGGCACGTCCTCGGCACACAAGCCCTGGCCGTAGTGGGCGGCGATGAATCCGGTGTCGAAGTCGCCGGCGACGAACGACGGGTGCGCCAGCAGCGCGGCCTGGAACGGGATGTTGCTCGCCACGCCGCGTATCACGAAGCCGTCCAGCGCCTCGCGCATGCGCGCGATCGCGTCGCCGCGGTCGCTGCCGTGGACGATCAGCTTGGCGATCATCGAGTCGTAGTGCAGCGGGATCTCGCCGCCCTCGAAGACCCCGGTGTCCACGCGCACGCCGTACGCCGTGCCTGTCGGCGCTGGCGGCTGCGCCGCCTGCAGCGTCGCCGCGGGCGGCAGGTAGCGCAGCAGGCGGCCGGTGGAGGGCAGGAAGCCGCGGAAGGGATCCTCGGCGTTGATGCGGCACTCGATCGCCCAGCCGCGGCGCTGGATCTGCGCCTGTCCGAAGGGCAGCTTCTCGCCCGCCGCGACCCGAATCATCATCTCCACCAGGTCGATGCCGGTGATGCACTCCGTCACCGGGTGCTCGACCTGCAGCCGGGTGTTCATCTCCAGGAAGTAGAAGCTCTGGTCGGCGCCGACCACGAACTCCACCGTGCCCGCGCTCTGGTAGTTCACCGCGCGCGCCAGCGCCACCGCCTGCGCGCCCATCGCCTGGCGCGTCTCCTCGCTGATGAAGGATGATGGCGCTTCCTCGATCACCTTCTGGTGCCGGCGCTGGATGCTGCACTCGCGCTCGTGCAGATAGACCAGGTTGCCGTGCGCGTCGCCCAGGACCTGGAACGCGAAGTGGCGCGGGTTCTGGACGAACTTCTCGATGAAGACGCGGTCGTCGCCGAAGCTCGCGCGCGCCTCGTTGCGGCAGGCGTCGAAGCCCTCGCTCGCCTGCGCGTCGTCCCAGGCCACGCGCAAGCCCTTGCCACCGCCGCCGGCGCTGGCCTTGATCATCACCGGGTAGCCGATGTCGCGCGCGATGCGCACCGCCTCGGCGACGTTGGCGATGGGCGCGTTCCAGCCCGGGATGGTGTTGACCTGCGCTTGCTGCGCCAGCTTCTTGGACGCGATCTTGTCGCCCATGGCGGCGATGCTGTGGTGCTTGGGACCGATGAAGACGATGCCCGCTTCCTCCACCCGGCGCGCAAAGTCCTCGTTCTCGCTCAGAAAGCCGTAACCCGGGTGCACCGCCTGCGCGCCGCTCGCCTGGCAGGCGGCGATGATGCGATCGGCCTGCAGGTAGCTCTCGCGGCTGGGCGCGCCGCCGATGTGCAGCGCCTCGTCGGCAAGCTCGACGTGGCGCGCGTCGCGGTCGGCATCGGAATACACCGCCACGGTGGCGATGCCCATCTTCTTCGCGGTGGCGATCACGCGGCAGGCGATCTCGCCCCGGTTGGCGATCAGGATCTTGTCGAACATGGCCGGCCTCACAGCGGGATGTTGCCGTGCTTGCGCCACGGGTTGTCGAGCTTCTTGTCGGCCAGCATGGCCAGGCTGCGGCAGATGCGCTTCCGGGTCTCGTGCGGCTGGATGACGTCGTCGATGTAGCCGCGCGCGCCGGCGACGAAGGGGTTCGCGAAGCGCGACCTGTACTCGGCCTCGCGCGCGGCCAGCTTGGCCGGGTCGTCCTTGTCCTGGCGGAAGATGATCTCCACCGCCCCCTTGGCACCCATGACCGCGATCTCGGCGTTCGGCCAGGCGAAGTTGACGTCGCCGCGCAGGTGCTTGGAGCTCATCACGTCGTAGGCGCCGCCGTAGGCCTTGCGCGTGATCACCGTCACCTTGGGCACCGTGGCCTCGGCGTAGGCGAACAGCAGCTTGGCGCCGTGCTTGATGATGCCGCCGTACTCCTGCGCCGTGCCGGGCATGAAGCCGGGCACATCGACGAAGGTCAGCAGCGGGATGTTGAAGGCATCGCAAAAGCGCACGAAGCGCGCCGCCTTGATGCTGCTCTTGATGTCCAGGCAGCCCGCCAGCACCATCGGGTTGTTGGCCACGATGCCCACCGGCGCGCCTTCCATGCGGCCGAAGCCGATCACGATGTTGCGCGCGTAGTCGGGCTGCAGCTCGAAGAAGTCGCCGTCGTCCACCGTCTTGACGATCAGCTCCTTGATGTCGTAGGGCTGGTTCGGGTTGTCGGGCACCAGCGTGTCCAGACTCGTGTCCTGCCGATCGGCGGGGTCGCTGCTCGGGCGCAGCGGCGCCTTCTGTCGGTTGTTCAGCGGCAGGTAGTTGAAGAAGCGCCGCAGCATCAGGATGGCCTCGACATCGTTCTCGAAGCCGAGGTCGGCGACCCCGCTGCGCCCGGTGTGGGTGGCGGCGCCGCCGAGCTCCTCGGCGCTCACCGACTCGTGGGTCACGGTCTTCACCACCTCGGGGCCGGTGAAGAACATGTAGCTGCTGTCGCGCACCATGAAGATGAAGTCCGTCATCGCCGGCGAATACACCGCGCCGCCGGCGCAAGGCCCCATGATCAGGCTGATCTGCGGCACCACGCCGGAGGCCAGCACGTTGCGCTGGAAGACCTCGGCATAGCCGCCGAGCGAGGCCACGCCCTCCTGGATGCGCGCGCCACCCGAGTCGTTGAGGCCTATCACCGGCGCGCCGACCTTCATCGCCTGGTCCATGACCTTGCAGATCTTCTCCGCGTGCGCCTCCGACAGCGCGCCGCCCAAGACCGTGAAATCCTGGCTGAAGACGAACACCAGGCGGCCGTTGATCATCCCGTAGCCGGTGACGACGCCGTCGCTCGGGATCTTCTGCTCGGCCATGCCGAAGTCGGCGCAGCGGTGCTCGACGAACATGTCCCATTCCTCGAAGCTGCCTTCGTCCAGCAGCAGCTCCAGGCGCTCGCGCGCGCTCAGCTTGCCCTTGGCGTGCTGGGCGTCGATGCGCTTTTGGCCACCGCCCAGGCGCGCCGCGGCGCGCTTGCGTTCGAGTTGTTCGATGATGTCGTGCATCAGGGCTTCTCCAGGGATTGGACGGGGTCCAGCAGGTCCAGCAGCCGGCGCGCCGCCACCGAGGGTGCGAGGCGGCCTGACTGCACTTCGTCGCTCAGGCGCGGCAGGGCTTCGCAGACCCGCGGGTGGCGCCGGAAACGTTCGTGCAGGCCGGCCTCGATGCGCTCCCACATCCAGGCCCGGTCCTGCTCGTGGCGGCGCGCACTGATGCGACCGGCAGCCTGCCTGGCCTCGCGCCAGGCGTTCACCACGGCCCAGAAGCCGGCCACGCCGTCGGCGGCGCGCGCGCTGAGCTGCAGCACCTGCGGCGGCTGCGGGCGCGCCAGGGCGCTCTCGGGTTCGGCGCGCCCGGCTCGGCCCACCAGGCGCAGCGCGCTCGTGATCTGGGCCCGCGCCCGGGTGGCCGCGTCGGGGTCGAGGTCGGCCTTGTTGATGACGAACAGGTCGGCCAGCTCCATCACGCCCTTCTTGATCGCCTGCAGGTCGTCGCCGGCGTTGGGCAGCAGCAGCAGCACGAAGCAGTCGGTCATGCCGGCGACCGCGGTCTCGCTCTGGCCCACGCCCACGGTCTCGACGATCACGACGTCGAATCCCGCGGCCTCGCACACCAGCATCGCCTCGCGCGTCTTCTCGGCCACGCCGCCCAGGGTGCCGCTGCTCGGGCTGGGCCGGATGTAGGCCTGCGGGTCGGCGGCCAGGCGCTCCATGCGCGTCTTGTCGCCCAGGATGCTGCCGCCGCTAAGGCTGGAGCTGGGGTCCACCGCAAGCACCGCCACCCGGTGACCGAGCGCCGTCAGCTGCAGACCCAGGGCCTCGATGAAGGTGCTCTTGCCAACCCCCGGCACGCCGCTGATGCCCAGGCGCAGCGCACGCCCGGCGTGCGGCAGCAGGGCGTCGAGCAGGGCATCGGCGCGCGCGCGGTGGTCGGCGCGCGTGCTCTCCAGCAAGGTGATGGTCTTGGCCACGGCGCGCCGCTGCAGCGGCCCGGGCGCACCGAGCACGGCGTCGCGCAGCGCCTGGTCGGCCGGGTCGACCGGATCGGCGAGCGTCATCGCGCGCCCAGGCTGGCCTTGATCTGCTCCAGCACGTCCTTCGCGCTCACCGGCACCGGCGTGCCGGGACCGTAGATGCCCTTCACGCCCGCGGCGTAGAGGAACTCGTAGTCCTGCTGCGGCACCACGCCGCCGACGAAGACGACGATGTCGTCCGCGCCCTGGCGCCTGAGCTCGTCGATGATCGCCGGCACCAGGGTCTTGTGGCCGGCGGCCAGGGTGCTGATGCCGACCGCGTGGACGTCGTTCTCGATTGCCTGGCGCGCGCATTCCTCGGGGGTCTGGAACAGGGGGCCGATGTCGATGTCGAAGCCGAGGTCGGCGAAGGCGGTGGCCACCACCTTGGAGCCGCGGTCGTGGCCGTCCTGGCCCAGCTTGGCGATCATCACGCGCGGTCGCCGGCCCTGCTGGCTGCCGAACTCGGCGATCTCGGACTTGAGCTGTTGCCAGCCCTCGGGGCTGTCGTAGGCGGCTGCATACACTCCGGTCACCTTCTGGATGTCGGCGCGGTGGCGCCCGTAGACGGCTTCCAGCGCCGCACTTACTTCGCCCACGGTGGCGCGCGCGCGCATCGCCTCTATGCTCAGCGCCAGCAGGTTGCCTTCGCCGCTGCGCGCCGCTTCGGTCAGGGCCGTCAGCGCGCCCTGCACGCGCGCGCCGTCGCGCCCGGCCTTGACGCGCTGCAGGCGTGCGATCTGCGCCTCGCGCACCCTGAGGTTGTCCACCTCCAGGATCTCCACCGCGTCACGCTGCGCCGGCCGGTACTTGTTGACGCCGACGATGACGTCTGCGCCGCTGTCGATGCGCGCCTGCTTCTCGGCCGCGCTGGCCTCGATCTTGAGCTTCGCCCAGCCCGACTCCACGGCGCGCGTCATGCCGCCCATCTGCTCCACCTCGTCGATGAGGGCCTGCGCCTGGTCGGCCATCTCCTGCGTCAGGCGCTCCATCATGTAGCTGCCGGCCCAGGGGTCGACGACGCTCGCGATGTGGGTCTCCTCCTGGAGGATGAGCTGGGTGTTGCGCGCGATGCGGCTGCTGAACTCGGTGGGCAGCGCGATCGCCTCGTCGAAGCTGTTGGTGTGCAGGCTCTGGGTGCCGCCGAACACCGCCGCCATCGCCTCCACCGTGGTGCGCACGATGTTGTTGTAGGGGTCCTGCTCGGTCAGGCTCCAGCCGCTGGTCTGGCAGTGGGTGCGCAGCATCAGGCTCTTGTCCTTCTTCGCGCCGAAGCCCTTCATGATCCGCCACCACAGCAGGCGCGCGGCGCGCATCTTGGCGATCTCGAGGTAGAAGTTCATCCCCACCGCCCAGAAGAAGGAGAGCCGGCCGGCGAACTCGTCCACGTCCAGCCCGCGCGCGAGCGCGGTGCGCACGTACTCCATGCCGTCGGCGAGCGTGAAGGCGAGTTCCAGCGCCTGGCTCGCACCCGCCTCCTGCATGTGGTAGCCGGAGATCGAGATCGAGTTGAAGCGCGGCATCTCGCGCGCGGTGTGGGCGATGATGTCGCCGACGATGCGCATGCTGGGCTCGGGCGGGTGGATGTAGGTGTTGCGGACCATGAACTCCTTGAGGATGTCGTTCTGGATGGTGCCGCTGAGCTGCGCCGCCGCGACGCCCTGCTCCTCGGCGGCGACGATGTAGCCCGCGAGCACCGGCAGCACGGCGCCGTTCATGGTCATGGACACGCTGACCCGGTCCAGCGCGATGCCGTCGAACAGGATCTTCATGTCCTCCACGCTGTCTATCGCCACCCCGGCCTTGCCGACGTCGCCGGTCACCCGCGGGTGGTCGCTGTCGTAGCCGCGGTGGGTGGCGAGGTCGAAGGCCACGCTCACCCCCTGCGCACCGGCGGCCAGCGCCTGGCGGTAGAAGGCGTTGCTCTCCTCGGCGGTGGAAAAGCCCGCGTACTGGCGGATCGTCCACGGCCGGCCGGCGTACATGGTCGGCTGCGGGCCGCGCACGAAGGGCTCGAAGCCGGGCAAGGTGTCGGTGTGGGGCAGGCCGGCGAGGTCGGCCGCGGTGTACAGCGGCTTGACGACCAGACCTTCCGGCGTGGTCCAGTTCAGCGCCGCCGGATCGCCGCCGGGCGCCGTCCTGGCCGCGGCCCGGGTCCAATGTTCGAGCGTGGCGGGGATGAAATCGGGCTGGTCGTTCACGGCGGTCATCCGGGCTGGTTCAAACGCGGTGGGAGTCGGCAGGCGGCGCCGCGCGGCTCACGGCATGAGGCAAAAGCCGGACCGCAGCGGCGCGGCAACTCGGTCCACCGCCGAGTTGTCTTGTTCTCCGGCGAGCATTATGCATAATTATGAATCACGATATCCGGCACCTGCCAACGGCCGAAACCGTGGCCGGCAACCGCCGCACTTTGCTCCCATCCATGCCACCCGTCGACCCCGCCGCACCGCTGGACCGCCGCGCCCTCTACCTGGACGTGGCCGACCGCCTGCGCGAGCAGATCTTCGGCCGGCGCCTGGAGCCCGGCAGCTGGATCGACGAGATGAAGCTCGCCGCCGAGCTCGGCATCAGCCGCACCCCGCTGCGCGAGGCGCTCAAGGTGCTGGCGGTCGAGGGCCTGGTGACGATGAAGCTGCGCCGTGGCGCCTTCGTCGCCGAGGTGTCGCGCGACGACGTGGCCCAGGTCTACGCCTTGCTGGGCCTGCTGGAGAGCGAAGCCGCAGCCAGCGTCGCCAGCGGCGCCAGCGCGGCCGAACGTGCCGAGCTGCGCGCCCTGCACGACAGGCTGGAGCGCCAGGTGCGCCAGCGCGAGGCCTTCTTCGCCACCAACGAGGCCTTCCACCTCGCGCTGCTGCGCATCGCCGGCAACCGCTGGGCGCAGCAGATCGTGGCCGACCTGCGCAAGGTGATGAAACTCAACCGCCACCACTCGCTGCTCAGGCAGGGCCGGCTCGAGGACTCGCTGGCCGAGCACCGTGCCCTCATGCAGGCCATAGACGCCGCCGACGGCGAGGCCGCACGGCGTCTGATGCGCAGCCACTTCGCGAACGGGCTCGCCGCCGCGGCCTGAAGGGCAGGCGCTGACCGGCGGGTGCCCGCGTCCCGGATCCCGGCTCCACCGCCCGCCACCGCCCGCCACCGTGCGCCACCGCGCGCGATCACCCGTCGCCACCCGTCGTCACCGGTCGCCACGCCCCACCACCCGGCGCCGGGCACCCGCGGGTTTTGCCGACCTGTCCGGCGCCGGCCGCGGTGATCAGAATCATTCAGAGATCGTCTTTCGCATCGCCGCGACAAGACCTGACGATTCCACCGGCGTTGGCAGTCCTTCCGTGGCTGCTGCCCGCAGATGTTGCATCCCGAAGTCCGACCCAAGAACGGTGCCACCGCACCCACAGAGGAGACCCAGCGATGAAGCACACCCGAACCCTGATCTCCGCCGCCGCCGCAGCCGCGCTGCTGGCCGCCTGCGGCGGCAACGAGGAAGTCAGGCCCGTCAGGCTCAGCATCCTGTCCAGCCCGGCGCAGTACGTGTCCGGCGGCGACGCACGCATCGAGATCGAGGCCCCTGCGTCCAAGCACGCCCAGATCGAGCTGTGGCTCAACGGCGCGCGCATCAGCCCCGCCCTGCAGGCCGACGGCGACCGACTGGAGGGCGTGGTCAGCGGCCTGGTGGACGGCGCCAACGTGCTCGAAGTGCGCTCCGACGGCTACGCCAACCAGCGCCTGACGCTCACCAACCACCCGATCACGGGGCCGATGTTCTCCGGCCCGCAGCAAACGCCCTTCGTCTGCAGCACCGAGCGCCTGGGCAAGCAGCCGCTGGTGGACAGCGCCAGCCCGCCCGGCTATCCGGTCACCGACGCCGCGGGCCAGGTGATCGGCTACAGCCGCAACTGCTCGATCGAAACCTACGTCAGCTACTACTACCGCAGCACCGGCGAGGCCTGGAAAGACCTGCCCGCCGACGGCTCGCGCCCGGCCGACATGAAGACCATCACCCTGGCCGACGGCCGCACGGTGGACTTCGTCGTGCGCCAGGAGCGCGGCAGCATCAACCGCTTCCTCTACAGCTTCGCCATGCTGGCGCCGGCAAACGAGGACCGGTCCAGGCCCGACCTCAGCCTGTGGAACCGCCGGCTGCAGTACTACTTCCAGGGCGGGGTGGCGATCGGCCACTCGCAGGGCCGCATCCACGGCCGCTCGATGAACGCCGACGTACTCGCGCGCGGCGACGCCATCGTGCATTCCAGCGGCAACGTCACCGACACCCACTACAACCTGCAGGTCTCGGGCGAGACGGCGATGATGACCAAGGAGCGCTTCATCGAGCGCTACGGCCGCCCGCTCTACACCTATGGCCTGGGCGGCTCGGGCGGCGCCATCCAGCAGTACATCCTGGCGCAGAACAACCCCGGCATCCTGGATGCCGCGCTGCCCGTGCAGTCCTACCCCGACATGGTGACGCAGACCATCCACGTCGGCGACTGCGAGCTGCTCGAGTACTACATGGACGTGACCGACAAGGCCAACCCCAAGTGGCGCACGACCAAGAACCGCAGCTGGCTGGTGGGCATGAACGCCGAGGAGACACCGGCCGGCCAGGATGACGTGGCCGAGGTCAACGACCCCTTCGCCGACGCCAAGACCATGCTCGGCCTGAGCACCGCGCGCGGCTCCACCGAATGCCGCAAATCCTGGATCGGCCTGTCGGCGCTGGCGATGAACCCGCACTACGGCGAGGCCGACTACCAGGACAAGTACGTGCCGCAGTCCGACATCGCCGCCATCCGCTGGACGCATTACGACGACCTGCGCAACATCTACGGCGTCGACGCCAGCGGCGCCGCGCGCCCGACCTGGGACAACGTGGGCGTGCAGTACGGGCTGAACTCGCTGAAGGCCGGCAAGATCAGCGGCGCCGAGTTCCTGGACCTGAACTTCAAGATCGGCGGCTGGAAGCACCCGAGCCAGATGGTGCAGGAGGGCTTCCCCTACATCGGGACCCTGGCCGAGGTGATGGCCGACCCGACCCGGTTCGACCTCTGGAGCAGCCGCAACATGAACCGGCAGCCGGCCGCCGACCAGCCGGCGCCGCGCACCCACGGCGACCCCGACGCGATGCGCGCCGCCTACACCTCGGGCATGGTGTTCAGCGGCCAGATGCCGCTGCCCACGATAGACCACCGCCAGTACATGGAGCGCGAGCTCGACATGCACAACGTCCACCAGTCCTTCGCGGTGCGCAAGCGGGTGCTGCAGAAGATGGGCAACTCCGACCACCTGGTGATCTGGTTCACCGACACCGTGCCCGGCACGCCCAAGGCCAGCCAGTCCATGGACGCGATGAAGGTGATGGACGATTGGATGGCCAACATCCGCGCCAACCCCGGCAAGAGCATCGCCGAGAACCGGCCGGCGGCGGCGGTGGACAGCTGCTTCGACGTCAACGGCGCGCTGATCTACGCCGGCAACGACGCCTGGGACGGCGTGCTCGACGACCGGCCCGCCGGCAAGTGCACGCAGCGCTTCCCGATGTACGGCACCTCGCGCACCGTCGCCGGCGCACCGATCGAGGGTGGCATCTACCGCTGCGCGCTCAAGCCGGTCGCGCAAGCGGTGGCCGACGGCAGCTACGCGCCCTGGGTGCCGAGCAGCGCCGACATCGCGCGCCTGCAGCAGATCTTCCCCGAGGGCGTGTGCGACTACAGCAAGCCCGACCAGGCGCGGCCTTCCTGAGCGCGCTGCCGGCGATCACGCGGGCAGTGCGCGCTGACAGAGCGCAGGTGCCGATTCCCGGGCGCTGGGCCCGGGCGCAGCGCCCGGGCGCGGCTCAGCGCCCGCGCGAACGCTGCGCCGAGCTTCAGGCCGCGGGCTGCGGGCGCGCCAGGCTGCGCGCCCGCAACTGGCCGCAGCCGGCGTCCACGTCCTGCCCGGCCGACTGGCGCATGCGGGTGAGCACGCCCCGCTGGTTCAGCCAGTGGAAGATCTCGTCCACGCGCTGCGGCGCCGGGCGCGCATAGGGCAGTCCGGGCACAGCGTTGTAGGGAATCATGTTCAGGATCGCCGGCTGGCCGCGCAGCAGCGGCAGCAAGGCCTGCAGCTCGTCGTCGCCGTCGTTCACCCCGGCCAGCAGCGTCCACTGCAGCTGCAGCGGGTAGCCGCTGGCGCGCGCGTAGGCCAGCGCCTGCGCCAGCAGCTCGGCGGGGTCGATGTGCGGCGCGCGCGGCAGCAGGGCGCGCCGGCGATCCGGGTTCAGCGAATGCAGCGACAGCGCCAGCGCCGGCTTCACCCGCTGCCGCGGCAGACGCTCGAACACGCGCGCGTCGCCGACGGTGGAGAACACCAGCTGCTTGTGCCCGAACTGGCCCTCGGTGCCCAGCAGATCGATTGCCGCCAGCACCTGCTCGAGGTTGTGCGCCGGCTCGCCCATGCCCATGAAGACCACCTTGCGCAGCGGCTGCAGGCGGCGCGCCAGCACCACCTGGGCCACGATCTCGGCGCTGCCGAGCTGGCGCAGCAGGCCGGCCCGGCCGGTCATGCAGAAGCCACAACCCACCGCGCAGCCGATCTGGGTCGACACGCACACCCCCTGGCGCGGCAGCAGCACGGTCTCCACCGTCTGGCCGTCGGCCAGCCCGACCAGCAGGCGCGCCGAGCCGTCGGCGCCAGGGTGCCGTTCGCGCAGCTGCGCCAGCGCCGCCAGTTCGGCTTCCAGCGCCGGCAGCGCGTCCCGCAGCGCGCGCGGCATGAAGTCCGCGAGTGCACGCCGTCCCGCCGCCTGCGCCCGGCCCTGCACCCAGTGGCGAAGCACGTGCACGCGGTGCTCGGGGCCGGCGCCCAGCGCTTGCAGGCGCTGCGCGATGCCGGCGATGTCGATCGGCGCGGGACCTGCCATCGGGCGCGGCTCAGCGCAGGACCAGCTCCGGCGCGCCGTCCCGCACCTCGCCGATCTCGGCCGCGGCGGCGAAGCCGTGGCGGCGGAACACCTCCAGCACCGCGCCGACGCTGTCCGCGGCGCAGGACACGAGCAGGCCGCCGCTGGTCTGCGGGTCGCTCAGCAGCGCCTGGTCCTCGGCCGCGAAGCCGGCCGGCAGCCGCACCTCATGGCCGTAGGCATCCCAGTTGCGGCCGGAGGCGCCCGTCACCATGCCCTGCCCGGCCAGCGCCCGCACGCCAGGCAGCAGCGGCACGCGCGCCCAGTCCAGCGCCAGCTGCAGGCCGGCGCCGCGCGCCATCTCCAGGCCGTGGCCGGCGAGGCCGAAGCCGGTGACGTCGGTGATCGCATGCACGCCGTCCAGCGCTGCCAGCTCGGGGCCGGGAGTGTTCAGCTTCGTCGTGCACTCGATCATCTGCAGGTAGCCCTCGGCGCGGAGCTGCTGCTTCTTCAGCGCCGCGCTGTACACGCCCACGCCCAGCGGCTTTCCCAGCACCAGACGGTCGCCCGCGCGCGCGCCGGAGTTGCGCTTCAGGCGCTGCGGGTGGACGAGGCCGAGCGCCACCAGGCCGTAGATCGCCTCCACCGAGTCGATGGTGTGGCCGCCGGCCACCGGGATGCCGGCCGCCCGGCACGCCGCCTGCCCTCCGTCGAGGATGCGCGCGATGGTCTGGGTGGACAAGACCTTGATCGGCATGCCCACCAGCGCCAGCGCCATGATGGGCGTGCCGCCCATGGCGTAGACGTCGCTGATCGCGTTCGTGGCCGCGATGCGGCCGAAGTCGAACGGGTCGTCGACGATGGGCATGAAGAAGTCGGTGGTCGCGATCAGCGCCTGCTCGTCGTTGAGCTGGTAGACCGCAGCGTCGTCCGCGGTCTCCAGCCCGACCAGCAGTTGCGGCGGCATCGCCATGCCGGCGCTGCCGCGCAGGATCTCGCCCAGCACGCCGGGGGCGATCTTGCAGCCGCAGCCGCCGCCGTGCGACAGCGAGGTCAATCGGGGTTCACTGGCGGGCTCGCTCATGGCTGGGTCTCGGTCACAGTGGCTTGTGCGGATGGCGTCAGGCGCCGGGCGCAGCGACCGCCGCCTCGGCCGGCAGGCGGCGCGGCGCGTGCACGGTGACGCCCTTCTTGGGGCTGGACAGGCCGTAGCGCAGCTCGACCGCCGAGCGCGGCACGTCGAAGGCCTCGGCCAGGAAGGCGATCATGCGCGCGGTGGCGCGTCCGTCCTCGGGCTGGGCCGCGATCTGCACCTGCAGCCGGCCGCCGCTGACGCGGCCGAAGCCGTCGCGCCGCGCACCCGGCTTGCCCTGCAGCTCCAGCCACAGGGCATCGCCCTGCCAGCGGTAGTGCGCCGCGCCCGCCTGCATGCGTTCAGTTGACCGCCGAGGAACCCGGCGGCTGGTTCGCCGAGGGCGTGAACATCTCGCCCACGTCGACGGCGTCGAAGCGGTACTGCAGGCCGCAGAACTCGCATCCCACTTCCACCGCGCCACGCTCGGCGATGAGTTCCTCGCTTTCGCGCCGCCCCAGCCCGCGCAGCATGCCGCGCACGCGCTCGCGCGAGCAGCGGCAGGCAAAGCTCGGCGTCAGGGGGTCGAAATGGCGCACATCCTCCTGCCAGAACAGGCGCCGCAGCAGGGTGTGTGCATCCAGCGTCAGCAACTCCTCGTCGCTCAGGGTCGAGGCCAGGTGGGCGATGCGGTTGAAATGCTCGGCCGACTCCACATCGGCCGCCGAACCGGCGCCCAGGTTGGCCGCCCCTTCCACCGGCAGGCGCTGAATGAGCAGCCCGGCGGCCACGCGCGCGTCGGCGGCCAGCACGAGCCGGGTGTCGAGCTGCTCGCTTTGGCGCATGTAGTGCGCGATCACCGCCGCCAGCGTGGGCAGCGGCCGGCCGTCGTCGTCGCACAGCGCGACCACGCCCTGGTAGGGCTGCTGGCCGGGCTGGCGCTCGGCGGGGTCGAGGGTGATCGCGCAGCGCCCGCGCCCGAGCGGGTTGACCAGCTGCGCCAGCCCGGCCCCGGCCGCCACCTCGCCGGTGACGCTGGCGGTGGCGCGAAAGCGCAGGCTGGGCTGCACCTCGGCCACCGCCAGCGGCACCGGCCCGTCGCCCTGGATCTGCAGCACCAGCGCACCCTCGAACTTGATGTTGGACTGCAGCAGCACGCCGGCCGCGCACATCTGGCCGACCAGCGTCGCCACCTCGGCCGGCCAGGGCGTGGCGCGGCGCTGCAGCAGCTCCTGCCAGCCCTCGTCCAGGCGCACCAGCATGCCGCGCACCGGCAGGCCTTCGAACAGGAACTTGTGCAGCTCGGACATGGGCTTCAATCGACGCGCTGCGTCAGCCGGTGGCGCGCCGCCTGTTGAACGTACTGCAAGGCGCTCGTGCGCAGGCCCTCGATCTGCGCCGGCTCGAGCATGCGCACCACCTTCGCCGGCCGCCCCATGATGAGCGCGCCGTCGGGGAACTCCTTGCCCTCGGTGACCAGCGAGCCGGCGCCCACCAGGCAGTGGCTGCCGATGCGCGCGCCGTTGAGGATGACGGTCTGGATGCCGATCAGCGAGCCGGCGCCGACCACGCAGCCGTGCAGCATCGCCTGGTGGCCGACCGTGACCTCGTCGCCCAGCAGCATCGGGAAGCCGGGGTCGGTGTGCAGCACCGCGCCGTCCTGGATGTTGCAGCGCGCGCCGATGCGGATGAGCTCGTTGTCGGCGCGTATCGTGCTGCCATACCAGACGCTGGACTCGGCGCCCAGCTCCACCTGGCCGATCAGGCGCGCGTTGTCGGCCACCCAGGCGCCGGCGCCGATCCGGGGCTGGTGCTCGCCGATGCGCAGCAAAGCCATGCCATCTCTCCGCGGGACAAAGGCGGGAATTCTAAGGAAGGCGCCGCGCCACGTCGCGCCGCCCCGCAGCGGTGGCGCCGCATGCCCGGCCGCCCGGCACGCGCCGCTCCGACCCTGCCGCCAGCGTAGACTTGCGCGCCATCCCAACCCTGGAGAACACGTCTTGGACAAGCGTCGCTTCCTGAACACCGCCGCCGTGCTCGCCGCCGGCCTCGTCATCGCCGCCTGCGGCAAGAAGGAAGAGGCCGCGGCCCCGGCCGCCGCGCCGGCACCGGCCGCGCCGCCGGCCAAGGTCTACGTGGTCGGCACCGACGCCGCCTACGCCCCCTTCGAGAGCCAGAACGACCAGGGCCAGATCGTCGGCTTCGACATCGACGTCGTGAGCGCGGTCGCGGCCAAGGCCGGGATCGAGGTCAAGTTCGTCAACACGCCCTGGGAAGGCATCTTCAACGAGCTGCAGCAAGGCGGGCGCGACCTGCTGGTGTCGGCGGTCACGATCACCGACGAGCGCAAGCAGACCATGGACTTCAGCGACCCCTACTTCGACGCCGCCCAGCTGATCGCGGTGAAGGCCGACAGCAAGGTCGCCAAGTTCGCCGACCTCAAGCCGCTGAAGGTGGGCGTGCAGACCGGCACCACCGGCGACGAGGTCGTGACCCAGCTGCTGGGCAAGACCAGCACCAACGTCAAGCGCTTCGAGTCGACGCCGCTGGCGCTGGAGGAGCTCAAGGCCGGCGGCGTGGATGCGGTGGTCGCCGACAACGGCGTCGTCAGCCACTACGTGGCCAACAACTCCGCCGCCGGCATCAAGACCGTGAGCGACGCCTCCTTCGTGCCCGAGCGCTACGGCATCGTGGTGCGCAAGGGCGACACCGAACTGCTGGCCAAGATCAACGAGGGCCTGAAGGCGATCCGCGCCGACGGCAGCTACGACCAGATCTACGCCCGCTACTTCGGCGCTGCCGCCGCCGCGGCGCCGGCCAGCGCGGCGTCCAAGTAAGCCCGCGGCCGGCGCGGCGACGATGGACTTGCGCTGGGAGATCCTGGCCGGCTACGGCCCGCTGTTCGCAGCCGGGCTGTGGATGACGGTCAAGCTCACCATCGTCGCCATCGGCGCCGGGCTGGCGCTGGGGGTGGCACTCGGCCTGGTCAGCAGCTCGGCCGACGCGCCGGCCCCCAAGTCGCGTGGCCTGGCCTGGCTGCTGCGCGCCGCGCGCTGGGCCACCGCCGGCTACGTGGGGTTCTTCCGCGGCACGCCGCTGTTTGTGCAGATCCTGCTCGTGCACTTCGCGCTCATGCCCACGCTGATCCAGCCCGAGCACGGCTGGCTGCTGTCGGGCGAGGCGGCGCGCGAGTTCCGCCAGTCGCACGGCGCCTTCTTCTCCGGCTGCCTGGCGCTGAGCCTGAACGCCGGCGCCTACATCAGCGAGATCTTCCGCGCCGGCATCCAGAGCATCCACCGCGGCCAGCTGCAGGCCGCCTACAGCCTGGGCCTGACGCACGTGCAGGCGATGCGCTGGGTGGTGCTGCCGCAGGCCTTCCGGCGCATGGTGCCGGCGCTGGTGAACGAGGGCGTCACCCTGATCAAGGACAGCTCGCTGGTGAGCGCGATCGGCCTGGCCGAACTGGCGCTGGCCGCGCGCACGGTGGCCGGCGCCTTTGCCCGCTACTGGGAGCCCTACCTCGCGATCTCGGCGCTGTACCTGGTGCTGACGCTGACCCTGTCGCTGCTGGCGCGGCGGCTGGAGGCACCGGCCGAGCAGCGCGGGCGCTGAGCTTTCGCAGGCGCCCGCTTCAGGGTTCCAGGAAGTAGCGCTTCAGCCCGGCGAGGATCATCTCGACCGCGATCGCGGTCAGCACCAGCCCCATCAGCTTCTCGATCGCCGCCACCATGGAGGCGCCGAGCACCCGGCGCAGCCGGTCCGCGCCCAGCAGCACGGCGCCGCAGACCGCCATCGCCACCGTCAGCGCGCCCAGCCAGGTCCACAGCTGCGCCGGCTGGCGCGAGGCCAGCAGCAGCACCGTGGCCAGCGCCGAAGGGCCGGCGAGCAGCGGCACCGCGAGCGGGAAGATGAAGGGCTCGCGGCCCTCGCTGCCGGCGGCGTAGATTTCGCCGCCGCCGGCGAACACCATGCGAATGGCGATGATGAGCAGGATCACGCCGCCGGCCACCTCCAGCGAGCGCTCCGACAGCCGCATCAGGTTCAGGAAACCCTGGCCGGCGACCATGAACAGCGCCAGCACCGCGAACGCGATCGCCACCTCGCGCAGGATCAGCGGGCGCTTGCGAGCCGGCGCCACCTCGCGCAGCACCGAGATGAAGATCGGCAGGCTGCCGAAGGGGTCCAGCACCAGCAGCAGCAGCACCAGGGCGGAAACGAAGCCGTGTTCCATGGCGGCGCATTGTCTGTCCGCCCGCCGCTGTTGCGCCGATGCCGCAGCGCCAGCCACGCCAGCGACGATTTTTAGGGGGTCGCTCAGGGTTGACCCCGATCGCCGCCCTAGACTGGCGCGTCCCGGCGATCTGCTGGATGCCGGCATGGTTTCATCAACCCGAAAGAAGCACGCATGAAGACCCGTTTCGTCCTCGCCGCCGCCGCCGCGCTGCTGGCGGGTAGCGCCTTTGCCCAAGGTTCGACCGAGATCTACGGCCGCATCAACCTGACCGTCGAACGTCAGAAGGACGGTGGCGACAAGCACACCGGCATGTACGACAACTCGTCGCGCATCGGCTTTCGCGGCACCGAGGACCTGGGCGGGGGCCTGAAGCTCGGCTTCGTGCTCGAGCACGGCTTCGACGCCGACAACGGCACGACCGACGCCGCGTTCTGGGGCCGCGAGAGCACGCTCAGCCTGGGCGGCAGCTTCGGCACCGTGCGCCTGGGCCGCTTCTCGTCGCCCGCGTCCTACTACGCCACCGCCGACTACGTGTCGATGCACAACCACGACACCGGCAGCTCGGCCGACGCGCTGTACGGCTACACCTCCGGCGACGCCCTGAGCAACCGCGTCTCCTACACCACGCCGACCGTCGCCGGCTGGCAGGCCGAGGTGCAGACCGCCATGAAGGAAGGCACGCTGCCCGACGCCCCGATCACGGTGGCGGTGAACTACGACGCCGGCGCCCTGCACCTGGGCCTGGGCTACGACGACTACGACGGCCAGAAGTCCACCGCGCTGCGCGCGCTGTACGAACTGGGCGCCTTCACCGTCGGCGGCTACTACGAGCGCGGCAGCGGCGACGTGAAGTACAACAACTTCCGCCTCGCCGGCATGTACGCCATGGGCGTGAGCGAGTTCCACCTCAACTTCGGCAAGCGCAGCAGCGGCACCGATGCCGTCGACGGCGACCAGTTCACGGTGGCCTACAACTACAACCTGAGCAAGCGCACCCGGCTGCACGCCTTCTACACCAAGCTCGACATCGGCCACGGCGCGACCGACTTCAGCTCCTACGGCCTGGGGCTGCGTCACAACTTCTGATTCGGGGACACACCCCGCGTCAGCACAGCCGGCCCGCGGGCCGGCTTTTTCATGCCCGCGGATGGTGCGCGGCGTGCAGCACGCGCAGCCGTTCGCGCGCGACGTGGGTGTAGATGGTGGTGGTGGAGATGTCGGCGTGGCCGAGCAGCATCTGCACCGCGCGCAGGTCGGCGCCGTGGTTGAGCAAGTGGGTGGCGAAGGCGTGGCGCAGGGTGTGCGGCGACAGCGACAGCTGGATGCCGGCGGCGCGCGCGTGCGCCTTCACCAGCTTCCACGCCATCTGGCGCGTCATGCCGGCGCCGCGCGCGGTGACGAACAAGGCCTCGCTCATCCGACCGGCCAGGATCGCCGCGCGCGCCTCGGCGAGGTAGCGCTGCAGCCAGGCCCCGGCCTCGGCACCGAAGGGAACCAGCCTCTCCTTGGACCCCTTGCCGCTCACCCGCACCACGCCTTCGGCGAGCGCGAGCTGCACGCTGCGCAGGCCCACCAGCTCGCTCACGCGCAGGCCGCTGGCGTACATCAGCTCCAGCATGGCGCGGTCGCGCAGGCCGCGCGGGGTGGCCACATCGGGGGCCGCGAGCAGCGCCTCGACCTGTGACTCCGACAGCGTGCGCGGCACGCGCGGCGGCTGGCGCGCCGGCCGCAGGCGCAGGGTCGGGTCGGCGTTCAGCAGGCGCTCGCGCAGCGCCCAGCGGTAGAAGCGCCGGAACACCGCGAGCCGGCGGTTCGCGGTGCTGGCCTTGGTGGACGCGTGCTGCGCCAGCAGGTAGGCGCGCAAGTCGTTCTCGGCGAGCGTCAGCAAGTCGGCGCCGCCGCCCTCACCGCCGCCCTCACCGCCACCCTCGCGCAGCCAGCGCGCCAGCGCCTGCAGGTCGCGCCGGTAGGCGGCCTGGGTCAGCGCCGCCAGCCCATCCTCCAGCCACAGGGCATCGATGAAGCGCCCGATCAGCACGCCGTCAGCGCTGCTCATGGCTGCTGCGCCCTGGGCACCGACCTCATCCGACCGGCCCACCCAGCAAGCCGATCTTCATCTCCGGATCCACCGGGCGCGGGCCGACGAAGATGCGCAGCAAGGCGGTGTAGAAGTCCTCGCCCGCAATTGGCGCACCGAGCTCGCGCCCGTTGCGCGCCAGCCGCAGCCCGCTGTCGGGCAGCCAGTCGAGGTCGACGACGTCGCGCTTCCTCACCGTGCCAATGGCGCTCACCAGGGCGTCGAAGCGCCGCATGCGCTCGGCCAGCGCCGGCTGCTGTGCGGCCGGCGTGTTGCGTGCGATGCCCTTGTAGAAGGCCTTCACGAACTCCGCCGCCGGCACGTCCACCAGCATCACCAGCTGCAGCCGCTTGGGTCCCGGGGTCGCGCCGGCGGCCTCGGCGTTGCCGGCCTTGCGGGCGAGGTACAGGCCGGCGGCATAGCCCTTGAACCAGGCCACGGCACGGTAGCCGACGCCGTTGAGCTGCAGCGTGCTGCCGGCGAGCGTGATCTGAGCGGCGTAGGTGTGGCCTTCGGCGACGACTTGCGCGCGCAGCGGCCGGGCGCAGATCAGCGCGCTGCCCAGGGCCGCGCGCAGGCAGGCGCGGCGCGACGGCGGTTTGGTGATCGGATCCATGGCGGCAGTGTGACGCATGGGCGCGTCAACGCGCTGGCACACTGCGCCGATGACGCGCCGCACCGCCAGGCCAGGCCGAACGCCGCGATGAGTCCGCACGCCCTGCTGCTGCTGCCGGACTTCGCGCTCATCGTGCTCGGCTTCCTGATCTGCCGCTACACGATGCTGGACCGGCCGCTGTGGGAAGCCGCCGAGCGCCTGGTCTACCACTTGCTGTTTCCGGCCCTGCTGTTCGGCTCCATCGTGCGCCACCCGCTGCAGCCGATGGCGGCGCTGCCGCTGGCCGCTGCGACCTGGATCGTCACCGGCGCCGGCATCGTGCTCGCCTATGCCCTGCGGCGCGGGCCGGGCGTCGACGCCCGGCTGCACGCCAGCGGCGCCCAGGTCGCGTTTCGCTTCAACTCCTATGTCGCGCTGGCGGCGGTGGAGCGGGTGGCCGGCGCCCAGGGCCTGGCGGCGGTGGCGCTGGTGATCGCCTGCGCGGTGCCGCTGTGCAATGTGGGTGCGGTCTGGCCGCTGGCGCGCCACGGCGGCCAGCACTACGGGCGCGAGCTGGCGCGCAACCCGCTGATCGTGGCCACCGTGGGTGGGCTGGCGTTCAACCTGCTCGGGCTGCGGCTGCCGGAGCTGGCGACGACGACGCTGGCGCGGGTGGGCGGCGCCGCGCTGCCGCTGGGGCTGATGGCGGTCGGCGCCGGGCTGCGCCTGGGCGCCCTGCGCGAGGGCCCGTGGCTGGCCGGCGCACTGCTGGGCATCCGCCACCTGCTGCTGCCGGCGCTGGGCCTCGCCTGCGCTTTCGTGCTGCCGCTGAGCGCGCTGCAGCAGACCGTGATCGTGCTCTTTGCCGCCCTGCCCACCGCGTCGTCCTGCTACGTGCTGGCGGCGCGTATGGGCGGCCAGGCATTTTACGTGGCCGGTCTGGTGACGCTGTCCACCTTGCTGGGCATGGCCAGCCTGCCGCTGACATTGCTGCTGCTGGACGCGCTGCGCTGAGCCAGTGCCCAGTCGATGTGCTCGCGCGCCAGACCCTCGTCGGTGGCGGCCGCCAGCGCCTGCGCGATCGCCGCGTCACCGGTGTCGCGCCAGGCATTTCCCAGCGCCACCGCGAGGTTGCGCCGCCAGCGCGCGAAGCCGATGCGGCGCAGCGGGCTGCCCTCGGTGCGGCGCAAAAAGGTCGGCTCGTCCCAGGCCCACAGCGCCAGCAGGCTATCGCCGCCGAGCCGGGGGTCGAAGTCGGGCAAGGTGCTGCGCCGGGCGTGGCGGTTCCAGGGGCACACGAGCTGGCAGTCGTCGCAGCCGTAGACCTTGTTGCCGATCGCCGGCCGCAACTCGGGCGGGATCGGGTCGTGGCTCTCTATCGTCAGGTAGGAGATGCAGCGCCGGGCATCGACCCGGTAGGGCGCGACGATGGCCTGTGTCGGGCAGGCGGCAATGCAGGCCGTGCAAGACCCGCAGTGCGCGCTCACCGGCTCGCTCAGCGGCAGCGGCAGGTCGACGAAGAGCTCGCCGAGGAAGAACATCGATCCGGCGTCGCGCGCCAGCGTCAGCGTGTGCTTGCCGCGCCAGCCCAGGCCGCTGCGGGTGGCGAGTTCCACCTCCAGCACCGGCGCCGAATCGGTGAACACGCGGTGGCCGAAGGGGCCGATCGCTTCGGCCAGCCGGTCGGCCAGGCGCTGCAGGCGCTGGCGCAAAACCTTGTGGTAGTCGCGGCCGCGGGCGTAGATCGAGATCGCGGCGCTGGCGGCATCGGTCTGACGCACGCGCTCTTCGGCCGCCCAGTCGGGCGCGGCGTCGCGCGGCAGGTAGTCCATGCGCACGCACACCACGCGCAGCGTGCCCGGCACCAGCTCGGCCGGCCGCGTGCGCTTGCTGCCGTGCGCCGCCATGTAGTGCATGGAGCCGTGGAAGCCCGCCGCCAGCCAGGCCTGGAAGCCGGGTTCGGCGCTCGCCAGGTCCACGTCGGCAACCCCGATCTGGGAGAATCCGGCCTGATGCGCCCATTCCCGCAATTGCCGCCAGATCAGCGGCAGGTCGAGTTGGCTACGCTCGTGCATGCCCCGATTCTAGAAAGCCGCACCCTGCACTGGCCCGACGAGGCCGCCTGCGCCGCCGCCGCCCAGGCCCTGGCACGCCAACCTCTGCTGCACGACGCCTACATCGAGTTGGTCGGGCCGCTGGGCGCCGGCAAGACCAGTTTCGTGCGCTACCTGCTGCGTGCCCTGGGGGTGGACGGGCGCATCAAGAGCCCGAGCTACACGGTGCTGGAGCCCTACCAGGCCGGCGCACTGTCGATCTCGCACCTGGACTTCTACCGCTTCGACGACCCCCGCGAGTGGGCCGACGCCGGCTTGCGCGAGGTCTTCGCCGCCCCCGGCCTGAAGCTGGCCGAGTGGCCGGACAAGCTGGCCGGCGCGCTGCCCGCGCCCGACCTGCGCCTGAACCTGCAGCCGCTGGACGAGGACCGGCGCCAGGTCCGGGTGGACGCCTTGAGCACGCGCGGCCGCCAGCTCCTGCAGGCCTGGGCGGCATGAATCCACGCCGCCGCGCCAGTCTCGTGCTGCTGCTGACCCCGCCCCTGCTCGCGCGTGCCGCCGGCGGGCCGGCGATCGTCGGCGTTCGCATGTGGCCGGCGGCCGACTACACGCGGGTGACGATCGAGTCCGACCGCGCGCTGCAGGCCGAGCACCAGCTGCTGGCCGACCCGCCGCGGCTGGTGCTGGACATCGCCGGCCTGGCGCTGGACACCGGCCTGCGCGAGCTGGTGGCCGCGGTGCGGCCCGACGACCCCTTCGTCGCCAGCGTGCGCGTCGGCCAGTTCCTGGTCGACAGCGTGCGCCTGGTGTTCGACCTCAAGCAGCCGGTGCAGCCGCAGCGCTTCACCCTCGCGCCGGTGGCGGCCTACCAGCACCGGCTGGTGCTGGACCTCTACCCCACGGTCGCGCCCGATCCGCTGCTCGCCCTGGTGCAGGAGAAGGAAGCGGCCGAGATCGCCGCCGCGCGCGCCATGCAGGAGGCGCTGGACGCGCTCATCGCGCGCGTCGACAAGCTGCCCGCACCACGCCCCCCGGCCGCGCCGCCTGCCGCAGCAGCCATCACGCCACGCCCGCGCGGCGCCATCACGGAGGAGGAAAGGCGCGCCGTCGACCGGCTGCTCATCGTCGCCCTGGACCCCGGCCATGGCGGCGAGGACCCGGGCGCGATCGGCCCCAGCGGGCTGCGCGAGAAGGACGTGGTGCTCGCGATCGCCCTCGAGCTGCGCGAGCGGCTGAACGCCCTGCCCGGGGTGCGCGCCATGCTCACCCGCGACCGCGATTTCTTCGTGCCGCTGCACGAGCGCGTGGCCAAGGCGCGGCGGGTGCAGGCCGACCTCTTCGTCTCCCTGCATGCCGACGCCTTCACCCGCCCCGAGGCGCGCGGCGCCAGCGTGTTCGCGCTCTCCAACGGCGGCGCCACCAGCACCATGGCGCGCTGGCTGGCGCAAAAGGAGAACGCCGCCGACCTGGTGGGTGGCGTCAACCTGAAAGTGGCGGACCGCCAGCTCATGCAGGCGATGCTGGACATGAGCACGACGGCGCAGATCCGCGACAGCCTGCAGCTCGGCCAGCAGCTGCTGCGCCACATAGGCCGGGTCGGCCGGCTGCACAAGGCGCGCGTCGAGCAGGCCGGCTTCGCGGTGCTGAAGGCACCCGACATCCCCAGCATCCTGGTCGAGACCGCCTTCATCTCCAACCCCGAGGAGGAGGCGCAGCTGCGCGACCCCGAGTTCCGCAGCCGCCTGGTGCAGGCCCTGGCCACCGGCATCCGGCGCTGGATCGCGGTCCACCCCGCGTTTTCCGACCGCCGCACCGCATGAGCACGGATGCCACCCGGCGTGCGATCCGGGCCCTGCCCGACACCCTGATCAGCCAGATCGCCGCCGGCGAGGTCATCGAGCGCCCGGCCTCGGTGGTGCGCGAGCTGGTGGACAACGCGCTCGACGCCGGCGCGACCCAGATCACGGTGCGCCTGCTGGCCGGCGGCGTGCGCAGCCTCGTGGTCGAGGACGACGGCTGCGGCATCCCGGGCGCCGAGCTCGCGCTCGCCCTGCAGCGCCACGCGACGAGCAAGGTCGCCAGCCTGGCCGAGCTGGAGACGGTGGCGACCATGGGGTTTCGCGGCGAGGCGCTGGCCGCGATCGCGAGCGTCGCCGGTCTGCGCCTGAGCAGCCGCCCGGCGGACGCCGCGATGGCGCAGCAGATCGACGCCCACAGTGGCGAGCTGCAGCCGGCGGCGCGCGGGCGCGGCACCACCGTCGAGGTCGAGCAGCTGTTCTTCGCCACCCCGGCGCGGCGCAAGTTCCTGAAGACCGACGCCACCGAGTTCGCGCACGCGCTGGAGGCGGTGCGCCGGCACGCGCTGGCACGCCCCGGGGTCGGTTTCGCGGTCTGGCACGAAGGCCGGCTGGCCGCGCAGTGGCGCCCGGCGAGCGCGGCGCAGCGGCTGGCCGACGTGCTGGGGGCCGATTTCATCGGCGCCAGCGTGGCGCTGGACAGCCGGCAAGGGCTGTTGCAGCTGCACGGCCGCGTCGGCCGCCCGGAAGCGGCACGTGCGCGCGCCGACCAGCAGTACCTGTTCGTCAACGGCCGCTTCGTTCGCGACCGGGTGGTGGCGCACGCCGTGCGTGCCGCCTTCGAGGACCAGCTGCACGGCAGCCGGCAGCCCCAATGGGTGCTGTTCCTGGAGCTGCCGCCGCAGGCGGTGGACGTGAACGTGCACCCGGCCAAGATCGAGCTGCGATTCCGCGATGCGCGCGCCGTGCACCAGGCGGTGCAGCGCGCGGTCGAAGACGCGCTCGCACCGACGCGTGCCGGCCAAGCCATGGCTCAAGCCAAGGCAGCGGCGGACGCCGCGGACGTCGCGGCAAGCGGCCCGCAGCCGCTGTCCGCCAGCGCAGCCGCCGCCGGCCTGCCGTCGGCAGCGATCGGCGCCGCGCCGGCGCCGCCGCGCAGCGGCTGGCAGGGCACGCTGGCGCTGCGCGAGCGCGCAGCACAGGCGGGCGAGCCGGCGCCGCGCTGGCAGGCCCTGTATCAGCCCTTGCAGCCACTGCAGGAACCGCCGCAGGGACCGCTGCAGGGGCCGCTGCAGGAGACCCCGGCAGTCGAAGCCGCGCCCCTGGACTGGCCGCTGGGCCGCGCGCTGGCGCAGCTCGCCGGGGTCTACATCCTGGCCGAGAACAGCCACGGCCTGGTGCTGGTGGACATGCACGCGGCGCACGAGCGCATCGTCTACGAGCGGCTGAAGGCGGCGCGCGCCGCCGCCGGCAGCCTGGCGGCGCAGGCCCTGCTGATCCCGCTGCCGCTGCCGGCGAGCGCGCTGGAGATCGCCACCGCGCAGACGCACGCAGCGGCGCTGCAGGCGCTGGGGCTGGAGATCAGCGAGCTGTCGGCGCACACGCTGGCGGTTCGCAGCCGACCGGCGGCGCTGCCCGACGCGGATGTCGCAGAGCTGGCGCGCGCGGTGCTTGCCGAGCTGGCCGAGCAAGGCGCCAGCGGCATCGTCGCGCGCGCCGAGCACGAGATCCTGGCGACCATGGCCTGCCACGGCGCGGTGCGTGCGAACCGGCGCCTGACCCTGGCCGAGATGAACGCGCTGCTGCGCGACATGGAGGCCACCGAGCGTGCCGACACCTGCAACCACGGCCGCCCCACCTGGCGCCAGCTGACCCTGCGCGAGCTCGACGCCTTGTTCCTGCGCGGGCGCTGAGCCAGCACCGTGATCGCGCAAAATCCCGCGATGCGCCCCGAAGACACCCCCGGCAACCTGTTCGTCGTCGCCGCGCCCAGCGGCGCCGGCAAGTCCAGCCTCGTGAAGGCGCTGCTCGAACTCGATTCGCGGCTTGCGGTATCGGTCTCGCACACCACCCGGGCGCCGCGCGGCCAGGAACAGGACGGGCGCGAGTACTGGTTCGTCGACGAGGCGCGCTTCGAGGCCATGGCCGGGCGCGGCGACTTCTTCGAGTGGGCGCGCGTGCACGGCCACCTGTACGGCACCTCGCGGCGCGCGATCGAGGAGCGCCTGGGCCGCGGCGAGGACGTGGTGCTGGAGATCGACTGGCAGGGCGCGCTGCAGATCAAGCGCATCTTCGGCCACGCGGTGCTGATCTTCGTCCTGCCGCCGAGCTGGGACGAGCTCGAGCAGCGGCTGCGCCGGCGCGGCGAGGACGACAGCGCGACCATCGAGGTGCGGATGGCGAACGCGCGCGCCGAGGTGGCACAGGCCCGCCACTTCGACTTCGTTATAATCAACAGCTTGTTCGAGACGGCGCTGTTCGACCTCAAAACGGTGGTCCACTCGCAGCGCCTGAAGTACGCGGCCCAGCTGCGCAACCGCTCCCAGGTGTTCGGCGCGCTCGGTCTCGTTTGACCCCCCAGGAGCCCCAGGAGCCCCCATGGCGCGCATCACCGTCGAAGACTGCCTGCAGAAGATCCCGAACCGCTTCCAGCTCGTGCTGGCCGCGACCTACCGCGCGCGCATGCTCAGCCAGGGCCACGCCCCCAAGGTCGAGACCCGCAACAAGCCTGGCGTAACCGCGCTGCGCGAAGTGGCCGCCGGCGAGGTGGGCCTGGAGATGCTGAAGAAGGTGCCGGTCTGAACGTCTGAGCCCGGCTCGATTCAAGATCCCGCACAAGGGCGCCCACCGGCGCCCTTTTCGTTTGCGGCGCCCACCGGCGCCCTTGTCGTTTCCGGCGCCCAACGGCGCCCTTGTCTCGTTTCGGGCGCCTACGGACACACCCCTGCCGGCTCGGGCGCCAGCGCGCCTGCAGATGACTTTCACCCCGGCGCGAGGGTGAAGCCGATGCGCGTGCGGCCCCCCTGGGACTCGGCCACCGTGCGCCCGGCGTGCATGCGTGCGATGGCGGCCACGATCGCCAGCCCGAGTCCGTGGTGCTGCGCGTCCTCGCAGCAGCGCGAGCCATCACCGCGGAAGAAGCGGTCGAACAGGCGCGGCAGCAACTCGGGGGCGATCGGCGCGCCGGCGTTCTCCACCTGGATCTGGTACTCGCCTTCGGCCGCGGGCGAGATCGCGACCACGATGGTCGAACCATGGGTCGCGAAACGGGTCGCGTTGCCGATCAGGTTGGACAGCGCGCGCTTGACCAGCGCCACGTCCACCGCCAGCCGGGCGTCGCCGTCCACCCGCAGCACCAGCCCCGCATCCTCCAGCGTCGCCTCGTGGAACTCGCTCACCTGCTGCGCCAGTTCGGCCAGGCTGACCGGCTCGCCGCGCCGCGCCTGCGCGCCGCGGTCGGCCTGCGACAGGAACAGCATGTCGTTGACCATTGCCGCCAGGCGCTGCGTCTCCTCCAGGTTGGACGCCAGGGTCTCGCGCAGCGCCGGTGCATCGCGCTCGCGCGAGAGCGCGAGCTCGGTCTCGCCGATCAGCGTCGCCAGCGGCGTGCGCAGCTCGTGGGCGACGTCGGCGTTGAAGGCCTCGAGCTGCTGCACGGCGCGCTGCAGGCGGTCCATCAAGGCGTTGAACTGGGTGATCCAGGGCAGCAGTTCCTCCGCCGGGTCGGCCAGCGTGAGCCGGCGGTCGAGGTCGCGCGCCGAGATCGCCCGCGTCTGCGCCGCCAGGTCGCGCAGCGGGCTGAGGTCGCGCTGCACCCGCCAGCGCACGCCGGTGGCCACCAGCGCCCCCGCCGCGAGCGTCACGCCGACCAGGATCCAGGCCCAGCGCGTGCCCATGTGGGCATCGCGCGAGTAGTCCACCGTGTAGCGCGCCCGCACCAGGCCACCCGCCAGTGCCGGCGTGGGGATGGCAAACTCGCGCACCAGCACGTGATCCGACGCGCGCAGCGCCTGCGACTCGGTGTCCGCGTACAAGGGCCTGCCGTCGGCGCGCCAGACCTCGAGCTGGGTGTTCGCGCGCATCGGCGCGTCCGACTGCAGGCGTGCCAGCAAGACCGCTTCGCCACCTTGCGCGGCCTGGGTGACGATGTCGGAGATCAGCTCGCAGCGCTTTTGCAGGTCGCTGTCGCCGCGCTCGACCAGGATCATCTTCACCATGCCCCAGCTGATGGCGAACAGCAGACCCAGCACCAGCATGATGAACAGCGCCAGGCGGCGCGAGGCGCGCGCACCTATCGAATGCGTGCACAGCGGCGGCGGACAGACCACGCTCACGACCCGCGGTCCTCCAGCACATAGCCCATGCCGCGCACGGTGTGCAGCAGCTTGGCCTCGAAGGGATCGTCGAGCTTGACGCGCAGCCGGCGCACCGCGACTTCGACGACGTTGGTGTCGGAGTCGAAGTTCATGTCCCAGACCTGCTCGGCCAGCGTGGTGCGCGACAGGATCTGGCCGCGTCGGCGCAGCAGCAGCGCCAGCAGGTTGAACTCCTTCACCGTGAGGTCCAGGCGCTGACCTTCGCGCGTGGCGCGGCGCGCGAGCAGGTCCACCTCCAGCCCGGCCAGGCTGAGCTGGGTCACCGGCGCAGCACCGCTGCCGGCCTGGCCGCGGCGCAGCAGGGCCCCCACGCGCGCCAGCAGCTCGCTGAAGGCAAAGGGCTTGACCAGGTAGTCGTCCGCGCCCTGCTCCAGGCCCTGCACGCGGTCGGCGACGGCGTCGCGCGCGGTCAGCATCAGCACCGGCAGGCTGCGCTTCTCGGCCCGGATCGCGCGCAGCACGCCGAAGCCGTCGACCCCGGGCAGCATGATGTCCAGCAGCACCAGGTCGTAGTCGCCGCCGAGCGCCAGGCGCCGGCCCTCGATGCCGTCGTGCGCCAGGTCCACGACATGGCCGTTCTCGCTCAGGCCCTTGTGCAGGTACTGCGCGAGCTTGACCTCGTCTTCGATGACCAGAAGTCTCATGGCCGGAATTTTGCCGCCAGCGCCGGCTTTGCAAGATGACGAATTCGTCATCCTGCGGTTCGGCAGGCGTCGCTTGCGCCGCGCAAAGTTCGTTCCGTGGTCGGCGCTCAGCGCTGATCCCCGAGAACCGAATCACCCACGAACCGCAAAGGAAACCGACCATGAACACCCGCACCCTGATCGCCCTCGCCAGCTTCGCCATCGCCGGTAGCGCCTTCGCCCAGGAAGCCAGCTCCGACGCCTGGATGAACGCCGCCTCGACCAAGAGCCGCGCCCAGGTCCAGGCCGAGCTGAAGCAGGCGCGCGCCGACGGCAGCATGAAAACCATGAGCGCCGGCTACCTGAATCCGGTGCTGAAGGCGCAGTCGCGCGACGCCGTGCGCGCCGAGACCCTGGCCGCCGCACGCAGCGGCGAGCTGGCGCGCATCGACGCCGAAGCCGCCAGCTTCGACCGCGCCCCCGCCAGCAGCGCGACCCGCCTGGCACACAGCCGCCACTGAGCGCCGGCGCCTGCGGCGCGCCGGCAAACGGTTCGGGCTACATTCGTGGCCATGGGAATCCGCTCGCTGGCCGCCGAACTGCTGCCGACCACGCTGCTTGGACTGCAGCGCGGCGGCAGCGCCGCACCGGCCCCGGCGCCGGTGGAGGCCGCGTCCTTCGATGGCCTCACGGCCAAGCTCGGCTACCTGAGCAAGGCCGAACTGCGCCAGGTGCGCGAGGCCTACAAGTTCGCCGACGAGGCCCACCTGGGCCAGTACCGCGCCAGTGGCCAGCCCTACATCACGCACCCGATCGCGGTCGCCGGCCTGTGCGCCGACTGGAAGCTCGACCTGCAGGCCATCATGGCCGCCCTGCTGCACGACACCATCGAGGACCAGGGCGTCACCAAGAGCCAGCTCATCGAGCATTTCGGCGCGCAGACCGCAGAACTGGTCGACGGTCTGACCAAGCTCGACAAGCTGCGCTTCAACACGCGCGAGGAAGGCCAGGCCGAGTCCTTCCGCAAGATGCTGCTGGCGATGTCGCGCGACGTGCGCGTCATCCTCGTCAAGCTCGCCGACCGGCTGCACAACATGCGCACCATGGGCGCGATGGCGGCCGACAAGGCGCACCGGATCGCGCGCGAGACGCTGGACATCTACGCCCCGATCGCGCACCGGCTGGGCCTCAACGAGGTCTACCGCGAGCTGCAGGACCTGTGCTTCGAGCACCTCTACCCCTGGCGGCGCGCCGCGGTGGCGAAGGCGGTGACGCGCTCGCGCGGCTACCGGCGCGACATCGTCGAGCGCATGCGCCAGGAGGTGCAGGCCGCGTTCGGCCGCGCCCGCATCAAGGTCCAGGTCTGGGGCCGCGAGAAGACCGTCTACTCGATCTACCGCAAGATGCGCGACAAGCACCTGGGCTTCGCGCACGTGAGCGACATCTTCGGCTTTCGCATCGTGGTGACCTCGACCGACGAGTGCTACCGCTCGCTGGGTGTGCTGCACCAGCTCTATAAGCCGGTGCCGGGACGCTTCAAGGACTACATCGCGATCCCGAAGGCCAACGGCTACCAGAGCCTGCACACCACGCTGGTGAACCCGCTGGGCACCCACGTCGAGTTCCAGATCCGCACCGAGGCCATGCACGCGGTCGCCGAGAAGGGCATTGCCGCGCACTGGATGTACAAGAGCGACAAGGGCGCGGGCAGCGGTGACGCCCAGCGCCTGGGCGCGATGTGGCTGCAGTCGCTGCTCGACATCCAGGACGAGACGCGCGATTCGACCGAGTTCCTGGAGCACGTCAAGATCGACCTCTTCCCGGATGCGGTCTACGTCTTCACGCCCAAGAGCAAGATCCTGGCGCTGCCGCGCGGCGCCACGCCGGTGGACTTCGCCTACGCCATCCACTCCGACGTCGGCGACCACACGGTGGCCGCGCGCATCAACGACGAGCCGGTGGCCCTGCGCACCGAGCTGCGCAGCGGCGACGTGGTGGAAATCATCACCGCCCCCGGTGCGCGCCCCAACCCGGGCTGGCTGAACATCGTGCGCACCGGCCGTGCGCGCTCCAAGATACGCCAGTACCTGAAGAACCTGGAGCAGGACGAATCGCTCGCCCTGGGCGAGAAGATGCTCGCCCAGGCGCTGCGCGGCGAGGGGCTGAAGATGCCGAGCGCCGACGCTGCGGACGCCGCGGCCGCCGCCCTGTGGCAGCAGCTCACGCGCTGGAGCGGCAACCGCCACCGCGGCGAACTGCTGGTCGACATCGGCCTCGGGCGCAAGATCGCGATCATCGTCGCCAAGCGGCTGGCGGCGTTGATGGCCGAGCGCGGCATCCGCCCGGACGCGATCACCCTCACCCTGGGCCGCTACGCGAACGACGACACCACGCCGGCACAGGGCGTGGTCTTCGTCGACGGCAGCGAAGGGGCGTCCATCCAGCTCGCCGGCTGCTGCCGGCCGATCCCGGGCGACGCCATCAAGGGCTACCTGGGGCGCGGCGAAGGCCTGCTCGTGCACACCGCCGAGTGCAGCATCGGGCGCCGGCTGTTCGAGCGCGACAGCGAGCGCTGGATCCAGGTCGCCTGGTCGGAGGAGCTGACGCGCAGCTTCGAGACCCACATCGCGGTGCTGGTCAAGAACGGCAAGGGCGCGCTCGCCCAGCTGGCCTCGGCGATCAGCTCGGCCGAGGCCGACATCACCCACCTGGACATGGGCAGCGAGCCCGCGCGCGACACCGCCGAGCTGCGCCTGCTGGTGAGCGTGCGCGACCGCCAGCATCTGGCCGACGTGCTGCGCACCCTGCGCCGGGTGGCGACGGTGCTGAAGGTGGCGCGCATCAAGCCCTGAGCACGCGCTGCGCGAGACCCGGTGCGCAGCCGGCGCTCGCCCGGCCCTGACCCGATTGCCTGCCCGTTCGCACGCGGCCCTTCAGCACGCGGCTCAGCGCGCCGCTCAGCGCATCGCTCAGCGCGCCGTGTCCGGCGCCGGATAGCTGACTTCCAGCACCTCGATGCGCTGCGCGCCCGCGGGCGTCACCAGCATCACCTCGTCGCCCTCGCGCGCCTTCAGCAGCGCGCGTGCGATCGGGCTCACCCAGCTCACCTCGCCGGCCAGGCTGTCGGCTTCGTCTATGCCCTTGATCGTCACCGTGCGCTGCGCGCCCTGGACGTCGGCGTAGGTGACGGTGGCGCCGAAGAAGACCTGGTCGCGTCCGTGGTGGACGCTCGGGTCGGCGATCTCGGCGAGGTCCAGGCGCCGGGTCAGGAAGCGGATGCGGCGATCGATCTCGCGCAGCCGCTTCTTGCCGTACAGGTAGTCGCCGTTCTCGCTGCGATCGCCGTTCTTCGCCGCCCACGAGACCGTCTCCACCACGCGCGGGCGCTCGACATCGAGCAAGGACGCCAGCTCGGCGCGCAGGCGGCGCCAGCCGGCCGGCGTCATGTAGTTCTTGCTCCCCGCGGGCAATGCGGGCAGACCGGGGACATCGTCCTCGTCCTCTTCGCCATCGCTCTCGCGGGTGAAGGCCTTGCTCATGGCGTGGCGCCGGCCATCAGGGCGCGGACGGGCGCCAGACCTGAAGATGGGGCAGCAATGCGCGATAGGGCAGCAGCAACACCAATGCCATCGCCCATTTCACCGACAGATCGCCCGCCGCCAGCATCATCCAGTCCATCGCACTGCCGTAAAAGGCGATGAAGAAGAACACCGCGGTGTCTATCACCGACGCCAGCACCGATCCGAGCAGCGGGGCCTGCCACCATGAGGCCTGGCGCAGGCGGTTGAAGGCCGTGATGTCCAGCCATTGCGCAATGATGAAGGCACTGCCGGAGGCGAACGCGATGCGCCAGGGCGCGACCGCCAGCGACACCAGCACCGCCACCGCAAATCCGGCCCAGGCGACGCGGCGCGCCATCGCCGGTCCCAGGGCGCGATTCGTCAGGTCGGTGACGAGAAAGACCACCGGATAGGTGAATGCGCCCCAGGTCAACCAATCGTTGATGGTGAACTGGACCGCAAAATTGGATAGCACGACGACGAACACCATCGCCGCCACCGGTCCAATCAATTGACGATGAGCATCGCTTCTCTGAACTGCCGGGTGATTCATTTTCGCAACTCGAATTGCATGGACTGGCATTATAGATTGGCCGTTCGTGTTAACGTCATCCCCGCGTCAGTGCGGAGTCAGCTCCCCTGCGGGCGCGCAATCACCTACCCCCCATCACCCGAGACGTTCATGAGCAAGACCTACAGCCAGTTGATGAAGCAGATCGAGACCCTGCAGCGCGAAGCCGAAGCCACCCGCCGCAAGGAGCTCGACGGCGTGGTCGAGCGCATCAAGGAAGCGATCGTGGCCTATGGCCTGACCGCGGCCGACCTCGGCCTGGCCGCGCGCGCCCCGAAGGCGGCCAGCGCCAGCAAGAAGCGCGTCGGCGCCAAACCCGGCAAGCGCGCTTTGGCCGCCGCCAAGTACCGCGACGATGCCGGCAACGCCTGGGGTGGCCGCGGGCCGCGCCCGGCCTGGCTGCGCAGCGCGCTCGCCGCCGGCCGCACGCTGGACGAGTTCGCCGTCAAGTGAGACCGCGCGGCGGCGCGCGCAACGCCCGCCGCCGCGCCTATGTGTGCATGCTCCATGCGCGCGACCACCCGATTGCCGTCGGGGAGGTCCGCGCTGTGACACGATGGCAGCCATGAACACGCCCGCCGCCATCGACCTGCGCTCCGACACCGTCACAAGGCCCAGCGCGGCCATGCGCGCCGCCATCGCCGCCGCCGAGGTCGGCGACGACCAGTACGGCGAGGACCCCAGCACCGCCCGGCTGCAAGCCTTGTGCGCCGAGCTGCTGGGCAAGGAAGCGGCGCTGTGGCTGCCCAGCGGCACCATGGCCAATCAGGTCGCGCTGCGCGTCATGACACGCCCGGGCGACGAGGTGATCACCCCACGCGAAAGCCACGCCGCCTGGCACGAGGCCGGGGGTGCGGCGGCCAACGCCGGCGTGCAGATGGTCGAGGTCGGCCAAGGCGGCCTGTTCGATCTGGCCGAACTGGAGGCGGCGGTCAAGCCCAGCGGCCTGCCGGTGTTCCCGCCGACCACCCTGATGCAGATCGAGAACACGCACAACCGGGCCGGCGGCATCGTGCTGCCGCAGCCGCAGGTGCGGGCCTTGTGCGCGCGCGCACGAGCTCGGCCTGGGCCGCTTCCTGGACGGCGCTCGGCTGTGGAACGCCGCCGTCGCCAGCGGGCTGGACGAAGCCGAGCTGGCCGCACCCTTCGACCTCGTGGCGGTGGCCTTCAGCAAGGGCCTGGGGGCACCGGGCGGCTCGCTGCTCGCCGGATCGCGCGCCCTGATCCGGGCCGCGGACCGCCAGCGCCGCATGCTCGGCGGCGCGATGCGCCAGAACGGCTTGTTCGCCGCCGCCGCGCTGCACGGCATCGCCCACCATCGCGCGCGCCTGGCCGACGACCACGCCCACGCGCGCGCATTCGCCGAGCTGCTGGCGCCACACCCCAGCGTGCAGCTGGACCTGGCGACGGTGCAGAGCAACATCGTCGTCTTCCGCCTCGCCGAGCACGCGCCCGACGCCGCCACCCTGGTGCAACTGGCGCGCGCCCAGGGCGTGCTGCTGAACGCCTTCGGCCCGCGCCTGGTGCGCGCCGTCACCCACCTGGACGTGAGCGGCCCGCAGGTGCGCGAGGCCGCGCAGCGGCTGCTGCGCATCCTCGGCTGAGGCGGGTGTACCGGGGCAGCTGGCGCAGCTGGTGCGGCTGGTGCAACGGCGTCAGCGTATGCGCCGCACCCGTGGCCGCTGGTTGACGCCTTCGATCGCCATCATGAAGCTGCCCAGCATGGCGCGCTCGATGCGCACCGTGGGGTTGTCGAGGTCGTAGGCGCCACGCGTGTTGTCGACGACCTGCCAGACCTGGCCGTTCTCCAGCGTGAACTGGGTGCCGTTCTCGAAGAAGCTCAGGCGGCCGACGATGCGGCTGCTCAGGCTCTCGGGGGCATCGGCAGGCAAGCGGTTCTCGAAGCCGAAGCCGCCGCCCGGCGCCTTGGGCGTGGCGGCGCTGGTGGTGGCGGGCGCGCCCGCCACCGGTGCGCCCCAGCCGGCGCGCGAGCCCAGCCCGGGCAGCGCGATGGCGTCGTAGCAGGCCAGGCGAGCGGCCGCCTCGGGCACCGCTCGGCAGCGCTGGATCGCCGCCGTGTCGGCCTGCGCCGATGGCAGCGCCAGCAGCAGCGCCGCCAGACCCAGCGGCAGGTGTCGGGTGTGGATGTTCATGGCCGCCACTGTAGCGGCTGGCTGGCGAGTCGGGTCTTGTCGGCTCGGCATGGTCCAATCCCGGCCATGCCAACACCCGATTCTTCGGCGACGCAGGGGGTGCGCGTCGCCAAGCTGATGACCGAACGCGGGATCGCGTCGCGGCGCGAGGCCGACGCCTGGATCGAAGCCGGCTGGGTGCGGGTGGACGGCGCGCCCGCGGTGCTGGGCCAGCGCGCGGCGCCGGATGCGCGCATCGAGGTCGATCCGCGCGCGCGCCAGGAACAGGCCGAGCGCGTCACCGTCTTGCTGCACAAGCCGGTGGGCTTTGTCAGCGGCCAGGCCGAGGATGGCTACGCGCCCGCGGCCAGCCTGATCGGCCCCACCAGCCGCTGGGCACAGGACAGGCTGCCCAGGCGCTTTCACCCCGGTCAGCTGCGCGGGCTCGCTCCTGCCGGACGGCTGGACATCGACTCCACCGGGCTGCTGGTGCTGACCCAGGACGGCCGCGTCGCCAGGCAGCTGATCGGCGACGACAGCACGGTGGAGAAGGAATACCTGGTGCGTGTGCGCAGCACGAACGGTGCGCCGCTGCCCGACGCCGGGCTGCAGCGGCTGCGCCACGGCCTGATGCTGGACGGCCGCGCCCTGCGCCCGGCCAAGGTGAGCTGGGCCAACGAGGACCAGCTGCGCTTCGTGCTGCGCGAGGGGCGCAAGCGCCAGATCCGCCGCATGTGCGAGCAAGTCGACCTGGAGGTGCTGGGGCTCAAGCGGGTGCGCATCGGCAGCGTGGTGCTCGGCCAGCTGCCGGTCGGCCAGTGGCGCTACCTCGGCCCGCACGAGCGTTTCGCCTGATGAGCGCGCCGATCCAGGCCAGCCGGCGCACGCTGGGCCACGGCACGGCCGCCGCCGTGCTGGCGATGCTGATGGGGCTGCAGCCGGCCACCACCGACATCTACCTGCCGGCGCTGCCGCTGCTGACACAGGAGCTGGCGGCGCCGATGACGATGGCGCAGATGACGATGGCGGCGCTGATCCTGGCCTTCGGAGTCGGCCAGCTGCTGTGGGGGCCGGTGGCGGACCGCTTCGGCCGCCGCCCGGTGCTGCTGCTCACCCTGGCCGGCTACGCGCTGGCCAGCCTGGGCGGCGTGCTCGCCGCCAGCATCGAGCAGCTGGTGGCCTGGCGCGCGCTGCAGGGCTTTGCGATGGCGGGCGCCATCGTCTGCTCGCGTGCCATGCTGCGCGACCTCTACGAGCCGGTGGAGGGCGCGCACGTGATGGCGCTGGCGCTCAGCGGCCTGGGCCTGGTCGCGCTCACCGGGCCGACGATAGGCGGCCTGGTGTCCAGTCACGCCGGCTGGCGCGCCGCGCTCGGCGTGGTGGCGGCCTACGGCGCGCTCACGCTGGCGGTGATCGCCTGGCGCGTGCCGGAGACGATCCCGCACAAGAACCCGCAGGCCACCGCACCGGGGCCGATGCTGGCGAACTGGCTGGAGATCGCCCGCAACCCGACCTTCCGCGCCTGGATGCTGCACGTGAGCTGCGCCTACGGCGGCGTGTTCGCCTTCCTCGCCGGCTCGTCCTTCGTCTTCATCGGCATGCTGGGATTGAGCCCGACCCAGTACGGGCTGGCCATGGGATCGGTCAGCGGCAGCTACCTGCTGGGCACCTTCGCCTGCCGGCCGGCGATCCGCCGCCACGGGTTGCGCGGCACCGTGCAGCGCGCGGCCGTCTTCAGCGCCGCAGGCGGGCTGGGCGTCGTTGCGCTGTCTGCCGCCGGCCTGGAATCGGTGTGGGCGCTGCTGGTGCCACAGTGGCTGTTCTATTTCGGCCACGGTCTGCACATGCCTTGCGGGCAGGCGGGCACGGTGGCGCCGTTTCCGAACAAGGCGGGGGCCACATCGGCGCTCGCCGGCTTCGTGATGGCGCTGGTGGCGTTCGCGATCGGCCGCTGGTTCGGCGTCGTGCTCGACGCCAGCGTGCAGCCCTTTGCCTGGACGCTGGGCTTCTGGTCCGGCATGACCTGCCTCGTCAGCTGGACCCTGGTGCGGCGCCACGGATGAGCACGCTGCGCGGCATCTGCCTGGCCGGCCCCACCGCCAGCGGCAAGACCGCGGTCGCGCTCGCGCTGGCGCAAGAGCTGCCGCTGGAGGTGATCAGCGTCGACTCGGCGCTGGTCTACCGCGGCATGGACATCGGCACCGCCAAGCCCACGCCGGCCGAGCGCGCCGCGGTGGTGCACCACCTGATCGACATCCGCGACCCGCTGCAGGCCTACAGCGCGGCGCAGTTCGCCGCCGACGCGGCGCGGCTGGCGGCCGAGATCCGTTCCCGCGGCCGGCTGCCGCTGCTGGTGGGCGGCACCATGCTCTACCTGAAGGCGCTGCGCCAGGGCCTGGACGCCATGCCGGGCGCCGACCCGGCGCTGCGCGCCGTGCTGGAGGCGCGCGCCGCCGAGCAGGGCTGGCCGGCGCTGCACGCCGAGCTGGCGCGCGTGGACCCGGTGACGGCGGCTCGCCTGGCGCCCGGCGACGGCCAGCGCATCCAGCGCGCGCTCGAGGTCTGGGAGCGCTCCGGCCGCCCCCTGTCACACTGGCAGCAGGCCGCGGCACGCAGCGACCGATCGGCCGAATGGCCGCTGCTGGCGCTGGAGCCCGCGGCACGGAGCTGGCTGCACGCGCGCATCGCGCAGCGCCTGGACGCCATGCTGGCGGCCGGCTTCGTCGACGAGGTGCGTGCCCTGCGCGCGCGTGGCGACCTCCACCCCGGCCTGCCGTCCATGCGCTGCGTGGGCTACCGTCAGGCCTGGGCGGCGCTGGACGCGGGCGAGCTCGCGCCGCTGCGCGAGACCGCCGCCGCCGCCACGCGCCAGCTCGCCAAGCACCAGCTGACCTGGCTGCGCTCCATGCCCGAGCGCGAGATCGTCGCCTGCGACGCCGCCGACGTCCTGCCGCGCGCCCTGCAGCGGCTGCAGGCCTGGGCCGCAGCCTGAGCCGAAGCGGCCCGCTGCACCACCATCGGCCACCATGCCGCTGCAGATCGTTGGCCTCGGCAAGTCCTTCGGCGACACGCCGCTGTTCGCCCAGCTGGACCTGCGGCTGGCGGCCGGCGAGTTCGTCGCCCTGGTCGGCGAGTCGGGGGTCGGCAAGTCGACCCTGCTGAACTGCATCGCCGGACTGGAGCCGGCCGACCGCGGGCGCATCGTCCTCGCCGGCCAGGACTTGGCGACGCTGGACGAGGACGGCCGCGCGCGCCTGCGCCGGCGCGCGCTGGGCTTCGTCTTCCAGGCCTTTCACGTCCTGCCGCATCTGTCGGTGGCGGAGAACGTGGGCCTGCCGCTGCGCCTGCTCGGGCGGCCCGACGCGGCGCGCGTGCGCGAGCTGCTGGACGCCGTGGGCCTGGGCGCGCTGGGCGACCGGGCGCCGGCCCAGCTCTCCGGCGGCCAGCTGCAGCGGGTCGCGATCGCGCGCGCCCTGGTCCACCGGCCGGCCCTGATCCTGGCCGACGAGCCCACCGGCAACCTCGACCCGGGCAGCGCCGCGCGCATGCTCGACCTGCTGCAGGCCCAGGTGCAGGTGCACGGCTGCGCCTGCCTGCTGGTGACCCACTCGCGCGCCGCCGCCGCACGTGCGCAGCGCGTGCTGGTGCTGGCTGCCGACGGCCTGCGCGCGGCACACGAGGCGGCGGCGCCCGCCCTGCCCCACCCGTGAGCGGCGGACCGCGCCTGGCCGACTACGCCGCCCTGGCCTGGCGCGAGTGGCGCCACCACCCCTGGCAGCACGCCGCGGCGCTGCTGGCGATCGCGCTCGGCGTCGCCCTGGCGTCCTCGGTGCAGCTGATCAATGCCTCGGCGCTGGCCGAGTTCGGCCGCGCGCTGCGCGCCAGCCAGGGCGAGCCCGACCTCAGCGTGGTCGCCGTCGGCGGCGCCAGCCTGCCCGACCAGGCCTACGCGCAGCTGGCCGGCGCACCGGGCGTGCAGCAGGCGGTGGCGGTGATCGAATTCGACAGCCAGGCGCAGCGTGCGGACCAGCCCGGTCTGCCTGAGCTGCCGCTGCGCGTGCTGGGCGTCGACGGGCTGGAGATCGGCGCCCTGGCCCCCGCCTTGCAGCCGCGGCCGGCACCGGGCGAGGACCGGCTGGCGCTGCTGGACCCGGCGAACGTCTTCCTCAACGCCGCCGCGCGCCGGCAGCTCGGGGTCGTGCACGGCCAGCAGATCGCGCTGGCGGCCGGCGCGCGGTGGCAACGGCTGCGCGTGGCCGGCTGGGTGGCGGCCGGCGGCCCGGCGCTGGCGGTGATGGACCTGTCGGCGGCGCAGGACCGCTTCGGTTTTGCCGGCCGCATCACGCGCGTGGACCTGCGCCTGGCGCCCGGCGCCGCCACGCCGGCGCTGGCGCCCGGCTGGCGCGCCGAACGCCCGCAACAGGCCCTGGAGCGCGCGGCGCAGCTCTCGCGCGCCTACCGCGTCAACCTCGGCGTGCTGGCGCTGGTGGCGCTGCTGGTCGGCGGCTTCCTCGTCTACTCGGTGGTCGCGCTCTCGGTGGCGCGGCGGATCGGCAGCTTCGCCCTCCTCGGCGTGCTGGGCATGACGGCGCGCGAGCGGCGGCGCCTGGTGGCGCTGGAGTGCCTGGGGCTGGGCGTGGCGGGCAGCACGCTCGGCCTGGCCGGCGGGCTGGCGCTGGCCGGCGCAGGGCTGCGCTGGCTGGCCGGCGACCTCGGCGCGGGCGCGATCTCAGGCCTGCTGCCGGGCACCGACAGCGCGCTGCAGGCCACGCCGTCCACGCTCGCGCTGTTCTTCGGCCTCGGCGTGGCGGCCACGCTGGCCGGCGGCTGGTGGCCGGCGCGCGCGGCGCAGCGCGTGCAGCCGGCGCGCGCGCTGAAGGGCTACTCCAGCCTGCACGCGCCGCGCTCCACCCCCTGGCCGGCGCTGCTGGCCGGCGTGGCGGGCCTGGCGCTGGCCTTTGCGCCGCCGATCGCCGGCCTGCCGCTGGCGGCCTACGCCGCGGTGGCCTGCCTGCTGGGTGCCGCCATCGCGGCCCTGCCCTGGGTGGTGCAGGCCTTGCTCGCGCGCTGGCCGCTGCCGCGGGCCCTGCTGCCCAGGCTGGCGCTGCAGCGCGCCGCCTTCCAGCGCCAGACCGCCACCGCGGTGGTGGCAGGCGTGGTCGCCGCGCTCGCCCTCGCGGTGGCGCTGACGGTGATGGTGGGCAGCTTCCGCCACAGCGTCGAGCACTGGCTGGACCGCCTGCTGCCGGCAGACCTCTATGTGCGCAGCCTCGCGCCCGGCGACGCCGGTCTGCCGCAGCGCCTGCTCGTGGCCGCCGCCACCCTGCCCGGCGTGGCTAAGGTCCAGCGGCGCCGGCTGCGCCTGCTGACGCCGGACCCGGATCTGCCGCCGGTGGCGTTGCTGGCGCGCGAGTTCGGCGACCCCGCGCAGGCGCTGCCGCTGCTGGGTGCAGCGCTGCCCGCAGGCCCGGCGCCGGATCCGGGTCTGCCCGGCTGCTACGTGAGCGAGGCGATGCAGGCCCTGCACCGCGCCGAGACGGGAACGCTGCTCACGCTGCCGTTGGACAGCGGGCCGCTCGCCTGCCGGGTGCGCGGCGTCTGGCGCGACTACGCGCGCCAGTTCGGCAGCGTCGCCATCGAGCTCGCCGACTACCAGCGGCACAGCGGCGACACCCGCATCGACGAGCTCGCGCTGCGCCTGGCCGCCGGCGCCAGCGAGCAGGCGCTGCGCTCGGCCCTGCAGGCCCTGGCGCAGCCGGCCACGCTGGAGCTGGCGAGCGCAGGCGAGATGCGCCAGCGCACGCTGCGCGTGTTCGACCGCAGCTTCGCCGTCACGCGCTGGCTGCAGGCGGTGGCGATCGCGATCGGCCTGGTCGGCGTCGCCGCCAGCCTGGCGGCGCAGGTGGCGGCCCGGCGCAAGGAATTCGGGCTCCTGGTCCACCTGGGCCTGACGCGGCGCCAGATCGTCGCCCTGGTGGTCGGCGAGAGCACGCTGTGGCTTGCCGCCGGCACCTTGATGGGCCTCGCCCTGGGGCTGGCGGTGAGCGCGCTGCTGATCCATGTCGTGAACCCGCAGAGCTTTCACTGGAGCATGGACATGCGGCTGCCGGGGCTGCAACTGGCCGCCCTGGCGCTGGCGGTGCTGGCCGGCGGCAGCCTGACCGCCGCCTTCAGCGCCCGCCACGCCGCCAGCGGCAGCGCGCTGCGCGCGGTGCAGGAGGAGGCATGAGGCGGCGCTCGCTGCTGCTGGTGGCGGTGCCGCTGCCGTCTCAAGGAAACGCCGGGCCGTCCCAAGTTTCCTTGATCCCCGCGGGGGGGCCGAGCCCGGACGAATCACGGTCCACTGCGGACTGTGATTCGCCTGGCGAGGGCCATCGGGTTTGCAAGCCCGATGGCGGGCTGGGCGCAGCCCGGTCCTGGGGGCGCTCACATGCCGATGCGGCCTTGACGCAGCGTGCGCTGCAGTTCCCGCGCGACCACGGCGCCCACCCCGAGTCGCGCACCGAGTGGTGGTACCTGAGCGGCTGGCAAGGGTCGATGGAGGCACCGACCCTGGGCTTTCAGCTCAGCTTCTTTCGCCACCGAACCGGGCTGGGCGCCGACAGCCGCAGCCGCTTCGCGCCGCGCCAGCTGCTGTTCGCGCACGCGGCGGTGACCGACCTGCGCCAAGGCCGGCACCGGCACGCGCAGCGCATCGCGCGCTGGAGCGGCGATCCGGCGGCGCAGCCGGCGGCGGCGGCGCTGGACGACGCGCGGCTGCAGATCGGCCGCTGGCGGCTGGCGCGCAGCGGCGACGCTTGGCAGGCGCAGGCGCACCTCCCCGCGCTGGGGTCCACCCAGGGGCCAACCCAGGAGCCAGCCCAGGGGCCGGCGCACGAACTCGCGCTCGACCTGCGCCTGCGCGCAACCCAGCCGCTGCTGCTGCAAGGCGACGCCGGCTGGTCGCGCAAGGGTCCCGATCCGGCGCAGGCCAGCCACTACTACAGCCTGCCGCAGCTGGGGCTGCAGGCCGACCCCGCCGGCCGCTTTGCCAGCGGCCACGACCCCGGCGGTCGCGCCTGGCTGGACCACGAGTGGAGCGACGAGCTGCTGCATCCCGAGGCGGTGGGCTGGGACTGGGCCGGCATCAACCTCGCCGACGGCGCGGCGCTCACCGTCTTTCGGCTGCGCCGACGCGACGGCAGCGTGCTGTGGGCGGGCGGCAGCTGGCGACCTGCAGCCGGCACGACGCAGGCCTTCAGGCCGCAGGAGGTGGACATGCAGCCGCGCCGCCACTGGTCCAGCACCGGCACCGGCGGCCGCTATCCGGTCGAATGGTCGCTGCGCACCCCGGCCGGCGAGCACCACCTGCGCGCCCTGCTGGACGCGCAGGAACTTGACGCCCGCGCGAGCACCGGCAACGTCTACTGGGAAGGCCTGTCGGAACTGCTGGACGTGCAGGGCCGGCGGGTCGGCCTGGGCTACCTGGAGCTCACCGGCTACGCGGCGCCGCTGCGGCTGTGAGGGGCCCGGCCGCGCCGCCTGCCCATGGGCGTCCGCCGCCGCCGGAGCCAGTGCTCAGATCTCGCCCGCGCGCCCCGGGTTGCGCGGCTTCTCCGGCCGCCCCTCTTCACCCTGGCCGGCGCTGCGCGCAGGCATCCAGGGCGGTTCGGCGCTGGCCGCACGCACGCAGTTGCCGCCGGTCTGGCGCGCGCTGCGCAGCGCCTGCTGCGCCATCGCGACCAAGGCGTTCAGCGGTTGATGCAAGGGGCGCAGGACGGCCACGCCAACGCTGGCGCTGAAGCGCGCCCCCTCGGGCAGGCCGGGCAGCTGCAGCTGCTCGACCATGGCGCGGATGCGGTCACCCACGTCCAGGGCGCCGGTGGCGTCGGCCTGGGGCAGGAAGACCGCGATCTGGGCTTCGTCGAAGCGCGCCAGCAGGTCGGCGGCGCGCAGCGATGCCATGACCTGGCGCCCGAGGCCGGCGAGCAGCGCATCGGCGACCTGCGAGCCCATCTGCTCGGTGAGCGGGCGCAGGCGGTCGATCTCCACCAGCAGCAAGGCCACCGCCCCGCCGTAGCGGCCGGCGCGCAGCCAGTCGCGTTCCGCCAGCGCCAGGAAGGCGGTGCGGTGGAACATGCCGGTCTGCAGGTCGTGCAGCAGCGATTCGGTGGCGACCGGCGGCGCCGGCTGGGGACCGGCGGCTGCCGGTCGGCGCCAGGCGGCGGCGCCGGCCACCAGCGCCGCCACGCCGGCGGTGGCCAGCGCCGCCGGCCAGGGCGTGGCCGGCCACAGCAGCGGCACGCTGCCGGCCAGCAGGGCGCCGGCCGCGCCGGCCAGCAGCGCACGCGGCCAGGCCGGTGCGCTGCGCTCGGTGGACGAAACCTGTTCGGAACTCGGGTGCATGGAAGTTTGTCGGCAGCACGGTGCCGCGACTCGAGCATTCGACCACAGAACGGCACGGCTGCGCGCGCAGTTTCACCGCAACTCGGGGGGCGCGGGGTGCGCGGGGTGCGCGGGGTGCGCGGGGGCAGGGGGGCCGCTTCAGCCGCTTCAGCCGCTTCAGCCCGCCCGGCCGGCTC
>CAUJJP010000045.1 GCA_963205525.1 Pseudomonadota bacterium | reverse complement strand
CATCGTGCCGGGCATCATGCCCATCCACAACTACGCCCGCATCGCCCAGTTCGCGGCGCGCGACGGGATCGAGGTCCCGCGCTGGGTGGCGCTGAAGATGGAGGGCTACATGGACGACGCCGCCAGCGTGCGCGCCTTCGGCCTGGACGTGGTGACCCGGCTGTGCCAGCGCCTGCGCGACGGCGGCGCCCCAGCCCTGCACTTCTACACCCTGAACCAGAGCGCACTGGCGCTGGAGATCTGCCGCCGGCTCGGCGTCTGAAGCTACCTGCCCGACCCGCTGCGCGCGAGCTACCATCGTCCGCGTGTGCGCATCCTGCGAACCACCGTCCGCTTCGCCAGCCGCGTCGACGCTACCCGCGCCGGGATCGACCGACTGGTCGACCCTGTTCGAGCTGCTGCCCATCGGCGCCTACCGCTCGACCCCCGACGGCCGCATGCTGCGCGCCAACCGCGCCCTGGTGCTGTTCAACGGCTACGACAGCGAAGCGCAGCTGATCGAGGCGGTGCGCGACATCGGCGGCGAGTGGTACGTCGACCCCGACCAGCGCGAGCGCTTCCGGCACGCCCTGGAGCGCGACGGCCGCGTGGTCGCCATGGTGTCGCAGGTGTATCGCCACCGCAGCCGCGAGCTGGCGTGGATCAGCGAGAACGCCCATCGGGTGCTTGACGACGCCGGACGCACGCGCTTCTTCGAAGGCACGGTGGAGGACATCACCGAGCGCATGCAGGCGCAAAGGGCGCTGGAACGCAACGATGCCCTGTTTGCGGTGCTGGCGCGCCAGCTGCCCGGCGTCATGTTCCTCGAACAGGTGGCCAGCGACGGCGGCACCCAGTTCCAGTTCATCAGCGAGGGCGTGCGCGAGCTCTACGGCCTGGAGCCCGCGGACGTTCTCAAGGACGGCTCTGCCATGCGGCGCATGCGCCACCCGGACGACTGGAACAAGGTGCAGGCCGGCCTGGGCCAGGCCAGGCAGCAGGCCATCGGCCACCAGGACGATTTCCGCATCGTGCGCCCGGACGGCGAGCTGCGCTGGGTGCAGGCCTCGTCGACGCCGGTCATGGGCGACGCCGAGGGCGCACTGCGTTGCGGCCTGGTGATCGATGTCACGGCGCAGCACGAGGCCGACGCGCTGCGCAGCGCGCGCGACCGCGCCGAGGCCGCCCACCGCGCCATCGCCGCCTTGCTCGCGCGCATCAGCCACGAGCTGCGCACGCCGCTGAACGCGGTGCTCGGCTTCTCGCAGCTGCTGGCCGCGGACGCCTCACTCGGCCCACTGCCGCAGCGCTACGCCGACGAGGCGCTGCGCGCCGGGCGCCACCTGCTGGCGCTGGTGGACGACCTGCTCGACCTCGGGCGCGCCGAAAGCGGCGACTTCGCGCTGCGCCCGGTGCCGCTGGAACTGGCCGACGTGCTGCGGGAAAGCGCCACCCTGGTGGAGGCGCAGCGACGCGAGCGCGAGATCGCCCTCGAGCTGCCGCCTGCGGACGCCGCACCGGCCGCACTCGCCGCACCCGGCCTGCCACCCGCACCGACCCTGGTCGCCGACCCGGTGCGCCTGCGCCAGGTGCTGACCAACCTGCTGAGCAACGCGATCAAGTACAACCGGCAAGGCGGTTGGGTGAAAGTCAGCGCCCACACACGTGATTCGCTGCTGATGCTGGAGGTGAGCGACAGCGGGCCCGGGCTGGACACGGCGCAGCAGGAACGCCTGTTCCAGCCCTTCGACCGCCTGGGCGCGGAGCGCAGCACGGTGCCCGGCACCGGCCTGGGCCTGGTGCTGAGCCGCCAGATCGCGCGCGCCATGGGTGGCGACATCGGGGTCCAGAGCGCGCCCGGGCAGGGCAGCCGCTTCACCCTCACCCTGCCGCTGAGGGCGGGTCAGCCGGCGCCCTGAACCTCGATCAGGCGTCGGCGCGCATCCACTGCACGCCGTCCTCGGTCAGCACCGCGTCCAGCGGCACGTCGTGCGGCTCGCCGACCAGCCAGGGGATGAAGCCGTGCGCATAGGCCAGCCCGGCGGTGAAGGGCCGCGGCTGCAGCGCCGCCAGGGTGCGGTCGTAGAAGCCGCCGCCATAGCCCAGCCGCAAGCCGCCGGGGCCGAAGCCGACGCAGGGCACGAGCAACAGCTGCGGCTCGAACACCGGCGTGTTCCGGGGCTTGGGGATGCCGTAGGCGTCCTCCTCCATCTCGCAGCCCGGGGTCCAGACCCGGAAGTGCAGCTGCTTGTGCGCGCGGTCCACCACCGGCAGCCCGATGCAACGCGCCGGATCGGCCTCGCTCCAGCGGTACAGCGCCGGCAGGGCGTCGAACTCGCCCTTGATCGACCAGTAGGCGCCGATGCGGGTCTCCGGGCGCGTCATCAGCCAGACCCGCAGCACCTCCTGCAGGTGCACCGCGCGCTGGTTGCGGTCCACCAGCGACTGGCGCTCCGCCTGCAGCTGACGGCGCAGCAGCGGCTTGTCCTGTGAGGGTTCCAGCGGCAGGTTGAAGGACGACGACATGCCGCGATTGTGGCGCGTCCGATCGCCTGGTGGCTGGATACTGGATACACCAAGTGCAAGATCCGGACCCTGCGGCCCCCTGCTGCGAGCCCCATCGCGACCCCAGCGCGCCCCCTCGCGCGCACTCCCACCCAAGCTCTCGCCTCAACAGGAGCCGGCGCCGCCCCTGCGCCGCACAGGCCAGCCCCCCTGCGCCAGAATCGGACCATGCGGTGGTTTGGCTTCCTTCCTGCGGCGCGCCGGCTGGCGCTGGTTCTGGCGACGGCGACGGCGACGGCGACGGCGGCGGGGGCGGCCGCGGCACAGCCCGCAGCCCCGCCGTCGGCGGACGACGCCCTGCTGCTGCAGGCGCGCGAGGCGCTGCGCAGCGGCGACGGCGCCCGGCTCGGCGCGCTGCGCGACCAGCTCGTCGCGCGCCGGCATCCGCTGGCGCCCTGGGCCGACTACTGGGCCATCGGGGGGACGCTCAAGACCGCCAGCCAGGCCGAGCTGGACGCCTTCTATGCGCGCTGGCCGGGCAGCTATGTCGAGGACAGGCTGCGCAACGACTGGCTGCTGGAACTGGGCCAGCGCCGCGACTGGGACCACTTCCGGCGCGAGCTGCCGCGGTTTCGCATGGCCGACGACCTGGAGGTCGACTGCTACGCCCTGCTGCTGCGCCACCAGGCGGGCGAGGATGTGACACGCGCGGCCGCCGATGCCTGGCTGCGCCAGCGTCGCGACGACGAGGGCTGCAAGCTGATGGCGCGCAGCCTGGTCGCGGACGGCCGCTTCGGCCCGGCCGAGGTCTGGCCCAAGCTGTGGCTGAGCAGCGAGCGAGGGCGCGGCGACGAGGTGCTGGCGCTGGCTGCCCTGCTGGGCCGCGCCGAACAGGCACAGGTGCGCGCGCTGCAGGACAACCCGGCGCGCTGGCTCGCCGCCCAGCCGAAGTCGCAGCCGGTGCCGGCGGTGGTGCTCGCCCTGCTGCGGGTGGCGGCCAGCGACAGCGCCCTCGCCGCCGTCCAGGCCGAATCCTGGGAGCGCCGGCTGCCGCCCGCGCAGGCGGCACGCGCCTGGGCCGGCATCGCGCACCGCAGCGCGCTGCGCCTGGAGCCGGCGGCGGCGGACCACTTCGCGCGCGCCTTCGCCCTGCTGAAGGACGACGCCACGCCCGACTGGCCGGACGAGGCCCTGGTCTGGTCCGCGCGCGCCGCCTTGCGCGCCGGCCCGCGCTGGCCGCTGCTGCAGCGCACGCTGGCCGCCATGCCCGAGGCGCTGCGCAGCGCGCCGGAGTGGCGCTACTGGTCGGCACGCGCCCTGCAGGCCGGCGCTGCGGGCGGCGAGGCAGGCGCCAGTGCGCGCGCACAGGCGCAGGCCACGCTGCGCGAGCTGGCCGCCAGCCCGGGCAGCTTCTACGGCCTGCTGGCGCTGGAGGACCTGGGCGGCCAGCTCGCCCTGCCGGCGCCGCCGCCGGCCCCGAGCGCCGAGGAACAGGCCTCGGTGCGCGAGCTGCCGGGGCTGCAGCGCGCCCTGCAGCTGATCGCGCTCGGCCTGCGCAGCGAGGGCGTGCGCGAATGGAACTTCACGCTGCGCGAGCTGCGCCAGCGCCCGGACGCCGACCGCGCGCTGCTCGCCGCCGCCGCCTGGGCCTGCGAGCGCGCGGTCTGGGACCGCTGCATCAACACCAGCGAGCGCGCCGCCGTGGTCGACGTCGCACAGCGCTACCCCACCCCCTGGCGCGACGAGGTGCTGGACAAGACGCGCAGCGCGAGCCTGGAGGCGGCCTACGTCTACGGGCTGATCCGGCAGGAATCGCGCTTCATCACCGACGTGCGCAGCGCCGTCGGCGCCAGCGGCCTGATGCAGCTGATGCCGGCCACCGCCCGCTGGGTCGCCAAGCGGCTGGGCCGCAGCGACTATTCGCCGAAGGACCTGAACGACCTGCAGGTCAACCTCGAGTTCGGCAGCTACTACCTGAAGCAGGCGCTGGACGATCTCGACGGCTCGGCGGTGCTGGCGTCGGCCGGCTACAACGCCGGCCCGAACCGGGCACGGGCCTGGCGCGGCGCGCTGACCGCCCCGCTCGAGGGCGCGATCTTCGCCGAGATCATTCCGTTCTCGGAGACCCGCGGCTACGTCAAGAACGTGCTGTCCAACGCCACCGACTATGCCGGCATGTTCACCGGCGAACCGCAGTC
>CAUJJP010000044.1 GCA_963205525.1 Pseudomonadota bacterium | reverse complement strand
GGGAATCGAACCCACGTCTTGAGCTTGGGAAGCTCAGGTCCTGCCATTGAACGACGCCCGCGTCGTGCGGCGGCGATATTACCGCGCTGGCTGCGGACGGTATCGGTGACATCCGGTGGACTCCGGTGGAATGCGGCAGCGCCGATCGGGGCGGCTTGCGGCAGCTGCTTGCCGCTACGATGCCGCCCCGATGTCCGCGACCCTCCCCGATCCGCACACCCCGCCCGTCGACGCCGGCACCGACGCCCCGCGCCGCCCGCTGCGCAGCTACGTCCTGCGCGCCGGGCGCATGGGCAGCGGCCAGCAACGCGCGCTGGCCGAACTGGGGCCGCGCTTCGTGCTGCCCTTGCAGCCCCAGCCGCTGGTGTTGTCGCAGGTCTTCGGCCGCCAGGCGCCCTGCATCCTGGAGATCGGCTTCGGCATGGGCGACGCCACGGCACAGGTGGCGGCGGCACTGCCGGATCACGACTTCATCGGCGTCGAGGTGCACGAAGCCGGCGTCGGCGCCCTGCTCAAGCACATCGGCGAGCAGGGGCTCGCCAACCTGCGCATCGTGCGCCACGACGCGGTGGAGGTGCTGCGCGAGATGATCGCGCCCGCCAGCCTGGCGGGTGTGCACCTGTGGTTCCCCGACCCCTGGCACAAGAAGCGCCACCACAAGCGCCGCCTGGTGCAGCCGGCGTTCGTCGAGCTGCTGGCGAGCCGGCTCGCGCCCGGCGGCTACCTGCACTGCGCGACCGACTGGCAGCCCTATGCCGAGCAGATGCTGCAGGTGCTGGGCGAAGCCCCGGGGCTGGTCAACAGCGCGCCCGGCTACGCGCCGAAACCGGCCTGGCGCCCGCAGACCAAGTTCGAGCGCCGCGGCCTGAAGCTCGGCCACGGCGTGTGGGACCTGCTCTTCCTCAAGCCGACCAGCTGACCATGCCGCTGGCCGCGCTCGCCAGCACGATGGCGCCGAAGACGATGCGGTACCAGGCGAAGGGCACGAAGTCGTGCGTGCTGACGAAGCGGATCAGCCAGCGTATGCAGGCCAGGGCGCTGAAGAAGGCGACCACGGTGCCGACCGCGAACAGCGGCAGGTCCTGCGCCGACAGCAGCGCGCGTTCCTTCCACACCGAGTAGACGCCGGCACCGATCAGGGTCGGGATCGCGAGGTAGAAGCTGAACTCGGTGGCCGCCTTGCGCGACAGGCCGAGCACCAGCGCACCCATGATGGTCGCGCCCGAGCGGCTGGTGCCGGGGATCAGTGCCAGGCACTGCAGGAGGCCGACCTTGAGCGCGTCGGCGGCGCTCATGTCGTCCACCGTCTCCACCCGCGCCTGCCGGCTGCCCTGCAGGTCGCGCGCGCCGTACAGGCGCTTGTGGCGGGCTTCGATCCACAGCATGAGCAGGCCGCCCAGCACCAGCGCCACCGCCACCGGCACCGGGGCGAACAGGTGGCGCTTGATCGTGCTGCCCAGGGCGAGGCCGAACACCACCGCGGGCGCGAAGGCGATCGCCACGTTGCGCACGAAGCGCTGCACCAGCGGGTCGCGCCCGACGCCGCGCAGGGTCCAGGCCAGCCGGGCGCGGTACTCCCACAGCACGGCGATCATGGCGCCGGTCTGGATCGCGATCTCGAACACGCCGGCACTCGGGCCGCCGAAGTCCAGCAGCGCACCCGCGAGGATGAGGTGTCCCGTGGAGGAGATCGGCAGGAACTCGGTCAGGCCCTCGACCAGCCCCATGGCCGCGGCCTTCAGCAACAGCAAGGGGTCCACGCCCGCCCTTCCCTGGACACAAAGCGGCGGATCATAGGGCCGGCGACGCCCGGCGAGCGCGCCGGTCACCGGACAGGTCTACACTAATGACCGACTGGTCAGTCATATGGATTCGCCACCGCCCCCTCTGCGCCAAAGGCGCAAGCACACCCGTCCGCAGGAGCTGCTGGACGCGGCACTCGACGTCTTCGTCGAAAAGGGCTTCGCCGCCGCCCGTACCGAGGAGGTGGCACGCCGCGCCGGCGTCTCCAAGGGCACGCTCTACCTCTACTACCCGAGCAAGGAAGAGCTGTTCAAGGCCGTGGTGCGGCAAAAGCTCAGCCTGCTGATCGCCGAAGGCCAGGACCTGGTGGCCAGCCACCAGGGGTCGACCGCGGCGCTGCTGGGCACGCTGATGCAGGTCTGGTGGGAGCGCTTCGGCAACACGCCCGCCGCCGGCATCCACAAGGTCATGGTCGCCGAGGTGCGCAACTTCCCCGAGCTGGCTCAGTTCTATGTCGACGAGGTGATCTCGCCGGCCGACCGCATGCTTTCCAGCGCGGTCGAGCGCGGCATCGCGTGCGGCGAGTTCCGCCCGCTGCCGGTGCACGAGGTGGTGCACGTGCTGATCGCGCCCATGATCTTCATGGCCTTGCACTGCCATTCCTTCGGAGCCTGCGCGGTGCACGGCGTCGAGCTGGACCCGATGGCGGTGCTGCAGATGCAGCTCGAGCTGGTGCTGCACGGGCTGGTGGCGCGGCCGTGAGCAGACCATGAGCAGGCCATGAGGATGTCTCGCCGCAGCGGCTGGATCGCCGCCGGTCTTCTTGCGCTGGCGCTCGCCGCCCTGCCCTGGCTGTCGCGCAGCGGCCCGTCGGCGAAGCCGGCGGCGCCGACGACGGCGGCGCTGCAGCTCGCCGCGCCCGACATCGCACACGCCGCCACCCAGCCGCTGGTGCGCACGGTGGCGCTCAGCGGCAGCGTGCAGGCGCTGCGCAGCGCGCTGGTGAAGGCGCGCGTGGCCGCCGAGCTGAAGGTGCTGGACCTGCGCGAAGGCGAGCCGGTGCGCGCCGGCCAGGTGCTGGCGCGGCTGGACGACACCGAGTTCGCGTGGCGGCTGCGCCAGGCCGAGGACCAGGCCGCCAACGCGCGCGCGCAGCTCGAGATCGCCGAGCGCGCGCTGGCCAACAACCGCGCCCTGGTCGGCCAGGGCTTCATCTCGCAGCACGCGCTGCAGACCTCGGAGTCCAACCTGGCCGGGGCGCGCGCCACCTTGGCGGCAGCGCAGGCGGCGGTGGAGATCGCGCGCAAGTCGGTGCGCGACAGCGTGCTGACGGCGCCGATAGACGGCATCGTGGCGCAGCGCTTCGTGCAGCCCGGCGAACGCCTGGGGGTGGACGCGCGCGTGCTCGAGATCGTCGACCTGGGCGCGCTCGAGCTGGCGGCCGCGCTGGCGCCGGCCGAGGTCGCGGCGCTGCGTCCCGGCCAGCGCGCCCGGCTGAACGTGGAGGGGCTGGTCGAGCCCGTGGGCGCGCGCGTCACACGCATCGCGCCGGCCACCCAGGCCGGAACCCGGGCGGTGATGGTCTATCTGGCGCTGGACGGCGCACCCGGCCTGCGCCACGGCCTGTTCGCACAGGGCGAGGTGGAGGTCGCGCGCACGCCCGCCCGCGTGGTGCCGCTGTCCGCGCTGCGCCTGGACGGCGCCCGGCCGGCGCTGCTGCTGGTGCAGGACCGTCGCGTGAAGCGGGTCGATCTGACGCCGGGCGACCGCGGCCTGGCCAGCTTCGGCGGCGCGCCGGAGCCGGCACTGGCGGTCGGCGACGCGGTGCCCGAGTCGGCCGTCGTGCTGCGCGGCAGCGTTGGATTGCTGGCGTCCGGCACGCCGGTGGCGCTGCCCTGAGGAACCGCGCCGCCCATGTGGTTCACCCGCATCTCGATCGCCAACCCGGTGCTGGCGACGATGCTGATGCTGGCGCTGGTCGTGCTCGGCGGCTTCAGCTACCAGCGGCTGGCGGTGGACCAGTTCCCGGAGGTGGACTTCCCGACCGTGGTGGTGACCGCCGACTACCCCGGCGCCAGCCCGGAGATCGTCGAGTCCGAGCTGACGCGCAAGATCGAGGAAGCGGTCAACACGGTGGCCGGCATAGACACCATCTTCTCGCGCTCCTACGAAGGCAGCTCGGTCACGGTGGTCCAGTTCGAGCTCGACATCGACGGCCGGCGCGCCGCCGAGGACGTGCGCGAGAAGCTCGCCCTGCTGCGCCCGCAGCTCGACGACGAGGTCGAGGAGCCGCGCGTCTCGCGCTTCGACCCGGCGAGCAACCCGATCTTCGACGTCGCCGTGCTGTCGCCGGACGGCAGCCGCAGCGCCCAGGAACTCACCACCTGGGCCCAGCAGGTGCTGTCGCGCCGGCTGCAGAACGTGCGCGGCGTGGGCGCGGTGACGGTGATCGGCGGCGTGCAGCGCCAGGTCCAGGTGCAGCTGCAGCCGCAGGCCATGCGCGCCTGGGGCGTGTCGGTCGAGCAGGTGCGCGCCGCGCTGCGCAGCGAGAACCAGGAACTGCCGCTGGGCAGCCTGCGCAGCAGCGAGCGCGAACGTGTGGTGCAGATCGACGCCCGGCTGAAGGAGCCGCGCGACTTCGAGGCCATCGTGGTCGCGCGCCGCGGCGCGGTGGCGATCACCCTCGGCCAGGTGGCCAGGATCGTCGACGGCGCGCAGGAGGTGGACAGCCTGGCGCTGTACAACGGCCAGCGCACGGTGCTGGTGTCGGTGCAGAAGAGCCAGGGCGAGAACACCATCGCCACCGTCGACGGCCTGCAGCAGGCGCTGGCCGAGACCGCGGCCCAGCTGCCGCCGGGCATGGCCACCGAGGTCAACCGCGACGGCGCGCGCCCGATCCGCACCGGTGTCGCCAACGTGCGCCAGACCCTGCTCGAAGGCGCGGCGCTGACGGTGCTGATCGTCTTCCTGTTCCTCAACTCCTGGCGCAGCACCGTGATCACCGGGCTGACGCTGCCGATCGCGCTGATCGGCAGCTTTGGCGTCATGTATGCGTTCGGCTTCTCGATCAACAACATCACGCTGATGGCGATGAGCCTGTGCGTCGGGCTGCTGATCGACGACGCCATCGTGGTGCGCGAGAACATCGTGCGCCACGTGCAGATGGGCAAGAGCGCGCACGCCGCGGCGCTGGACGGCACGCAGGAGATCGGGATGGCGGTGCTGGCCACCACCTTGTCGATCGTCGCCGTGTTCCTGCCGATCGGCTTCATGGGCGGCATCGTCGGCAAGTTCTTCCACCAGTTCGGCATCACCATCGCCGCCGCGGTGCTGATCTCGATGTTCGTCAGCTTCACCCTGGACCCCATGCTGTCCAGCGTCTGGCCCGACCCCGAAGCCGGTCACGCGCACGCCGGGGCCGGCCTGTACAACCGAACGATAGGCCGGCTCACCGGCGCCTTCGAGCGCCTGACCGACCGCCTGGGCCTGCTCTACCAGCGCGTGCTGGCGTGGTCGCTGCGCCACCGGCTGGCGACGGTGGCGGTCGCCGCCGCCAGCTTTTTCGGCAGCCTGGCGCTGATTCCGGTGCTGGGTGCCGAGTTCGTTCCCAAGGCCGACTTCTCGGAGACGCAGATCAACTTCGAGACCACGGTGGGCAGCGCGCTGGCGCTGACCGAGGCGCGCGCGCGCCAGATCGACGCCGCCCTGCGCGAGCTGCCCGAGGTGCGCTACACGGTGGCGAGCCTGAACAGCGGCTTCGCACGCGGGCGCCACCGCGGCAGCGTCTACGTGCGGCTGGTGGACCGCGGCCAGCGCACGCGCAGCGTGGACGCGCTGGTGCTGCCGATGCGCCAGGCGCTGGCGCGCGTGCCGGGCATCACCATCACCAACATCGGCGTGCCCGACCTCGGCGGCGGCAAGACCCTGCAGTGGTCGCTGCAGGGGCCGGACCTGGGCGAGCTGGCCCGGCTGGCGGGGCAGATCGGGCCGCAGCTCGCCGCCATCGACGGGCTGGTGGACCTGCAGAGCTCGCTGGAGCCCGCCAAGCCGGTGACCGCGCTGCACCCGAACCGGCGCGCGGCGGCCGACCTGGGGCTGAACACCTCGGCCGTGGCCGCCGCGCTGCGCCCGCTGCTGGCGGGTCAGGCGGTGGGCAACTGGCGTGCGCCGGACGGCGAGTCCTACGACGTCTGGCTGCAGCTTGCGCCTGCGGCGCGCCAGCGCAACGAGGACCTGGCCGAGCTGCCGCTGCTGCTGGCGCCCGGCACCGACGGCAGCCCGCGCACGGTGGCGCTGGCGCAGCTGGTGCAGGTGCAGGACGGCCACGGCCTGAACCAGATCAACCGGCGCGACCTCAACCGCGAGATCAACTACGACGCCAACACCCTGGGGCGCAGCACGGGCGAGGTCTCGGCCGAGATCCGGCGCGTGCTGGACGGCGTGGCGCTGCCGCCGGGCTACCGCTACAGCTTCGGCGGCAGCACCAAGAACATGACCGAGTCCTTCGGCTATGCGGTGGGCGCGCTGGCGCTCGCGGTGGTGTTCATCTACATGATCCTGGCGAGCCAGTTCCGCAGCTTTCTGCAGCCGCTGGCGCTGATGAGCTCGCTGCCGCTGACCCTGGTCGGGGTGGTGGGCATGCTGCTGGCCTTCCGCTCCTCGCTGAACATGTTCAGCGTCATCGGCATCGTGATGCTGATGGGGCTGGTGACGAAGAACGCGATCCTGCTGGTGGACTTCACGATCCGCGCGCGCGAGGGCCTGCCGCAGCCCGACGGGACGCGCGCGCCACCGATGGCGCGCGACCAGGCCCTGCTGCACGCGGCCCGGGTGCGCCTGCGGCCGATCCTGATGACGACGCTGGCGATGGTCTTCGGCATGCTGCCGCTGGCGTTCGCGGCCAGCGAGGGCTCGGAGCAGCGCGCGCCCATGGGGCAGGCGGTGATCGGCGGCGTCATCACCTCCTCGCTGCTGACCCTGGTGGTGGTGCCGGTGGTCTACGGCTGGCTGGACGACCTGGCCGCCTGGATGCGCCGCCGTGGCGCAAGGGCAACGCTCTCATAGAATCCACGGTTTCGCCCAGGTTTATACCCAGATAGGTATAGAGATGAACATCGAACTCGCACGCTTCAACATGATCGAGCAGCAGATCCGCCCCTGGGATGTGCTGGACCCGGCGGTGCTGTCGCTGCTGGCGGCGGTGCGGCGCGAAGACTTCGTGCCCGCCGCCTACCGCGCGCTGGCCTTCTGCGACACCCAGGTGCCGCTGGGCCATGGCCAGTGCATGCTGGAGCCGCGGCTGGAGGCGCGGCTGCTGCAGGAGCTGCAGCTGCAGCCCCACGAGCGGGTGCTGGAGGTCGGCGCCGGCAGCGGCTTCATGGCCGCCCTGCTGGGCCACCGTGCGCAGCGCGTGGTGACCCTGGAATGCGTGCCCGAGCTGGCCGCGCTGGCCCGCGCCAACCTGCAGCGTGCCGGTCTGGCCAACGTGGCGGTGCGCGAGGTCGGCGTCGCCGAGGGCGCGCGCGGCCACGGCGGCGACGCCCCCTACGACGCCATCCTGCTCTCCGGCTCGGTGCCGGAGGTGCCGCAGGCCCTGCTAGACCAGCTCAAGATCGGCGGCCGGCTGCTCGCCATCGTCGGCGAGGAGCCCATCATGTGCGCCCGGCTGCACACCCGGACCTCCGACAGCGCCTGGTCGGCGGTCGACCTGTTCGACACCAGCGCGCCGGCGCTGCAGGGCTTCGCCGCCGGCCCGCGCTTCGTCTTCTGACGCCGATGGCGCCGCCACCCGTCGCCTGCACCGGCCCGGTCGGCGCCCGCAGCGCGCAAGTCGTCGCATTTCGGCGCCACGCGAGCGGGCGCTTCCTGTACAACGCCGCCGGCAGCCGGGCCACGCGCCGCCGGCCCTTGTGAATCACGCACCGCACCGCCAAGGAAACCGCTCATGCGCTCCAAGCCGCTGACCCTGCTCGCCGCCGCCGCCGCACTCGCCCTCGGCCACACCGCCCAGGCGCAGAACCTGCGCGAGCTCTACGAGGCGGCACGGGCCTACGACGCGAGCTTCCTGGCCGCGCAGGCGCAGGCGCGGTCGGCCGAGTTCAAGGCCGCGCAGGCCGACGCGCTCAAGCGCCCGAGCGCGGCGCTCACCGCAGCCGGCAGCGCCGGCTATGTGGACACCGCGCGCGGCCCCGGCGGCGACACCCTGTCCGCGAACGTCGCGCTGCAGGGTCGCTACGCCCTGTTCAACCGCGCAAACGACGTCGCCACCCGGCAGGCCGAGCGCGCGCTGAACCTGTCGCGCAGCGAGCTCGCCAGCGCCGAGCAGGACCTGATCGTGCGCGTCGCGCAGGCCTATTTCGACGTCCTGGCGGCGCAGGACGCGCTCGCCACCGTGCGCAGCTCCAAGACCGCCACCGCCGAGCAGCTGGCGTCGGCCAAGCGCGCGTTCGAGGTCGGCACCGCCACCATCACCGACACCCGCGAGGCGCAGTCGCGCTACGACCTGGATGTGGCGCGCGAGATCGCCGCCGACAACGACTTGCGCGCCAAGCGCATCGCACTGGACCAGCTGGTCGGCCGCACCGACGTCGATCCGAAGCCGCTGGCGCTGCCGGCCAGCCTGCCGCCGGTGCTGCCGGCCGACCCCGAGTCCTGGGTCGCAAGCGCCGACGCGCGCCACCCGGCGATCCAGCGCGCGCAAGCGGGGCTGGACATCGCGCGCCTGGAAGTGGAGCGCGCCAAGGCCGCCGAAGCTCCCACCCTGGACGCGGTGGCCAGCGTCGGCGCCGCCAAGTACGCCGGCAAGTACCCGCAGGGCACGCCCGGCACGCCGACCACCACCGCCTCGCTCGGCCTGCAGTTCAACCTGCCGCTGTACACCGGCGGCGCCACCGACAACCGGATCAAGGAAACCCTGGCGCTGGAGGAGAAGGCGGGCAACGACCTCGCCGCGGCCCGCCGCGGCGTCGCGCAGGGCACGCGGGTGGCCTATTTCGGCGTCCAGTCCGGCAGCGCGCAGGTGAAGGCGCTGGAGGCCGCCGAGGCGTCGAGCAAGCTCGCCCTGGAAGCCACCCAGCTCGGCTACCGGGTGGGGGTGCGCGTCAACCTGGACGTGCTGAACGCGCAGAGCCAGCTCTTCCAGACCCGGCGCGACCTGGCGCGCGCGCGCTACGAGGTCCTGGTCGGCCACCTGCGGCTGCGCCAGGCATCGGGCCAGCTCGCCAGCGGCGACCTCGACGCCGTCAACGCCCTGCTGGCGAAGTAGTCGTGGCGCCGGCATAGCCGGCGCACAGCGCGTCCCAGTCCGCTTCCGCCCAGTGCCAGCGGGCCATGCGGCGAGATTCCTTGCGCAGCGAGCGGCGCAGCCGCTGCAGGTTGGCGTCCTGCCAGGGGCCCGGGGCTCGCACCGCACCGCGGTCGAAGTCGACGATCCACACCGGCCCCCGACCGCTGGCGTCGCGCGCGTCGTGCATCAGGTTGTGGCAGTTCAAGTCGGCGTGGTCCACCCCGTGCGCGTGCAGGGCCGCGATCGCGGCCCCCACCGTCTGCCATTCGGCGCCACCGAGAGGTCGTTGCTGCAGCGTGATGGCGAGATCCTGCGCACCCGCGATCCGTTCCAGCAGGATGTCGGCCCGGTAGTGCAGCGGCCCGGCCGCCTGCCAGCGCGCCGCCGCCGGGCGCGGCACCGCAAGGCCCCAGCCGCGCATGCGCTGCAGGAGCGCGAACTCGGCCAGCGCGCGCGATTGCGATCGCGGCCCGCGCAGGTAGCGGTCGGCGACCAGGCGGCCCAGCAGGCCGCCGCGCCGGTAGTGGCGCAACAGCAGGGTCTGCGCGCCGGCCTGCTGCCACCACACCGTTCCGCGGCCGCTGCCCGGGACGGCGGCTTCGGCGGCAAGGGATGCGACCGGGCTGCCGGTGGCAGGATCGAAAGACGCGGCTTCGGGTATCGGCAGCAGCGCCGGGTCGGCCCAGGTGCAAGCGTCGGCGCTGAGCACGCGCGCACCGCGCCGCTCCAGCAAGGCGAGCAAGGCCTGCAGGCTGCGCCCGGTGGCGCCGCCGGCCGCTTCGAACAATGTCCGGCCGCGCGCGCCGGCCGCGCGCGCCAGCGCCGGCTGGTGGTGGAACTCGGCCACCTGGGCGGCGATCTGCGCGGCGTCGGCCACCGGGCAGACCGCATCCGCCGCCTGCAGCGCGGCAAAGGCGGCGGCGAAGTTGTAGCGCTGCGGCCCGGCGAGCAACGCGCAGCCGAACTGCATCGCCTCCAGCGGGTTGTGGCCGCCCACCGCCACCAGGGTGCCGCCCATGAAGACGGTGGGCGCCAAGGCCATCCAGGCCGTCAGCTCGCCCATCGCGTCGACCAGCAGCAGCTCGGTCGCCGCCGCCACCGGCTGTGCCGCGCTGCGCCGCTGCCAGCGCAGGCCGCTGGCGTCGACCAGCGCCGCCACCGCGTCGAAGCGCTGCGGATGGCGCGGCACCAGCACCAGCAGCAGGCCGGGGGCGGCCTCGCGCAGGCGCTGCGCGGCCTGCAGCAGCAGGGCCTCCTCGCCCTCGTGGGTGCTCGCCGCCAGCCACAGCGGCCGATCGCCGAGCACGGCGCGCAGCGCCGCCACGCGCTCGTCATGGTCTGCCGGCAGCGGGGTGTCGAACTTCAGGTTGCCGCTCACCGTCAGCCGGGCCGGCGCCGCACCCAGCGCGAGGAAGCGGTCGCGCGCCGCCTCGTCCTGCACCAGCAGCGCATCCAGGGCGGCCAGGATGGTGTGCGTGGTGCGGCGAAAGCGCGCGTAGCGGCGCGCCGATGCGGCGGACAAGCGCCCGCTGGCCAGCACCACCGCGCAGCCGCGCGCCTGTGCCTGCGTCAGCAGCTGCGGCCACAGCTCGGTCTCCACCACCACCAGCAGACGCGGGTCGGCGGCGTCGAGAAGGCGCCGCACCGCGCCCGGGGTGTCGAAGGGCAGGTAGACGTGGTGCACGAGGGCCGCAGCCTGCGCGCAGGGCGCGGAGGGCTCGGAGGGCGCGCTCTGCGTGAGCTGAGTGAACCGCGCGAGCTCGGCGGCGATGCGCGCGGAGGCGGTCGGCGAGCTGCAGGTCAGCAGCAGCGGCAGCGCCGGCCGCGCCTGGCGCAGCGCGCGCACCAGCGGCAGCGCGGCCTGCCACTCACCCATGGACGCGGCGTGGATCAGCACCCCGCCGCGCAGCTCTGGCGGCAGCGGCGCCCGGCCGCGCCGCTCGTCCCAGCGCTCGCGGTAGGCCGGCACGCGCCGCCCCAGCCACCACAGCACCGGCCAGGCCAGCACGCGCGCGGCGTGGATCAGCGCCGAGTACAGGCGCAGCGCCATCGCAGGCCCGGTGGGTCGCCCAGCGTGGCGCCAGGCGAATCGCTGCTCGCTGCCCGCTGCGTCACTCAGTGCGCCGCGGCGGCGACCTCGGCATCCGGCTTGACGCTGCGCAGCGCGCCCAGGGTGGCGCGCTCGATGCGGCGCAGCGCGGTCTTGCTGTGGCCCTCGAAGCGCAGCACCAGCACGGGCGTCGTGTTGGAGGCGCGGATGAGGCCGAAGCCGTCGGCCCAGTCAGCGCGCAGGCCGTCTATGGTGTCGACCTGGGCGCCGTCGAAGGCGAGCCGGCCGTCGGCCAGCCTTGCCTGCAGTTCGGCCACCACCGCGTGGTGCTCGCCCTCGGCGCAGTGCACATTCAGCTCGGGCGTGCTGTGGCTGCTCGGCAGCGCGTTCAGCACCCGGCTCGGGTTCTTGCTGCGCGACAGGATCTCCAGCAGGCGCGCCGCGGTGTAGGTGGCGTCGTCGAAGCCGTACCAGCGCTCGCCGAAGAAGACGTGGCCGCTCATCTCGCCGGCGATCGGCGCCCCGACCTCCTTCATCTTCGCCTTCACCAGGCTGTGGCCGGTCTTCCACATCAGCGGCAAGCCGCCGGCGGCGCGGATCGCGGGCGCCAGGCGCTGGCTGCACTTGACGTCGTAGATCACGGTCGCCCCGGGGTTGCGCGTCAGCACGTCCTGCGCCAGCAGCATGAGCTGGCGGTCGGGGTAGATGATCCGGCCATCGCGGGTGACGACACCCAGGCGGTCGCCGTCGCCGTCGAAGGCCAGGCCGAGCTCGGCGTCGCCGGCCTGCACGGCGGCGATCAGCTCGGTCAGGTTCTCCGGCTTGCTCGGGTCCGGGTGGTGGTTGGGGAAGTTGCCGTCAACCTCGCTGTACAGCGCCTGCACCTGACAGCCCAGGGCGCGCAGGATGGCCGGGGCCGAGGCGCCGGCGATGCCGTTGCCGCAGTCGACGACGATCTTCATCGGCCGCGCCAGCCGCGCGTCGCCGACGATGCGTGCCGCGTACTCGGGGCCGATGTCCATGCGCGCGCTGCGCCCGCGGCCGCGGACGTAGTCGGCGGCCTCGATGCGCTGGCGCAGGGCCTGGATTTCCGCGCCGTGGATGGCGCGCCCGGCAAGCACCATCTTGAAGCCGTTGTAGTCCTTGGGGTTGTGGCTGCCGGTGACCTGGATCGCGCTGCGGCAGCCGTGCGCGCCGCGGGTGGCGGCCACGTAGTAGGCCATCGGCGTCGTCACCGCGCCCAGGTCCACCACGTCCAGGCCGGTGGACTTCAGGCCGCGGATCAGCGCCGCCGCGAGCTGCGGGCCGGACAGGCGCCCGTCGCGCCCGACCGCCACCGCGCGCTCGCCCTCGGCCAGCGCCTGGCTGCCGAAGGCGCGGCCGAGGTGCAGCGCAAAGCGCTCGTCTATCGTGCGGCCGACGACGCCGCGGATGTCGTAGGCCTTGAAGACGGACGGGTTGGGCTTCATGCTCGGTTGCGGGGGCAGCGAAGGACGGGCGATTGTAGGGAGGCGGCCGCGCGCCCCGCGGGCGCGAGATGCCGGCGTGATCGGCCCGGGTGATCAGCCGGCACGGCTTGCCATCCGTCGCCTGCGCCGTCGATCCGTCGCCCGCCGCCGGGCTGCCCGCGATGGGCTTCCTACACTGCCCGCCATGGCTGCGATCACACGCGAAACCGTTGCCCTGGCCTGGAAGTCCTGGTACGGCAACGACCTCGAACCCCATGGCCCGGTGTGGCTGCAATGGGTGCTGACGACCGTGTTCTGCGCCGTCGTCGGCACCTGCTTCACGGTGCTGGGACTGGCGCTGAACGCGCTCGACGGCGGCAACGCCTGGGCCCGGCCTGCGCTGTGGCTGACCTGGTTCGGCCGCAATCTGGCGGTCTCGCTGGTGATCGGCTACCTGATCCACGCCATGTTCTCGCTCCTCATCCCGCTCGTCGGGCACGCGCGCATCCGCGGCTGGTCGGACGCCGGGCGCGCCGTCTTCTTCGCCGGGGTACCGATCACCGGCGTGTTGATCGGTTGGCCGCTGGGGTTGGCGCTGGTGCTGGGCGGCTGGCCGTCCTGGCTCAGCCGGCCCGGGGCGAATGCCCTGATCGGCGCGCTGCTGCTGTCGCTGCTGATCTGCTTCGTCTTCTTCCAGATCTTCAATGCACGCGCCAAACAGGTGCTGGCCGAACGGCGCTCGGTCGAGGCCCAGCTCAAGCTGCTGCAGGCGCAGATGGAGCCGCACTTCCTGTTCAACACCCTGGCCGGGGTGCAGACCCTGATCGACATCGAACCGGCGCGCGCCAAGCAGATGCTGGAGGCCTTCACCGACTACCTGCGCGCCAGCGTCGCCAGCCTGCGCACCGAGGACAGCAGTGTCGGCCAGGAGATGGCGCTGGCCGGCGCCTACCTGGACCTGATGAAGCAGCGCATGGAAGACCGGCTGCAGGTGCAGATCGCCAGCGACCCCGCGCTGCACGAGCTGGCGCTGCCGCCGCTGCTGCTGCAGCCGCTGGTGGAGAACGCGATCCACCACGGCCTGGAGCCCAAGCTCGAGGGCGGCCGACTCAGCTTGAGCGTGCGCCGCGACGGCGACAGCCTGCTGCTGGAGGTGGCGGACGACGGCCTGGGCAGCGCAGCGGCCACCCGGCGCAGCAGCGGCAACGGGGTGGCGCTGGCCAACATCCGCCAGCGCCTGCAGGGACGCTGGGGCAGCGCCGCCAGCCTGAGCCTGAGTCAGGCCCACCCCGGCACGCGTGCGACACTGCGGATTCCCCTGCCGACGAACCGTCCTTGACCCGGCAACCATGACCCTGGCCCTGATCGCCGACGACGAGCCGCCGCTGGCGCGCCACCTGGAGCGCGAGCTCGCCGCCTTGTGGCCGGCGCTCGAGATCGCGCCGCTGGCGCGCAACGGCGTCGAGGCGGCCGAGCGCATCGCCGCCCTGCGCCCGGACGTGGCCTTCCTGGACATCCAGATGCCCGGCCTCACCGGGCTGGAGGTGGCGCAGGGCATAGAGGGCCAGACGCGCGTGGTGTTCGTCACCGCCTACGACGAATACGCGGTCCAGGCCTTCGAGCAGCAGGCGCTGGACTACCTGCTCAAGCCGCTGAAGACCGAGCGCCTGCAGCGCTGCGTTGAGCGCCTGCAGCGGGTGCTGGCGCAGCCGCAGCCGGTGGACGAGCGCCTGGCACTGGCCCTGCAGGCGCTGCTGCCGGCAGCGGCCGCCGCACCGCGGCTGCGCTGGATACGCGCCAGCGTGGGCGAGCTGACGCACCAGATCGCGGTCGAGGACGTGCTGTTCTTCCACGCCGACGACAAGTACACCTGCGTGCGCACGGCGCAGGCCGAGCACCTGATACGTACCCCCATCGTCGAGCTGCTGCCGCAGCTCGACCCCGAGGACTTCGTCCAGGTTCACCGGTCGACGGTGGTCAACCTGCGCCACCTGGCCGGCACCCGGCGCGACGAGGCCAGCCGCCTGTTCCTGCGCATGCGCGGCCATGAGGGCGAGCTGCCGGTCAGCCGCGCCTACGTCCACCTGTTCAAGGCCATGTAGCGCGGCCGTGGCGCCGGCCGGCGTGCACGAACACCGGTCGCGGCGCGCGGGCTTGGAGGGCGGCGCCGCCGCGGTCTGCGGCCTTGGGGCATGATCGGGATCCGTGCGGCGGGAACCCCGGCCGCCCCGGTCGCCTGCATCACCCCCATGAACCTGCCCCCTGGCTCCACCCGCTCCGGACCCGGCTTCCTCGGCGCCCTGCTGGGCGTCCTGTTCGCGGTCGCCGGCTTCGTGCTGATGATCGGCGCCGTGCTGCTGGGCCTGCTGCTGGCAGCCGGCGCCCTGCTGTGGTCGCTGCTGCGTGGTCGCAAGCCCGCGCCGGTGCGCTTCGAGTGGCGCCGTGGAACCGAGCGCGCCTGGCGCCCGGCCTCCGGCCGCCCGGCAAGCGAGGAGGTGGTGGACATCGAGGCCCGGGTCGTCGGCGATCCCGGGCGCGACTGAAGCACTGCCGGAGCTTCTTCGCGGCCGCCCTGCCGAGCCCAGGGACAGGTCCGGAAACGGCGAGCTCCGATCCGCCAGAGCACTAGCATGGGCCGATGCTGCCCGACCCCGATGCCGCCTATCTCGCGCTGAGCTCGCGCGACGCGCGTTTCGACGGGCGCTTGTTCGTCGGCGTCAGCTCCACCGGCATCTACTGCCGCCCGGTGTGCCGGGTGCGCACGCCGCGGCGCGAGCACTGCCGATTCTTTGCCAGCGCCGCGCAGGCCGAGGCGGCCGCCTTTCGGCCCTGCCTGAAGTGCCGGCCGGAGATCGCCCCCGGGCTGTCGGCGATGGACTCCGCTTCCAGCCTGGCGCAGGCCGCGGCGCGCGCGATCGAGGACGCGGTGCACCGCGGCGAGGCGCTGCCCCTGGCCACGCTGGCGGCGCGCCTGGGGGTGAGCGACCGCCACCTGCGGCGCATCTTCCGCGCCGAGCACGGGGTCGGCGCCCAGGACTACGAGAGCACGCAGCGCCTGCTGCTGGCCAAGCGCCTGCTCACCGACACCACGCAGCCGGTGGCACAGGTGGCACTGGCGAGCGGCTTCGGCAGCCTGCGCCGCTTCAACGCCGCCTTCGCGGCGCGCTACCGGATGCCGCCCACGCGGCTGCGGCGCGAGGGCGACGCGGCGCGCGCCGACCCCGCGCTGCGCCTGGCCTGGCGCCCACCCTGCGACGCCGCCGCGCTGCTGGCCTTCCATGGCGCCCGCGCCCTGCCCGGGGTGGAGCAGGTTCAGGGCCTGACGCTGCGGCGCAGCCTGGCCCTGCCCTCGCCGCAAGGGCCGGTGGCGGGCTGGCTGAGCTGCCAGCTGCTGCCGCAGCGCAACGAGCTCTGGCTGCAGCCCTCGCCGACCCTGGGGCCAGCCCTGGGTGCACTGCTGCAGCGCGTGCGCCACGCCTTCGACCTCGACGCCGACCCCGGGCGCATCGCCCCGGCGCTGGCCACGCTGGCGCCGCCGGCGCCACCCGGGCTGCGCCTGCCGGGCTGCTTCGACGGCTTCGAGACCGCGGTGCGCATCGTCCTCGGCCAGCAGGTGAGCGTGAAGGCGGCGCGCACCCTGGCGCAGCGCCTGGTCGCGGCGCTGGGGCGGCCGCTGGCCACCCCCTTCCCCGGCCTGGACCGCCTGTTTCCCGACGCCGCCACGCTGGCCGCCGCCGACCCCGCGGTCCTGGGCGCGCTGGGCATCGTGCGCCAGCGCGTGCGCGCGCTGCAGGCGCTGGCGACCGAGGTCGACGCCGGCCGGCTGCAGCTGCAGCCGGGCGCCGCGCTGGAGCCCACGCTGGACGCCTTGCGTGCCCTGCCCGGCATCGGCGAGTGGACGGTGCAGATGATCGCGCTGCGCGTACTGGCCTGGCCGGACGCCTTTCCCGCCACCGATGTCGGCGTGCTGGCGGCGCTGGCGCCGCAGCTCGGCGGTCGCGACGCGGCGGCCGCGACCCGGCTCGCCGAGGCCTGGCGTCCCTGGCGCGGCTACGCCGTGATCGCGCTGTGGCAGACGCTGCAGACGCCCCTGCTGGAGGAAGCTGCATGAAGACACCGACCGGGCTGCTCGCCCGCACCACCCTGAGCACCCCGCTGGGCCCGCTCACCGCCGCCGCCAGCGCACGCGGGCTGGCGCTGCTGGACTTCGACCTGCCGGCCCCCGCAGGCGTGCCCGAGAACCCCGGCCACCCCTGGCTGGCCCAGGTGGCGGCCGAGCTGGCGCGCTACTGGCGCGACCCGGGCAGCGCCTTCGCGGTCCCGCTGGACCTGCAGGGCACGCCCTTCCAGCAGGCGGTGTGGGCCGCCTTGCTGGGCGTGGGCAGCGGCCGCACCTGCAGCTACGGCGAGATCGCCCGGCGCATCGGCCGCCCGCGCGCGGTGCGCGCCGTCGGCGCCGCCAACGGCGCCAATCCGCTCGTCATCATCGTGCCCTGCCACCGCGGGATCGGCGCCGACGGCAGCCTCACCGGCTACAGCGCCGGCATGCCGCGCAAGATCGCCCTGCTGGCGCACGAGGCGGCGGTCGGCGGCCTGGCGCTGGAGCACGACGGCCAGGGCGCCACCATCGGCACAAATTGACATTCATCAAGTCCGGCCGCGAATCCCGGGCGAGCGGCGAACTACAGTCACGCCGTGTTCCATCTGCGCACCCTGCACGCCAAGCTGCTCGTCCTGGGCGCCAGCCTGCTCGCCCTGGCGGTGCTGTCGGTCGGGCTGACGATGTGGATCAGCTGGCAGCTCGAGGGCGGCGCCGCCGCCGTCAACGAGGCCGGACGCTTGCGCATGCAGGTCTGGCGCATGGCCGCCGAGGTGCCGAGCGGCCACGCCGCCACGCTGCACGCGCGCGCCGCGGTCTTCGATGCAAGCCTCGCCCTGCTGCGCGACGGTGACGCCAGCCGGCCGCTGGCGGTGCCGCGCGACGAGCGCACCCAGCAGCAGTTCGAACGCGTGAACGCCCACTGGGCGAGCCTGCGCGCGCAGTGGCTGGCGCTGCCGGCGCCGACGCCGGCCGCCATAGACCGCCAGGCCGAGGCCTTCGTCGCCGACGTCGACCGCTACGTCGGCGCGGTCGAGCATTCGCTGGCGGTCTGGACCGCGATCCTGAGCCTGATGCAGATGGCGATGATGGCGCTCGCGGTGGGCGCGGCGCTGGTTCTGATGTACGCCGGCTACGCCTTCGTGCTGGTGCCGCTGAGCGTGCTGGACGCCGGCCTGGTGCGGATCGAGGAAGGCGACCTCGCGGCCCGAGTCGAGGTCGACACCGACGACGAGTTCGGACAGCTCGGGCGCGGCTTCAACCGCATGGCGCAGACCCTGCAGGAGCTCTACCGCACCCTGGAGCACAAGGTGCGCGAGAAGACCGCGAGCCTGGAGGTGCAGCGCGAGCGGCTGGCGCGCCTGTACTCGATCAGCGAATCGCTCGCCCGCGCCGGCACGCTGGAGGAGATGGCGCAGGGCTTTGCGCGCCAGATCCGTGCCATCGCCGGTGCCGACGCCGCCGCCGTGCGCTGGTCCGACGCCGCCAACCAGCGCCACGTGCTGCTGGCCGGCGACTGCCTGCCGCAGGCGCTGGCGGCGCAGGAGCATTGCGTGCGCACCGGCCAGTGCCTGTGCGGCCAGCCGCCGCACGCCGTGGACACGCGCGTGATCCCCATCCACGCCGAGCTGCGACCGCGCCTGGCCTGCAGCGACGCCGGCTTCCAGACCCTGGTCAGCGTGCCGCTGGTGGCGCAGCAGCACATGCTGGGCGAGGTCGACCTGTTCTTCCGCCAGCCGGTGAGCCTGGCGCCGCAGGAGCGCCAGCACCTGGAGGCGCTGGCCAGCCACCTGGCGAGCGCGATGGAGGGCCTGCGCGCGCAGGCGCTGGAGCGCGAGTCGGCGGTGGCGCAGGAGCGCGCCCTGCTCGCGCGCGAGCTGCACGACTCGATCGCGCAGTCGCTGGCCTTCCTGAAGATCCAGGTCGGGCTGCTGCGCAGCGCCGTGCGGCGCGGCGATGCCGCGGCCACCGCGCGCGCGCTCGACGAGCTCGACACCGGCGTCGGCGAGAGCACGGCCGACGTGCGCGAGCTGCTGCTGCACTTCCGCACCCGCGCCAACGCGGAGGACATCCTGCCCGCGCTGCGCACCACGCTGCGCAAGTTCGAGCACCAGTCGGGGCTGAAGACCCACCTGGCGGTGCAGGGCGAAGGCCTGCCGCTGGCACCCGATGTGCAGATCCAGGTCCTGCACGTGGTGCAGGAGGCGCTGTCCAACGTGCGCAAGCACGCGCGCGCGTCCGAGGTCTGGGTCGAGGTCAGGCAGGCGCCGCACTGGCAGTTCCAGGTCCGCGACGACGGCATCGGCTTCGACCCCGCCGCCTCCGCCGGCGAGATGCAGGTCGGGCTGCGCATCATGCGCGAGCGCGCCGAGCGCATCGGCGCTGCGGTGACGGTGGAGTCCGCCCCCGGACAGGGCACTCGCGTCGGGCTGAGCCTGGCGGCGCGCGAATCGGCGCTCGCGGCATGAGATGCGGCATGAGATGCGCAGCGCAGGCGCGCGCGGACGCACAGGGGCGGCGATGAGCGACTCGATACGCGTGCTCGTGGTCGACGACCACACCTTGTTCCGGCGCGGCCTGATCGCGCTGCTGCAGGCCGACGGCCGCTTCACGATCTGCGGCGAGGCGGGCGACGCCGGGCAGGCGCAGCGCCTGGCCGGCAGCGAACAGCCCGACGTGATCCTGCTGGACAACCACCTGCCGGGCGTGAACGGGGTCGACGCCCTGCCCGGTCTGCGCGAGGCCGCACCGCAGGCACAGGTGCTGATGCTCACCGTGAGCGAGGACGAGGCCGACCTCGCCGCCGCCCTGCGCGGCGGCGCGCGCGGCTACCTGCTGAAGACCGCCGACCAGGCCATGCTCAGCGACGCCATCGTGCGCACCCTGCACGGCCAGTCCACCGTCAGCCCGGAGATGACGAGCAAGCTGGTCAGCGCCTTCCAGGCGATGGAGCCCGTCGTGGCCAGCACCGCGCCGGCCGCGCCCAGCGACCCGATCGACAGCCTGTCGCCGCGCGAACGCGAGATCCTGGGCCACATCGCGCGCGGCGCCAGCAACAAGGAGATCGCGCGCGCGCTGGAGATCGCCGAGACCACCGTGAAGATCCACGTCCAGCACATCCTGCGCAAGCTGGGGCTGAACTCGCGCGTGCAGGCTGCGGTTTACGCGGTCGCACGCAGCGACCCGGCCTAGGAATCCGGGCCTCCGCGCGCGGCGGCACGCGCGGTGGACGGGGTCGGCGGGTTTGATCCTAGTACGTTGACACGTAAGTAACGGAACATGGATACACTTCCGATGCCATCACTCGACGCCCGGAGGTGTAGTCATGCGCCAGACGGAATTGCATCTGAGCGAAGACGATCGTGTGATCGTCGAACGGGTTCGCGGTCAAGGGGTTCATCACGCCAGAGAGGTGAATCGAGCACACGTGCTTTGGTGTCTGGACTGCGGCGTGCCGGAGGCGCAGATCATGGCCGTGCTCGGCATAGGCCGCACCACGCTGTGGCGAGCCCGCGCTGCGTATCTGTGGCGGCCGACAATTATCTTGAGCGCTCAGCGACAACTATCGTGAGCGGTTGACGCACGCCGCCGGGGTGCGTTTTGCGGTCGGGTTTCTACAGTGGTTGCCATCCAGAAGGAGGCGATCACGGTGCCCGGCAAGCGCAT
>CAUJJP010000043.1 GCA_963205525.1 Pseudomonadota bacterium | reverse complement strand
GTCGGCGTAGGCGGCGTAGGCCACGCCGCGGCTGATCGCCTGCTCCAGGCCGTTCTTCACCCGGTAGAAGCCCTCTTGCGTGCGCTCGCCGGTGAGGAAGGGCTTGTCGTTGGCGTCGTGGTCGCTGGTCAGCAGGTTGGCGGCCTCGGCGTCGGTGCGCGCCAGCACGATGGTGGGCACGCCCATGACGTCGGCGGCAAAGCGCGCCGCGATCAGCTTCTCCACCGCTTCCTGCGTGGGCACCAGCACCTTGCCGCCCATGTGGCCGCACTTCTTCACCGCCGCCAGCTGGTCCTCGAAGTGCACGCCCGCCGCGCCGGCGGTGATCATGTTCTTCATCAGCTCGAAGGCGTTGAGCACGCCGCCGAAGCCGGCCTCGGCATCCGCCACGATGGGCAGGAAGTAGTCGACGTAGTCCTTGCCGCCCGGCTCGATGCCGCGGCTCCACTGGATCTCGTCGGCGCGCTTGAAGGTGTTGTTGATGCGCCGCACCATGGTCGGCACCGAGTCGTAGGCGTACAGCGACTGGTCGGGGTACATGGTCTCGCTGGTGTTGCCGTCGGCGGCGACCTGCCAGCCCGAGAGGTAGACCGCTTCCAGCCCGGCCTTGGCCTGCTGCATGGCCTGGCCGGCGGTGATGGCGCCGAAGGCGTTCACATAGCCCTTCTTGGCGCCGCCGTTGACCTTTTCCCACAGCTTCTCGGCACCGCGCTTGGCCAGCGTGTGCTCGATCTGCACCGAGCCGCGCAGGCGCACCACGTCGGCCGCGCTGTAGCCGCGCTTGACGCCCTTCCAGCGCGGGTTTTCGGCCCAGTCCCTTTCGAGGGCGGCGATCTGTTGCTGACGGGTGGCTTGGGTCATGAAGAGGACTCCTGGGAGGTTGCGGGAAAGCCCGGATTTCGTGCTTCAAGCTTAGCGAGGTCGTGCCGCTTGCCGGATGACATGTGTCTTATATAAGACAAAAGATACGCTTCATACAAATCAACAGCTTAGCCTCTGTATCCCACGATATGGAATCGCGACCGTAAAAACGAAATCCACTGTCGCAGTGCAGCATTCGCTCATTCCGCATCATGAAAAATACATTGCAGCGGTGAAACGCCCGCTCAGGGTCGAGACAGGACGGCGACCCGTCCTTGCCTCGCACTCTGAATAATGGGCGTCCGGCAAGTCACCCCACGCGCCCCGATGAGCGAATTCGCCTTCCTTTCCGCTTCCCGTTTCCTGCGCGTCGCCGCCGCCGCCGACCAGCCGCTGGCGGTGGCCGGTCTGGCCTGGGACGGGTCGACCACCAACCGGCCTGGCGCGCGCATGGGCCCGCGCGCGATCCGCGAGGCCAGCCACAGCCTGTGCGACGCCACCCATCCCTGGTTCGGCTGCAGCCCGCTCGCACAGCTGGGCGACGCGGGCGACCTGGCCTTGCCCAACACCTCGCTGGAGCGCATGCGCGAGGCAATGCGCGAGCCGGTGGCGGCGCTGATCCGGCGCCACCACATGGCCTGGCTGGGCGGCGACCACTCGATCACCCTGCCGCTGCTGCGCGCCTACCGCCAGTGGCTGGGCCGGCCGCTGGCGGTGCTGCACTTCGACGCCCATTGCGACACCTGGAGCGACCACTTCGGCGAGCCCAGCGGCCACGGCACCTGGGTCAGCGAGGCGGTCGCCGAAGGCTTGGTGGAGCCGTCCTGCCTGGTGCAGGTGGGCATACGCTCGGCAGCGCAGGCCGATGCGCGCGACTTCGTGGCCGCGCACGGCGGCCGGGTCTGGACCGCGCGCGAGCTGCGCGGGCGCGACGGCAGCGAGGCCCTGCGCCCGCTGCTGGACGACTTGCGCGCCCGCTTGCACGCCGCCGGCTGGCCGCCGCTGTACCTGACGCTGGACATCGACTGCCTGGACCCCGCCTTCGCCCCCGGCACCGGCACCCCCGAGCCCGGCGGGCTGAGCAGCAGCCAGCTCCTGACCCTGCTGGAGGACAGCGCCGACCTGCCCTTCGTCGGCATGGACTGCGTGGAGGTGGCTCCCCCCTACGATCACGCCGAGCTCACCAGCCTGGCCGCCGCGCACGCGGTCTGGACCTATCTGTGCGGGCGCGTCGCAGGCGGGCGGCCGGCTTGAGCCGCAGTCCGGTGTCGCTGCAGACGTAGCCTTGGCTCAGGGCTGGAGGTCGGCCAGCGGCAGCGCGGTGGTCTGCTTGACGGTGCGCAGCACCAGCATCGAGTTCGACCGCACCACGCCGGGCAGGCGCGGCAGCACCTCGGCGTGGAAGCGCTCCAGGTCGGCGGCGTCGCGGTACATGAAGCGCACCAGGTAATCGTTGGTGCCCGCCACATAGAAACAGTCCAGGATCTCGGGCTGGTCGCGCACCGCCTGCTCGAAGGCCTCCAGGCCGCGCGACTGGGTGTTCTCCAGGTTGATGATGGTGTAGCTGGTGCCGTGGCGGCCGAAGGCGCGCGCGTTCAGCAGCGCCACGTAGCGCGCGATCACGCCCGCTTCCTCGAGCGCCTTCACGCGCCGCAGGCAGGCCGAGGGCGAGAGATGGACCTGCTGCGCCAGCTCCACGTTGGAGAGCCGGCCATTGCCCTGCAGGGCCTGCAGAATGGCGACGTCGATCGCATCGAGTTGCGTGAGCTGGTTTGATGTTCGCACGATATGCAATTTGTCGATGACTGGTTGCAATGATTGTGCAATAGCCAGGGTGAACCCACCCGCGGCGCGCAAGCACATTGCGCCGTCGGCGGCATAGACTTGAGGCCGATCCCACGCCGCCGGCGCGGGAACCCGTTTCAAGCGTTCGCACCGTTTCCAGCAGTCCAGGAGGCACCCATGAACAAGCCGGCAGACCTGCCCCATCCCGCCAGCACGGCCGCTGCGGGGGCGACGTCGCTCGACGCCTTCTGGATGCCCTTCACCGCCAACCGCCAGTTCAAGAAGGCGCCGCGTCTGCTGACCCAGGCCGCGGGCATGTACTACCGCGACGACCAGGGGCGGCAGATCCTGGACGGCTGCGCGGGCCTGTGGTGCGTGAACGCCGGCCACAACCGGCCGAAGATCGTGCAGGCCATCCAGGCCCAGGCGGCGCAGATGGACTACGCGCCGCCGTTCCAGATGGCACACCCGCTGGCCTTCGAGCTGGCCGACGCGGTGGCGCGCATCGCGCCCGCGGGCATGGGCAAGGTGTTCTTCACCAATTCCGGTTCGGAGTCGGTGGAGACGGCGCTGAAGATGGCGCTGGCCTGGCAGCGCGTGCGCGGCGAGGGCCAGCGCACCCGGCTGATCGGCCGCGAGCGCGGCTACCACGGGGTGAACTTCGGCGGCATTTCGGTCGGCGGCATCGTTTCCAACCGCAAGATGTTCGGCACCCTGCTGGCCGGCGTGGACCACCTCTGCCACACCCACGATCCGGCGCGCAACGCCTTCTCGGTCGGCCAGCCGGCGCACGGCGCGGAGTTCGCCGACGACCTCGAGCGCCTGTGCGCGCTGCACGACCCGAGCACCATCGCCGCCGTCATCGTCGAGCCCATCGCCGGCTCCACCGGGGTGCTGATCCCGCCGCAGGGCTATCTGCAGCGGCTGCGCGAGATCTGCGACCGGCACGGCATCGTGCTCATCTTCGACGAGGTCATCACCGGCTTCGGCCGCACCGGCCAGCCCTTCGCAGCGCAGACCTTCGGCGTCACGCCGGACATCATCACCGCCGCCAAGGGCCTGACCAACGGCGCTGTGCCCATGGGCGCGGTGATCGTGAAGGACGCGATCCACGACGCCTTCATGAACGGCCCCGAGCACCTGATCGAGTTCTTCCACGGCTACACCTACTCGGCCCACCCGCTGGCCTGCGCCGCCGGCCTCGCGACCCTGCAGACCTATGCCGAGGAAGGCCTGCTCACGCGCGCCCAGCAGCTGCAGGACCTGCTGGCGCAGCAGCTGCACGCGCTGCGCGACGCCCCGCACGTGATCGACGTGCGCAACCACGGCCTGGTAGGCGGGGTGGAGCTGGCGCCGCGGCCGGGCGAGCCGGGCAAGCGTGCTTTCGAGGTCTTCCTGGACTGCTACGCCAAGGGGGTGCTGATACGCACCACCGGCGACACCATCGCCCTGTCGCCGCCGCTCATCGTCGAGCCGGCGCAGATCGAGCACATCGTCGCCACCATCCGTGGCGCGATCGGCCGCCTGGCCTGAAGCACACTGCACGGGCCCGAACAAGGACGCTGCCTATCGTATGACCTGGCTGGACACCGACCGCGAGCTGACGCGCAACTCCTACTACGCCGCCACCGCGCGGCGCGGCGAGGTCCATCCGCCGCTGTCGGGAGCCACCTCGTGCGATGTCGCCGTCGTCGGTGGCGGGCTGGCGGGCCTGAGCGCGGCGCTGGAGCTGCGCGAGCGTGGCTTCGACGTCGTGCTGCTGGAAGCGCGCGAGATCGGCTTCGGCGGCAGCGGGCGCAACGGCGGCCAGGCCATCCACGGCCTGGCCTGCGACCAGGACCTGGTGGAGTCCCAGCTCGGCGCGGCCGACGCCCGGCGCGTGTGGGACATGACGATAGAGGCCCTGGCCCTGATGCGCGGGCGCATCGCCCGCCACGGCATCGACTGCGACTGGCGCGACGGCTACCTGGGCCTGGCCACCAGCGCCCGCAAGGGCCGCGCCCTGGCCGATTGGGCCGACCACATCGAGTCCGTCTACGGCTATGCGCTGCAGCGCATCGCGCCCGCCGAGATCGCGCACTGGATCACCAGCGCGCGCTTTCACAGCGGCATCCACGACCCCCAGTCCGGCCACCTGCACCCGCTGAAGTACACGCGCGGCCTGGGCGCGGCGGCGCTCGCCGCTGGCGTGCGCCTGTACGAGTCGACGCCGGTCACGGCGCTGCAGCGCCCTGCCACGCCGGGCGCAGCGGTGGCGCTGCGCACGCCGCAGGGCGAGGTGCGCGCGCGCCAGGTGCTGCTGGCGGGCAACGTCTACCTGCACGACATCGCGCCCGACATGGCGCCGCAGCTGGGCGCGCGCGTGATGCCGGTCGGCACCTACATCGCCTGCTCCGAACCGCTGGGCCAGGCGCGCGCCGACGCCCTCATCCCCAGCCGCTCGGCGGTCTGCGACACCGACTTCGTGCTCGACTACTTCCGCACCACCGACGACCACCGCATGCTCTACGGCGGCCGCGTGAGCTACAGCACGACCACCCCGACCGACCTGCCGGAAAGCATGCGCCGGCGCATGGTGGCCACCTTCCCGCAGCTCGCCGGGGTGAAGGTGGAGTACGCCTGGGGCGGCTTCGTCGACATCTCCATGAACCGGGCGCCTGACTTCGGCCGCCTGGACGGCGCACCCCAGGTCTACTACCTGCAGGGCTTCTCCGGCCACGGTCTGGCGCTGACCGGGCTGGCCGGCCGCGTGGTGGCGGAGGCGATGGCGGGCGACGCCAGCCGCTTCGACGTCTTTGCGCGCCTGAAGCACCGCCCCTTCCCCGGCGGCCGTGCCCTGCGCACGCCGGCCCTGGTGCTGGGCATGGCCTGGTACCGGCTGCGCGACCTGATCGCCTGAACGCCCAGCAGAGGTCGCGCGATGAACACCCTGCCCCTGGTTCTCGTCCCCGCCTGCAACCGCATGCTCGGCGAGCACCCCTTCCACATCGCCGGGCGCAAGTACGTGGAGGCGGTAAGGCTGGCCGGCGCGATGCCGCTGGTGGTGCCGCGCGCCGAGCCGGCCGAGTTGCAGACCCTGCTGCAGATCGCCGACGGCGTGCTGCTCAGCGGCTCGCCGTCCAACGTCCACCCCAGCCGCTTCGAGCAGGATGTCCACGACCCCGCGCTGCCGCTGGATGTGGAGCGCGACGACTGGACGCTGGCGCTGATCCCGCAGCTGCTGGCGCGCGGCATCCCGCTGCTGGCGATCTGCCGCGGCGCGCAGGAAGTCAACGTCGCCCTCGGTGGCAGCCTGCACCAGGCGGTGCACGAGGAGCCGGGCTACGCCGACCACCGCGCCGACGACGAACAGCCGGCGGCGCAGCAGTATGCGCCCGCGCATGCGCTGCAGCCGGTGGCCGGCGGCGTGCTGGCCGGCATCTGTGGCGCCCAGGCCTTCGAGGTCAATTCGCTGCACGGGCAGGCGGTGGCCAGGCTGGCGCCCGGGCTGCGGGCCGAGGCGCATGCGCCGGACGGCCTGGTGGAAGCCTTCACCCAGCCCGCGGCGCCGGGCTTCAACCTGTGCGTGCAGTGGCACCCGGAGTGGCAGGCCGCCGGCAACCCGGTGTCCATGCGCCTGCTCGACGCCTTCGGCCGCGCCGTGCGCGCCTACCGCGACCGCGTGCGCGGGCCATTGCCAGCGGCGAGCGCCCTGGCGCTCGATGCGCCCCACGCCACGCCACACGACAGACCCACGGGTGCCCCATGACCGATCGCCAACCCCAGTCCTTCAACCAGCTCGAACAATGGCTGGACAGCCACCGCGTGACCGAGGTCGAGTGCCTGGTGCCCGACCTCACCGGTGTGGCGCGCGGCAAGATCCTGCCGCGCGAGAAGTTCACCGAGGACCGCGGCATGCGGCTGCCCGAGGGCGTGGTCGCGATGGGCGTGACCGGCGTCTTCCCGCCCGAGGGGCCGTACTTCGAGGTCATAGACTCCACCGACCGCGACATGCACCTGCGCCCGGACCCGAGCACGGCGCGCATCGTTCCCTGGGCCACCGACCCGACGGCGCAGGTCATCCACGACTGCTACGACCGCGACGGCCGTTTGATCCCGTTTGCGCCGCGCTCGGTGCTGCGCCGCATCTGCGAGCGCTTCGACGCCGCCGGCTGGTCGCCGGTGGTCGCACCCGAGCTTGAGTTCTACCTGGTCGCGCGCAACACCGACCCCGACGTGCCGCTGAAGCCGCCGATCGGCCGCAGCGGGCGCAGCGAGACCAGCCGCCAGGCCTATTCGATCGACGCCGTCAACGAGTTCGACCCGCTGTTCGAGGACGTCTACGACTACTGCCACCAGATGGAGCTCAACGTCGACACCCTGATCCACGAGGTCGGCGCCGGGCAGATGGAGATCAACTTCTTCCACGCCCACCCGCTCGGCCTGGCCGACGAGGTGTTCCTGTTCAAGCGCACGGTGCGCGAGGCGGCGCTGCGCCACGACATGTTCGCCACCTTCATGGCCAAGCCCATCGCCGGCGAGCCCGGCAGCGCGATGCACGTGCACCAGAGCATCGTCGACAAGGCCAGCGGGCGCAACATCTTCAGCAACGAGGACGGCACGCCGAGCCGCGAGTTCTACTGGTACATCGGCGGGCTGCAGAAGTACGTGCCGGCGGCGATGGCGCTGTTCGCGCCCTACGTCAACAGCTACCGCCGGCTCGCGCGGCGTGCGGCGGCACCGATCAACATCCAGTGGGCGACCGACAACCGCACGGTGGGCTTTCGCAGCCCGGTGGCGGGTGCGGCGGCGCGACGGATCGAGAACCGCGTCATCGGCGCCGACGCGAACCCCTATGTCGCGCTCGCCGCCACCCTGGCCTGCGGCTGGCTGGGGATGCAAAACCGCATCGAGCCCAACCCCGAGTACCGCGGCGACGCCTACCTCGGCGACTTCGCGCTGCCGCGCAGCCTGGGCGAGGCGCTGACCCTGCTGCGCGACGAGACCGACCTCGCCGACGTGCTGGGGCGCGAGTTCGTCACCGTCTACACCGAGATCAAGGAGACGGAGTCGGAAGAGTTCATGAAGGTGATCTCGCCCTGGGAGCGCGAGCACCTGCTGCTGCATGTCTGAGGGAGTCTTGATGAGCAAAGCACGCACCACGGCCGAGTGGCAGGCGCTGGACGCCGCCCACTTCCTGCATCCCTTCACCGATTTCCAGGCCCTGGCCGGCAAGGGCAGCCGCGTCATCACGCGCGCCGACGGCATCTATCTCTGGGACAGCGAGGGCCAGCGCATCCTCGACGCGATGTCCGGGCTGTGGTGCGTCAACGTCGGCTATGGCCGCGAGGCCCTGGTGCAGGCGGCGACGCAGCAGATGCGCGAGCTGCCCTTCTACAACGCCTTCTTCCAAACCAGCACGCCGCCGGCGATCGAGCTCGCCGAGCTGCTGGCGCAGGTGACGCCGCCGCAGTTCCAGCACGTCTTCTTCGGCGGCAGCGGCAGCGAGGGCAACGACACCGTGGTGCGCATGGTGCGCCGCTACTGGGATCTGCTGGGCCAGCCGCAACGCCAGGTCATCATCAGCCGCCACAACGCCTACCACGGCAGCACCATGGCCGGTGCGTCGCTGGGCGGCATGAGCGGCATGCATGCCCAGGGCGGACTGCCCATCCCCGGCATCGTCCACATCCAGCAGCCCTACTGGTACGAACTCGGGCGCGAGATGTCCAAGGACGAGTTCGGCCTTGTCGCCGCGCGCTGGCTGGAGGACAAGATCCTCGAGGTCGGCGCCGACAAGGTGGCGGCCTTCATCGGCGAGCCGGTGCAGGGCGCCGGCGGCGTGATCGTGCCCCCCGCCACCTACTGGCCCGAGATCCAGCGCATCTGCGACCGCTACGGCATCCTGCTCGTGAGCGACGAGGTCATCACCGGCTTCGGCCGCACCGGGCGCTGGTTCGGCTGCGAGACCATGGGCAGCACGCCCGACCTGATGACCTTCGCCAAGGGCGTGACCAGCGGCTACCTGCCGCTGGGCGGGGTGATGGTGGGCGAGCGCGTGGCGCGCGTGCTCATCGAGCGCGGCGGCGAGTTCAACCACGGCTACACCTATTCCGGCCACCCGGTGGCCTGCGCGGTGGCCTTGGCCAACATCCGGCTGCTGCAGGAGCTCGATCTCGTGGCGCGCGTGCACGACGACGTCGGCCCCTACCTGGCGCAGCACTTCGAGGCCTTGCGCGAGCATCCGCTGGTCGGCGACGTCGACCACTGCGGGATGATGGGCGCGCTGCTGCTGGTGAAGGACAAGGCGCGTGGCACCCCCTTCCCGCCCGAGATCGAGCTCGGCATGGTCTGCCGCGGCCACTGCTTCCGCGAAGGACTGATCATGCGCGCGGTCGGCGACCGCATGATCGTCGCCCCGCCGCTGGTGATGACGCGCGCGCAGATCGACGAGATGATGAGCCTGGTCCGGCGCTGCCTGGACCTCACCCTGGAAGACGCGCGCCGCAGCGGTTGGCTCGCTTAGACTCCCGCCCCAACCCGGACCACACACCTGCCCTCTGGAGGTTCTGACCATGCCGATCAAGTCCCTTCTCGCCCTTGGCGCCGCTGCTGCCGCGCTGGCCCTGGCCACCACGCCCGCACGCGCACAGGACGAGGAAAAGGTCCTCAACATCTACAACTGGTCGGACTACATCGCCGAGGACACGATCGCCAATTTCGAGAAGGAAACCGGCATCAAGGTCCGCTACGACAACTTCGACAACAACGAGATCGTGCACGCCAAGCTGGTGGCGGGCAAGACCGGCTACGACCTCGTGGTGCCCTCGTCGAACTGGGTCAAGCTGCAGATCGACGGTGGCCTGCTGCGCAAGCTGGACAAGGACAAGATCCCGAACCTGAAGAACCTGGACCCGGCGGTGCAGTCGCAGCTCGCCAAGCTCGACCCCGGCAACCAGTACATGGTGAACTGGATGTGGGGCTTCACCACCGTGGGCATCAACGTCGACAAGGTGAAGGCGGCGCTGGGCAGCACGCCGATGCCGGCCAACGCCTGGGACCTGGTGTTCAACCCCGAATACGTCAGCAAGCTCAAGGGCTGTGGCGTGTCCTTCCTCGACTCCGCCACCGAGATCCTGCCGGCGGCGCTGCACTACATCGGCAAGTCGGCCTACAGCAAGAACCAGTCCGACTACGCCGCCGCGACCCAGATGCTGAAGAAGGTGCGGCCCTACGTGACGCTGTTCAGCTCCTCGGGCTACATCAACGACCTCGCCAGCGGATCGATCTGCGTGTCCATCGGCTGGTCGGGCGACATCAACATCGCGCGCCAGCGCGCGATCGACGGCAAGTCCGGGCAGAACATCGAGGCCTTGCTGCCTTCCACCGGCGGCCTGCTGTTCTTCGACGTGATGGTGATCCCGGCCGACGCGCCGCACCCCGGCAACGCGCAGAAGTTCATCGACTACATCCTGCGCCCCGAAGTGCACGCCAGCCTGACGAACAAGGTCTTCTACGCCAACCCGACCCCGGCGTCCAAGAAGTTCGTGCGTCCCGAGGTGGCGAACAACCCGACCGTCTTCGTCTCGGCCGAGAACATGGCCAAGATGATCGCGCCGGACGCGATCAACAACGACCTGCGCCGCCTCATGACGCGCAGCTTCACCTCGTTCAAGACCGGGCTCTGAGGCCAGGGGCGGCGCGATGTCGACCACACCCGACACCGGCTTCCTGCAGATCCGCGACGTCGTCAAGGACTTCGGCGGCTTCCGCGCCGTCAACAACGTCAGCCTGGACATCGCCAAGGGCGAGATCTTCGCCCTCCTGGGCTCCTCGGGCTGCGGCAAGAGCACGCTGCTGCGCATGCTGGCCGGCTTCGAGGCGCCGACCAGCGGCCGCATCGTGCTCGCCGGCCGCGACCTCGCCGATCTGCCGCCCTACGAGCGGCCGATCAACATGATGTTCCAGAGCTACGCGCTGTTTCCCCACCTCTCGGTGTGGGACAACATCGCGTTCGGCCTCAAGCGCGAAGGGCTGGCGAGGGACCGCATCGGCGAACGCGTGGAATCCATGCTCAAGCTGGTGCAGCTCGAGCGCTTTGCCAAGCGCAAGCCGCACCAGCTCTCCGGCGGCCAGCAGCAGCGCGTGGCCCTGGCGCGCAGCCTGGCCAAGCAGCCGCAGCTGCTGCTGCTGGACGAGCCGCTGGGGGCGCTCGACAAGAAGCTGCGCGAGCAGACCCAGATCGAGCTCGTCAACATCATCGAGAGCGTGGGTGTCACCTGCGTCATGGTCACCCACGACCAGGAGGAGGCGATGACCATGGCCTCGCGGGTGGCGGTGATGAGCGAGGGGCGATTCCTGCAGGTCGGCCCCCCGGCCGAGATCTACGAGGTCCCGAGCTCGCGCTTCGTCGCCGACTTCATCGGCAACGTGAACCTGATGGAAGGCACGCTCGCGGTCGACGAGCCCGACCACGTCGTCATCGACAGCGCCGACTGCCGCCACTACGTGGGCCACGGCATCTCGGGCAGCCTGGGCATGGCGCTCACGGTGGCGCTGCGGCCGGAGAAGATCGAGGTCTCGCGCGAGCAGCCGGACGAGGAGTTCAACGCCGTGCGCGGCACGATCAAGGAGATGTCCTACTTCGGCAGCTTCACCGTCTACCACCTGGAGCTGGCCAGCGGCGCGCTGCTCAAGGTCAGCCAGGCCAACGTGCAGCGGCATCGCGAAGACGAGCTGACCTGGGGCGACCAGGTCTGGGCGCGCTGGTCGCGCTCTGCGCACATCGTGCTCACCCAGTAGCGAGTCGAGCCCCGCCATGGACCGCCTGAAGGCCCTCTTCGCAAGCCGCATCCCGGTGATCGGGGTGCCCTACGCCTTCCTGCTGCTGTTCTTCCTGCTGCCCTTCCTGGTCGTCTTCAAGATCAGCGTCTCGGAGATGGAGGTCGTCACCTTCAAGGACGTGCTGACCTGGACCGACGGCGTGCTCCAGCTGACGCTGAAGTTCTCCAACTACCTGTTCATCCTCGACGACCCGCTGTACGTCAGCACCTACCTGTCCAGCATCAAGTACGCCGCCGCCACCACGCTGCTGTGCCTGCTGATCGGATACCCCTTCGCCTACTTCATGGCGCGCGCGCAGGCGGCGCTGCAGCCGGCGCTGCTGATGCTGGTGATGCTGCCGTTCTGGACCAGCTTCCTGCTGCGCGTGTACGCCTGGAAGGGCCTGCTGTCCGAGAACGGCTGGATCCACGATCTGCTGGTGGGCATGGGCGCCGACCATCTGCTGCTGGCGCTGGGCCTGATCCCGGCCGCCGGCAAGCTGATGAACACCCCGTTCTCGCTCGTGCTGGGCATGGCCTACACCTACCTGCCCTTCATGATCCTGCCGCTGTACGGCAACCTGGCCAAGCTGGACCTGCGGCTGCTGGAAGCGGCGGCCGACCTCGGCGCCAATCCCTGGGTCGCGTTCTGGAAGGTCACGGTGCCGCTGTCGCGCGCCGGCATCATCGCCGGCGCGATGCTGGTCTTCATCCCCTGCGTCGGCGAGTACGTGATCCCCGAGCTGCTGGGCGGACCGGAGACGCTGATGATCGGTCGCGTGATGTGGGACGAGTTCTTCGCCAACAACGACTGGCCGATGGCCTCCAGCGTGGCGGTGGTGATGATCCTGCTCATCATCGTGCCGCTGGCGCTGTTCAACAAATACCAGGCCGAGGCACAGGACCGGCAGGAGGGGCGGCGGTGAACGCGGCGCACATGAATCGCTGGTTCGCGCGCGGCTGGCTCGCCGCCGGCTTCGTCTTCCTGTACCTGCCCATCGTGGCGCTGGTGATCTTCTCGTTCAACGACTCGCCGGTGCCCAACGCCTGGCGCGGCTTCACCCTCAAGTGGTACAGCCACCTGATGCGCGACGAGGAGATCATCGCCGGTCTGTGGCTGAGCCTGAAGATCGCCTTCTTCACCGCCTGCGGCTCGGTCGTGCTGGGCACCCTGGCGGCGTTCTCGCTCGTCAAGTACAAGCGCTTCTTCGGCCGCACCGTGTTCAGCGGCATGGTCAACGCGCCGCTGGTGATGCCCGAGGTGGTGGTCGGCCTGTCGCTGCTGCTGATGCTGGTGAGCGTGCAGCGCGCCACCCAGTCGGCCTTCGGCGCCGGCTGGCCCGAGCGCGGCATGCTCACGATCTGGGTCGGCCACCTGCTGCTGGGCGTGGCCTACGCGACGGTGGTGGTGCAGTCGCGGTTGCGCGACCTCAACCCCCAGCTCGAGGAAGCGGCGATGGACCTCGGCGCACGCCCGCCGCAGGTGTTCTGGCTCGTCACGCTGCCGATGATCGCGCAGGCCCTGGCCTCGGCCTGGCTGCTGACCTTCACGATCTCGCTGGACGACGTCGTCATCTCCGCCTTCCTTTCCGGGCCGGGGGCGACGACCATGCCGCTGGTGATCTTCTCGCGCGCACGCCTGGGGCTGGACCCGAGCGTGAACGCGGTGGCGGCGATCATCGTCGCCGTGGTGGCCGTCGGCGTCGTGCTGGCGAGCTGGCTGATTGCGCGCGCCGAGCGTAGGCGCGCACTGGAAATGGCCGCCGCGACGCGCGGCTGAACACGGGCTTCATTCGAGGAGAGCGAACGATGAGCACCCTTCTTCGTCCCACCCTGCTGGCGCTGGCGCTGGCGAGCGCCTTCCCGGTGCTGGCGCAGACCAGCAACGAGGAGGTCCTGAAGGAACTGCGCGCGCTGCGCGAGCGCGTGACCCAGCTCGAGGCACAGCTGAAGGCGGCCGACAAGCCCAAAGAGGGCCAGTGGGGCATGACCCCCGAGCAGGTGCAGGAGTTCAACCGCATCGCGGTGAAGACCGAGTCGCTGCAGGACAGCTTCACCGACCAGGGCTACAAGGGCCTGGTGATCGGCGGGATGATGGACCCGACCTACATCTGGACGCGCAGCCGCGGCGGCAGCTTCGCCTTCCTGAACGGTTTCTCGGGTGCCGGCGGCGACCTCTCCTACCCCGACGACGGCTACGGCTACGACAACTCCTACTTCGGCCAGGTGCGTCTGGACTTCCAGAAGGAGACCGAGGACGGCACGCGCTGGCGCCTGACCCTGGCGCCGCAGAAGAACGCCTCCTCGGGCTACAACCTGGGCTCCATCATCCAGGAGGCCAGCGTCTCGGTCGAGCTCACCGACAACCAGACCCGGCTGTGGGTGGGTCAGATCCCAGACTGGTCGGGCTACGAGTACACGTGGAGCGACATGCAGCCGCTGATCACGCACAACCTGCTGTTCGACTTCACGATCCCGAGCTTCTACACCGGTGCGGCGCTGGACATCACGCGCGGCAAGTGGTGGACACGGGTGTTCGTCGGCAACCTCAACGCCAGCCGCTACGACCGCGACAACAAGGCGCCGGCGCTGGCCTACCGGGTCGACTACTCCAAGGGCGAGTTCGACGGCTTCGGCTTCGCCGGCGCGCACGGCAAGAGCTTCGGCAGCCGGGTCGACCTGTTCGAGGTCGACGGCTACTACATCCGCGGCGACTGGACGCTGCAAGGCCAGCTCGGCTGGGGCCGGCTGAAGGACGGCGCGGCCGCCGGCGACGCCAAGTGGGTCGGCGTCTCTGGCCTGGCGGCCTACGGCTTCACGCCGCGCCTGAAGGGCATCGTGCGCGCCGACTACATCAAGAACGACAAGAACGGCGGCGGCATCTTCGGCTCCGCGCCGGGCTGCGTCGACGAGGACTGCAGCGCCATGGTCGCCGACGGGCGCAACGGCTTCGGCCCCGAGATGGTGTTCGACAGCCTCAGCGAGACCTGGGGCGCCGACCCCTCGGGCAAGGGCAACAACCGCTACGCGATCTCGCTCGGCCTGTCCTACCTGATGGGGCTGAACACCACCTTCAAGGTCGAGTACCGGCTGGACGGCGCCAGCGGGCGCGCCTTCCTCGACCAGGACGGCGGCTGGCGCAAGACCAACCACCTGCTCGGCACCTCGGTGGTCGTGACCTTCTGACGGAGTTGCCCATGGGTGCCAACGAACGCATCGACTGGACCGCACGCGCCGCCGCGCTGCAACCCGACGGACGGTCGCTCATCGACGGCCAGCGGGTGGCGGCGGCCGACGGCCAGCAGTTCGACAAGCACTCGCCGATCGACGGCCGGCGCCTGGGCGGGGTGGCGCGCGGCCAGGCGGCCGACATCGACGCCGCCGTCAGGAGCGCGCGTGCGGCCTTCGAGGACGGGCGCTGGGCCGGCAAGTCGCCGGCCGCGCGCAAGAAGATCCTGCAGCGCTTCGCCGACCGCATCTCGGCGGCCAAGGAGGAGCTCGCGCTGCTGGAGACGCTGGACATGGGCAAGCCCATCCAGCACGCGCTGGCGGTGGACGTGCCGGCCACCGCGCGCACCATCGCCTGGTACGCGGAGGCGGTGGACAAGGTCTACGACGAGATCGCGCCCACCGCGGCCAACGCGCTGGCCCTGGTCACGCGCGAGCCGATGGGGGTGATCGGGGTCATCGTGCCCTGGAACTATCCCATGATCATGGCCGCCTGGAAGCTCGGGCCGGCGCTGGCGAGCGGCAACTCGGTGGTCCTCAAGCCGAGCGAGAAAAGCCCCTATACCGCGCTGCGCCTGGCCGAGCTGGCGGTCGAGGCCGGCATCCCGCCGGGCGTGTTCAACGTCGTCCCCGGCTACGGCCAGGAGGCCGGCGAGGCGCTGGCGCTGCACATGGAGGTCGACGCCATCGGCTTCACCGGCAGCACGCGCACCGGCCGGCGCATGCTGGAGTACGCCGGGCGCAGCAACCTCAAGCGCGTCTACAACGAGCTCGGCGGCAAGTCGGCCTTCCTCGTCTTCCCCGACTACGCCGACCTCGCGCGTGCCGCCCGGACGGTGGCCGGCAGCATCTACTTCAACCAGGGCGAGAGCTGCAACGCGCCCTCGCGCGTGCTGGTGCACGCCAGCGTGGCGGACCGCTTCGTCGAGATCGTCGAGGCCGAGCTGCCGCAGTACCAGCCCGCCGACCCGCTGGACGCGGCCACCGTGATGGGCGCGCTGGTCGACGACACCCAGCTGCAGACCGTGCTGCGCTACGTCGAGACCGGCCGCAGCGAAGGCGCCCGCCTGGTCGCCGGCGGGCGCCAGGCGCGCACCGAGACCGGTGGCTGCTACGTCGAGCCGACCCTGTTCGACGGCGTGCTCAACGGCATGACGATCGCGCGCGAGGAGATCTTCGGCCCCGTGCTGTCGGTGATCCGCTTCGAGACCGAGGCACAGGCGATCCAGCTCGCCAACGCCAGCAGCTACGGCCTGCAGGCCAGCGTCTGGAGCGACAACGTCAACCGCGCACACCGGGTCGCACGCCAGCTGCGCGCCGGCACCGTGCACGTCAACCAGTACGACGAGGACGACATCACCGTGCCCTTCGGTGGCTACAAGCAAAGCGGCAACGGGCGCGACAAGAGCCTGCACGCGCTGGACAAGTACACCGAGCTGAAGACCACCTGGCTGCGCATCGACCCGGCCTGAAGCAGCGCAGCCCGGCCCGGGATCCGACGTGAGCGCCGCTGCCGACGATCCCCGGGGCAAGGCCCTGGCCGACCCCCTGGCCGACCCCCTGGCCGCGCAGCTGCGCGCCGCTGGCGTGCACAGCTTGCTGCTGCAGTTCACCGACCTGGAGGGCGTGGCCAGGGGCAAGCTGCTGCCGCTGCAGGCGCTGGGCGAGGTGTTGCGCAGCGGCGCCGGCTTCTCCGGCCCCTCGGTGGTCGGCACCGGACTGCCGCGCTGCGGCGCGCGCTCGGAGCTCTGGGTGCGCGGCGACGCCAGCACCGCCCAGCCCCTGCCCTGGTGGCCGGGGGTGGCGCGTCTGGTCGGCGACGGCCTGGTCGACGGCCAGCCCTTCGACGCCTGCCCGCGCCAGCTGCTGCGGCGCCAGCGCCAGCGCCTGGCCGAGCGCGGCTGGCAGCTGCAGACCGGCATCGAGCCCGAGTTCTTCCTCCTTCAGCGCGACCCCTGGCGCCCGGCCGATGACCACGACCGGCTCGCCAAGCCGAGCTACGACCTGCGGGCGCTGCGCCGCCAGGCGCCGTTTCTGCAGGCGCTGGCCGAGGTGCTGCAGGCCTGCGGGTTCAGCCTGCTGCAGATCGACCACGAGGACGCCCACGGCCAGTACGAAGTCAACTTCCGGCACGACGACGCACTCGCCAGCGCCGATCGGCTGATGCTGTTCAAGCTCGCGGCGCAGGCGCTGGCCGAGCCGCACGGCCTGGTGTTCTCGATGATGCCCAAGCCCTTTGCCGACCAGCCCGGCAGCGGCATGCACATCCACGCCTCGCTGTGGGAGGGCGGGCGCACGCGCGCCGACCTGCTGCCGGCCTTCATCGCCGGTGTGCTGGCGCACGCGCAGGGTCTGACCGCGCTCGCCGCGCCCACCGTCAACTCCTACCGCCGGCTCGGCGCGCGCCACTCCATCACCGGCAACAGCTGGGTGCCGTGCCGCGTTGCCCACGGCCCGAACAACCGCACGACACTCGTGCGCACCCTGCCCGGCCGCTTCGAGTGGCGGCTGCCGGACAGCAGCGCCAACCCCTACCTCGTCAGCGCAGGCCTGATCGCCGCCGGGCTGGACGGCATAGACCGCTGCCTGGCGCTGCCGCCGGCGATCACCGACGACCTGAACGGCTCGGCCGCCGATCTGCCGGCGCTGCCCCGCGACCTGGAGCAGGCCTGCGATGCCCTTGCCGCCGACGCCGTGCTCATCGAGGCCCTGGGCCCCACCCTGAGCCAGGAGTTCCTGCGCCTGAAGCGCAGCGAAGCGGCCGAAGCCGCGGCCCAGGTCACGCCCTGGGAGCTGGAGCGCTACGCCGAGCGCTTCTGAACCAGCCGCCGGCACCCCTGCCCGCCCGCCACCGATGGCCACACCCTGGACCGCCTACGCCGCGCTGGCGGCGTCGATGACGCTGGTGGGCAGCTACGTCGGGCTGTCCAAGCTGCTCGTCAGTGCCTTCCCGGTCTTCCTGCTCGCCTGGATGCGCTTCGGCATCGCCGCGCTGGCGATGCCGCACTGGCTGCGCCGCTCCGCGGGCGAGGCCAGGCTGTCGGCGCGCGATCGCCGGCTCCTGTTCTGGGAGAGCTTCCTGGGCAACTTCGGCTTCTCGGTGTGCATGCTGTTCGGCGTCGCCGCCACCTCGGCGCTGGCGGCCGGCATCGTCATGGCCACCTTGCCGGCGGCGGTGGCGCTGCTGTCCTGGGCTTCCGACCGCGAGCACATCGACACCCGCATGCGGCTGGCGATCGCGCTCGCCGTGGCCGGGGTGGCCACCCTGGCGCTGGCGCGACACGCGCCCGCCGGCACCGGTCCCGCAAGCGCGCCCTGGTGGGGTTACGCCCTGCTGGTCGGCGCGGTGTTCTGCGAGGCCAGCTACGTGGTGATAGGCAAGCGGCTCACCGGCGCCGTCTCGCCGCGGCGCATCAGCGCCCTCATCAACCTCTGGGGCCTGGCCCTGGCGACCCCGCTCGGCGTGTGGCAGGCACTGCGCTTCGACTTCGCCGCCGTGCGCGGCGCAGACTGGGCGCTGCTCCTGTTCTACGCCCTGGTGGCGAGCGTGTTCACGGTCTGGCTGTGGATGAAGGGCCTGCAGCGCGTGCCCGCCGCGCGCGCCGGCATCTTCACCGTCTTGCTGCCCGTCAGCGCCGCGCTGGTCGCCGTCCTGGGCCCGGGCGAGGCGTTCGGCGGGCCACATCTGCTGGCCTTCGGACTCGCTTTGTCGGGGCTGTGCCTGGCGGTGTGGCCGCTGCGGCGACCGCCGTGAGCCGGGCACGGGGCCTGCATCAATCTCCGAGCACGCCCTCGATTGCCGCCTCGGTGCCCAGCGTGCGGCCCTCCTCGCGCAGCCGATCGAGCCGGTCCGGCGCCAGCTCGCGGCCGAGCCAGTCGCGTGCGGCGTCGTGCGAACGCTGCTCGCCCTGCTCGCGCGCGAAGCCGCTCGCATCGAACAGCACGTCGGCGGCGCCCAGGGCGCGCGCTGCCGCCTCCAGGCGTCCGCGTTGGCAGGCCAGCAGCGCCCAGTGGTCGAGCATGTTGCCGGCGCGCCCGCTGGCGCGCTCCAGCGGCAGCGCCTGGCGCGCCAGCGCAAGCGCCTCCTCGGTGTGCCCGAGGTGGATGAGCGCGGCAGCGAGGTTGGCCAGGTTCTGCCCGCCATCGGGGCGGGCAGCGCGGCGCGCCGCCACCTCGCGCCGCACTTGCACCACCTCGGCCGCCTTGCCCTGCACGAACAGGTTCTCGGCCAGCTCGCACAGGGCGTGGTCCAGCTCCTGGGGGTCGCCCCAGGTGCGCATCAACGCCAGCTGCCGTTCGGCGTAGGGCTGGCCTTCGGCCGCGCGCCCGCTGGCTTCCAGCATGTAGGCGTGCGCCATCAGCCACGGCGCCTGCACCGGCGGCGGGAAGCCGGGGTCGAACACCGCCTCGGCCTCGCGCAGGGCGGCGGCGGTCGCGTCGTGGTCGTAGCGCCAGACGCGCTTCTTGGCCGCGGCGACGAGCGCGCAGAAGCAGCGCAGGCGGTCGCCGGCCGCCCGCCACAGCGCGGCGGCGCGGGCCAGCGCGGCCAGCTCGTCCTGTGCCTGCCGCAGGTGCGCCAGCGTGGCCCAGCCCTGCAGCAGCCTTGCTTCGTCGGCGGGCGCGGTGCCGGGGTCGACGCGGTCCAGCGCCAGCCGGCACCAGTGCAGGCCCTCGGTGTCAAAACCCGCACGCGTCCACAGCCAGGCGCTGGCGCCCGTCAGCACCACCAGCGCCCTCCTTCGTGCCGGTTCCTGCGGCGCAGCACCGGCCCAGGCGAGCGCGGCGCGCAGGTTGTCCAGTTCGGGCAGCAGCTGCGCCTCGAGCAGGTCGGCGCGCTCGATCCAGCGGCGGCGGTCCAGCTCGACCAGCCAGGCGCCGAGCGCCGCGGCGTGACGGGCGCGGATGTCGGCGCCCTCGCCCGCCGCCTCCAGGCGTTCGAGCGCGAAGGCACGCGTGCTTTCGAGCAGGCGGTAGCGCGGCACGCTGCCCGGGTCGACGCTGACCAGCGATCTGTCGACCAGCGTGCCCAGCGCTTCCAGCAGCGCCCACTCGTGGGCGTCGCCTTCAGGGGCCTCCGCGGCAGCGCCGGGATCGCCCACGACCTCGCGCAGCAGGCCCAGACCGAAGCCGCCGACGAACACGCCGAGCCGGCGCAGCAGCCGCTGTTCACGGCTCCCGAGCAGGCCGTGGCTCCATTCGAGCGCGGCCAGCAGCGTCTGCTGGCGCGCTGGCGCGTCGCGCCAGCCGCTGCCCAGCACGCGCAATCGGGCGCCGGGGTGGCTGGCGTCGTGCGCCGCCTGGTCCAGCCGCTGGCGCAAGCCGGCCACGCCCAGCAGCGGCACACGCGCAGCCGCAAGCTCGATGGCAAGCGGTATGCCGTCCAGGCGGCGGCAGACCTCGGCGGCGTCGGCGTGGGCACCTGCATCAAGCTCGAAGGCCGGCTGCAGGCGGCGCACGCGGGCGGCAAACAGCTCGAGGGCGGCGCTGGTCGAGGTTTCGCCACCGTCGATCGCCAGCGGCCCAAGCCGCCACAGGCGCTCGCCGGCAAGGCGCAGGGGCTCCTGGCTCGTGGCCAGCAGGTGCAGCGCGGGCACGGTGTCGAGCAGGGCCTGGGCGAGCATGGCCACCGCGGCCACCAGGTGCTCGCAGTTGTCCAGCACCAGCAGCAGGGGCCCGCCGCTGCAGCGCGCCGCCAGGCGTTCGGCGAGCTGGATCTGGCGCTCGGCCGCAGCGCCGGCGTCCAGGGTCAGCGCCAGCGCACGCGCGATGCTGGGAACCAGCAACGCGCCATCGCTCAGCGGCGCCAGCTCCAGCCACGCCACGCCGCCAGCGAAGAAGCCGCTGTCGCGTGCGGCCTGCGCGGCGGCCAGGGCGAGCCGGGTCTTGCCCATGCCGCCGGCACCGGTCACCGTCAGCAGGCTCTCGCGCGGCAAGGCCTGCGCAAGCTCGGCCAGGTCGGCGGCGCGGCCGTACAGCGCGCGCCCGGCCGGCGGCAGCGGGGTGGCCGCAATGGCCGGGGCCGTGGTGATGGGCAACGCGGTGGCCGCTGCGCTCGCCGGGGCGGCGGTCGCGCCGGACACCGCCGCTGAACCGGCATCGTCGGCCGCCGCAGCCGTGAAGCGATAACCACGCCCCGGAACGGTGGCGATCGCCTGCGCGCCGAGCAGCCGGCGCAGGGTCGACACCTGCACCTGCAGGTTGGCCTCCTCGACGATCACGCGTGGCCAGACCAGCTCCATCAGCTCGCCCTTGGAAACCACGCGCTCGCGCCGCTCGGCCAGTGCGACCAGCAGGTCGAAAGCGCGTGCGCCGAGCGCTGCCGGCGCGCCATCCACCAGCAACTGCCGCTGCGCCGGCCGGATCTCGAAGTGGTCGAAACGCAGCGCCCCCGCAACCCCCTGCCCCATTGCAAGCCCCCGCTGCCGCCGTGGCGCAAATCTACGCCCACGGCGTCGCTTTCAGAACTTTTTAGGTCTGCTTGAGGACTGCAAAGGGGTCGTCGACGGACAGTTCATCCCATCGCAACGCACCGCACGGTGCCCCCGAAGGAGACCGAGATGAACGCTTCCATGAACAGCGCCCACAGCCGCCTGCAAGCCGTCGTCGCCGCCGTCGCCGCGGTCTGCGTCAGCCTGCTCCTGCTGTCCGGCGTCGCCTCCCTGGCCGAGCTGTCAGCGCCCCAGCTGCTGGCGCAGCAGGCGCCGGCCACCGCGCCGGTCCAGGCCTGATGCCGCGGCTTGCGGGCCCTCGGCCCAGGCTCTCAGCCTTGCGCGCGCTGCCCGTAGCTGCGGAATCGCTGCACCACGCGCGCCATCTCGGCGGCGTCCAGCGTCGGCGGCTCGGCCACCGCCAGCGCCAGCAGATAGGTCTGGCACAGGTGCTCGACCTCGAACATGACGCGCAGTGCGGCGTCCATGCTGGCACCGGCGCTGACCAGGCCGTGCTGGGCCAGCAAGCAAGCCTCCCGGTCGGCGAGCGCCGCCGCCACGCCGGCCGCCAGGGCATCGCTGCCGAAGGCGGCATAGGGCACCAGCGGCACGTCGGCACCGCCGGCCACCGCCACCATGTAGTGGAAGGCCGGCAGCGCGCGCCCCAGGCAGGCGAGCGCGGTGGCGTGCACCGCATGGGTGTGCAGCACCGCCTGGCGCTGCGGCCGCGCGCGGTAGGCCGCGCGGTGCAGCGGCCACTCGGACGAGGGCTGCCAGCGCCCGCTGGCGCGGCCGTCGTCGGTGACGAAGACCAGGTCCTCGACCTCGACCTCGGCGCCCATGCCGGTGGGGGTGATGAGCATGCCGGGCTGGCGGCCGTCGTGCCAGCGCCGGCTGGCGTTGCCGCTGCTGCCGCGGTTCAGGCCGGCGGCGTCGAGCCGGCGCACCGCCGCCACCACCGCGGCGCGTGCCTGGCCTTCATCATTGGCGGGCAGCGCCATCAGCCCGCAGCCGCGCGCAGCGCGCGCTCCACCGCCGAGACCACGCCGCGCTCCGTGATCAGGCCGCTGACCAGGCGCGCCGGGGTGACGTCGAAAGCCGGATTGGCGGTCGCGGTGCCGGGCGGGACGATCTGTACCTCCACCAGCCGACCCTCGGCGTCCAGGCCGCTGAGGTGGCTGATCTCGCGCCCGTCGCGCTCCTCGATCGGGATCTCGACCAGGCCGTCGTCCGCCCTCAGGTCCAGGGTGGACAGCGGCATCGCGGCGTAAAAGGGAATGCCGTTGTCGCGCGCCGCCAGCGCCTTCAGGTAGGTGCCGATCTTGTTGCAGACGTCGCCGCGCGCGCTCACGCGATCGCAGCCGACGATCACCAGGTCCACCGCCCCCTGCTGCATCAGATGGCCACCGGCGTTGTCGGCGATCACGGTGTGCGCCACGCCCTGCTGGGCAAGCTCCCAAGCCGTGAGGCTGGCGCCCTGGTTGCGTGGCCGCGTCTCGTCGACCCAGACGTGGACCTCGATGCCCACCGCCTGCGCCTGGTAGACCGGGCTGAGCGCGGTGCCCCAGTCCACGGTGGCCAGCCAGCCGGCGTTGCAGTGCGTCAGCACGTCGACCCGGCCGCCGCGGCGCGCCGCCACCTCCTGCAGCAGCGGCAGGCCCTGGCGACCTATGGCCTGGTTGACCGCCACGTCCTCCTCGGCCAGCTCGCCGGCCAGCGCCCAGGCGCGTTCGGCACGCTCATCCAGTGGCAGCTCGGCCAGCGCCTGGCACATGCGCTGCAGCGCCCAGGCCAGGTTGACCGCTGTCGGCCGGGTCGCGAGCAGGCGTTGCGCGCCGGCCTGCAGCGCGGCGTCGCTGGCGTCGCGCCGCATCTGCAGCGCCAGCCCGTAGGCGGCGGCCACGCCGATCAGCGGCGCACCGCGCACCCACATCTGGGCGATGGCGGTCGCGGTGGCCTCCAGCGTCGTCAGGCTGGCGAGCTCGAAGCGGTGCGGCAGCGCGCGCTGGTCGATGACGTGGACCGCCTGGCCCGAGGGATCGGGCCAGAGGGTTCGCCGATGTTCGCCCTGGACTTTCATGGACTTGCCTCCTGCGCCAGCGGCCGCGCGGCGCTGCGCGCCTGCGCCGCCAGCCGGGCCACGACGGCCGGGGACTCGTCGCGCAGCCGATGGTCGGACCATACCTGGCGCCAGCGGCGCGCGCCCGGCTCGCCGTTCCACAGCCCCAGCATGTGGCGTGCCACCTGCGGCCATGCCACTCCCGCGCGCCGCTGATCCTCCATGTAGCGCACCATCGCCGCCTCCACCTCGGCGCGCTGCGGCGCCGGATGCGGGTCGCCGAAGAAGCGCGCGTCCCAGCCCGCCAGGCCATAGGGGTGGTGGTAGGCGTCGCGGCCAATCATGGCGCCGTCCACGTGCTCGAGCTGGGCCGCGATCGCCTCCAGCCCCGCCAAGCCGCCGTTGACGGCGATCGTCAGCGCCGGGAAGTCGCGCTTGAGCCGGTGCACCAGCTCGTGGCGCAGCGGCGGGATCTCGCGGTTCTCCTTCGGGCTCAGGCCTTGCAGCCAGGCGTTGCGCGCGTGGACGACGAAGACCTCGCAGCCGGCCTCCGCCACGGTGCCGACGAAGTCGCGCACGAAGTCGTAGCTCTCCTGCCGGTCGACGCCGATGCGGTGCTTGACGGTGACCGGGATCGCGACCGCGTCGCGCATCGCACGCACGCAATCGGCCACCGTGCGCGGCTCGTTCATCAGGCAGGCGCCGAAGGCACCGCGCTGCACGCGCGGGCTGGGGCAGCCACAGTTCAGGTTGATCTCGTCGTAGCCCCAGCGCTCGCCCAGCCGCGCCGCGTGCGCAAGCTCCTCGGGCTCGCTGCCGCCGAGCTGCAGCGCCACCGGCTGCTCAGACGGGCGGTCGAAATCCAGGTGCTTGGCCACGTCGCCATGACGCAGCGCGCCGCTGGTGATCATCACCGTGTACAGCCGCGCATGGCGCGACAGCAGGCGATGGAAATGGCGGCAATGGCGGTCCGTCCACTCCATCATGGGCGCTACGCACAGGCGCCAGGGAGAGTGCGGCGCCTGCGGCGCGGCATCGATCGGGGTGTTCATCTGGCAGCAGATGCTACCCCCGGCCACATTTCCGCCCCCGCCGCGCCGGTGGCCATGGGTGCTTGGTCGCAGACCGCAGGCGACCATCCTGCCGCCAGGCTGTTGCAAAGGGCGCAGGGACCAAGCAGTCATCGCGCAGAGCGGAAGTCGCCGGGTTCGACGCCGGCCTGACGCAGACTTGAGCAGCGTGACGCTCATCAGGCGCAAGTATGCTAAGGTAATACCTTGAGATACTCCACCGGAGCCCGCCATGACCGCTGCTGCCGTTCGCCCCGTGGCGATCAAGATCGACGAGGAAACCAAGGCCCGCGTGAAGCGCCTGGCTGAGGCGCGACATCGCACGTCGCATTGGCTGATGCGCGAGGCGATCACCCAGTACGTCGATCGCGAGGAAAAGCGCGAGGCATTTCGTCAGGACACGCTCAAGGCCTGGGAAGAGTACCGGGCCACCGGAAAGCATGTGACCGCCGATGAGGCCGATGCCTGGCTTGCCCAGCTCGAACAGGGCAACGACATCGAACCGCCTGCATGCCACGTCTGATATGGTCGCCACCGGCGCTGCTCAATGTGCAGCGCCTCTATCGCTTCTTGTCACCCAAGAAGCTTGATGCCGCCAAGAGGGCAGTGAAGGCCATTCGCCAGGGCGTGAAGGTGCTGGAACTTCAGCCTGGCATCGGTCGCCCCATCGAGGACATGCCCGACGAGTTTCGGGAGTGGATCATCGACTTCGGCGACAGCGGCTATGTGGCCCGCTACCGCCTTGACCCGGAAGCCATCGTCATCCTCGCAGTGCGCCATCAGAAAGAAGTGGGCTACTGATGGGCCGCCAGCTCGTTCGGCCTCGTCTTCGCGCAAAGCCCACACGCCCTGCGCGCGGGCTTGGCCGACGTGCTGGAAGACGCCGGCAACGAGTTGCCCGGGATCGCTCGGCTGGCATTGCAGGAGGCACGGCTGCACTGGGTCGAGCTGGAGTGCCACATCGCCCGTTGCGACGAGCGCATCGCCGCGCATGTGCGCACCGACGAGCAAGCCAAAGCCGCAGCGCAGCTCGCGGGCATCGGCCCCCTCACCGCCTCGGCGCTGGTCGCCACAGTGGGCGACTTCAAGCAGTTCAAGAACGGCGCGCGGTTCGGCTCCTGGCTGGGCCTGGTGCCCCGGCAGAACTCCAGCGGCGGCAAGACGGTGCTGGGTCGCATCACCAAACGCGGGGACGACTACCTGCGCACGCTGCTGATCCAGGGCGCCAAGTCGGCCGTGATGACGGCCCACAAACGCACAGACAAGATCTCGCAATGGCTGGTGCAGCTGTTGCCCCGCGTGGGCTGGCAAAAAGCCGTCGTGGCGCTGGCCAACAAGAACGCGCACATCGTCTGGGCGCTGCTGGCCAAGGGGCGGCTGTTCGATCCGAATTACGTGTCGGTCAAGCCCGGCGCTCTGCCGGGGGATGGTCACTCTGTGACTTGCTTAGCTCGCTCTAGGTCCAGACGAAGTTGCTTCTGTTGCGCCAGGTCCGCCTCGTTCTGAGCCGATGTCTTCGCGACGATGGCTTGCATCTCAGCACTGAGACTCTGCGGCCCCTCGTCATTTCGTGTGGAACCCAACAGTCAGAATCGCTGGTCGTCGTCGAGCCCGGTGGGCATGTGGGCTGGCTGCATTTGAGCCTGTCCACATGTCCACCGGGCGGCTGCCAGGAGCATGGAATTGAGCGTTGAAGTGGAGGCGCTGTTCACCAGCGCGCTGGGTCTGCAGGCACCGTGGGTGGTGCGTGATGTGCGGCTGGATACCGCC
>CAUJJP010000042.1 GCA_963205525.1 Pseudomonadota bacterium | reverse complement strand
CATCCGGCGCACCGGCAGCATCAAGAAGGGCGACGAGGTCATCGGCAGCGAGACCAAGGTCAAGGTCGTGAAGAACAAGGTCGCGCCGCCCTTCAAGACCGCCGAGTTCGACATCCTCTACGGCGAGGGCACGAGCCGCGAAGGCGAGATCATCGACCTCGGCGTGAACGCGCGCGTGGTCGACAAGTCCGGCGCCTGGTACGCCTACCAGGGCGAGAAGATCGGCCAGGGCAAGGACAACGCGCGCGAGTTCCTGAAGGAGAACCCGGACCTCGCGCGCGAGATCGAGAACAAGGTGCGTGCGGCACTGGGCGTGCCTTTGCTGGCCGCCGTGCCTGCCGGACCCGGCTCTGCAGCCAGCGACGGCGCGTGACGCCGGCCGCCGCGCCGCCCCCGAAGCCGCCCCCGAAGCCGCGCCCGGCGTCCCTGGCGCTGGAGGCGCTGGAGGCGCGGCAGGCCCGGGAGGCGGCGGTGTCGGAGTCACAGGAGGCCCAACAAGCGCTGAAGGCGCTGCGCGCGCGTGCCCTGCGCTGCCTGGCCTTGCGCGAGCACTCGCGCAGCGAGCTCGAACGCAAGCTCGCGCGCCCGCTCGGGACTCGCGCCGCTGGCGGCATGGGCAGGGCCGGCACGACTGGTGCGGCCGCTGCGGCAGGCCGGGCAGCGCGCGAGGCGCCGCACGCCGACGAGGCCCCCGACCCCGGTGCAGCGCCAGCCGATTCCCGCACCCCGGCGGCGGCGTGGATCGCGCAGGTCCTGGACGAGCTGGCCGCGCTCGGCCTGCTCAGCGAGGAGCGCGCCGCCCAGGCGCTGGTGTCGGCGCAGGCCGCGCGCTCAGGCGCGCGCAAGCTGCAGCAGTCGCTGCGCGCGCGCGGGGTGGCGCCCGAAGCCGCCGCCGCCGCCCTGGCGGCGGTGGCTGGCACCGAGTTCGAGCGCGCGCAGGCGCTTTGGCAGCGCCGCTACGGGCAGGTCGCCGCCGATGCCACCGAGCGCGCGCGCCAGGCACGCTACCTTGCCGGGCGCGGCTTCTCCAGCGAAGTGATACGGCGCGTCGTGCGCGGGCTGGACCTCGACTGAGCGCTGGTCGCCCAGGACAGATGGCGCAGACAGCGCAGACGGCGCAGCCGGCGCCGGCTCTGCGCGCTCGACGCTCGCACGCCCCGCCGGCCCGAGACCCTGCCGCAGCAGCCGCCTGTAAGGTTTTGTTGCTGTGCAGCATGCTACATTCACCGGCTGCCCCAGGTCCGGCGCCGATCCGTGCGCGCATCAGCACCTCGGCTGGCCGGTTCGGCCGGCCCCGGTCTGAGCCGCGCGTGGCAAGCGGCGGACCGCCCCGACACCGCGAACGCCCTTCCCGAACGAACGAGGCATCTCCATGAAAATCCACGAGTACCAGGCCAAGGAACTGCTGCGCGCGCACGGCGTGCCGGTGCCGCGCGGCTACCCGGCCTTCACCGTGCGCGAGGCGCACGAGGCGGCGCAGAAGCTCGGCGGCAAGCTCTGGGTCGTGAAGGCGCAGATCCACGCCGGCGGTCGCGGCAAGGGTGGCGGCGTCAAGCTCGCACGCTCGCTCGACGAACTGCAGCAGCTCGCCGAGCAGATCCTGGGCATGCAGCTCGTCACCCACCAGACCGGCCCGCAAGGCCAGAAGGTGCGCCGGCTGCTGATCGAGGAAGGCGCCGACATCAAGAAGGAGTACTACGTCGCCGCGCTCACCGACCGCGCGACGCAGAAGGTCGCCATGATGGCCAGCTCCGAGGGCGGGATGGACATCGAGGAGGTCGCGCACAAGACCCCCGAGAAGATCCTCAAGGTCTTCATCGACCCGCTGGCCGGCATGACCGACGCCCAGGCGCGCGAGCTCGCCGCCGGCATCGGCGTCCCGCCGGCCTCGCAGGCCGAGGCGATGGAGGTCTTCAAGAAGCTCTACGCCTGCTACATGGCCACCGACGCCAGCCTGGCCGAGATCAACCCGCTGATCCTGGAGGGCGACGGCCACATCAAGGCGCTGGACGCGAAGTTCAACTTCGACAGCAACGCCTTGTTCCGCCACCCCGAGATCGTGGCCTACCGCGACCTCGACGAGGAAGACCCGGCCGAGGTCGAGGCCAGCCGCTTCGACCTCAGCTACATCTCGCTGGACGGCAACATCGGCTGCCTGGTCAACGGCGCCGGCCTGGCGATGGCGACCATGGACACGATCAAGCTGTTCGGCGCCGAGCCGGCCAACTTCCTCGACGTCGGCGGCGGCGCCACCGCCGAGAAGGTCACCGAGGCGTTCAAGATCATGCTCGGCAACGACAAGGTCAAGGGCATCCTGGTCAACATCTTCGGCGGCATCATGCGCTGCGACACCATCGCCGAGGGCGTGATCGCGGCCTGCCGCGCGGTCAACCTCGGCGTGCCGCTGGTGGTGCGCATGAAGGGCACGAACGAGGAGATCGGCAAGAAGATGCTGGCCGAATCCGGCCTGCCCATCATCTCCGCCGACACCATGGCCGAGGCTGCGACCAAGATCGTCGCCGCCGTCAAGTAACCCGCCCGCCGAGAGCCAAGACATGAGCATCCTGATCAACAAGGACACCCGCGTCATCACCCAGGGCATCACCGGCAAGACCGGGCAGTTCCACACCCGCATGTGCGTGGCCTACGCCAACGGCAAGAACTGCTTCGTCGCCGGCGTGAACCCCAAGAAGGCCGGCGAGACCTTCGAGGGCATCCCCATCCACGCCAGCGTGAAGGACGCCAAGGCCGCCACCGGCGCCACCGTGAGCGTCATCTACGTGCCGCCGGCCGGCGCCGCGGCGGCGATCTGGGAAGCGGTGGAGGCCGACCTCGACCTCGCGATCTGCATCACCGAAGGCATCCCCATCAAGGACATGCTCGAGGTGCGCAACCGCATGCACGCCAAGGAGGCCGCGGGCGGCAAGAAGACGCTGCTGCTGGGCCCCAACTGCCCGGGCACCATCACCCCCGACGAGATCAAGATCGGCATCATGCCCGGCCACATCCACCGCCCGGGGCGGGTCGGTGTGGTCAGCCGCTCCGGCACCCTGACCTACGAGGCGGTGGCCCAGCTCACCGAGCTCGGCATCGGCCAGAGCAGCGCGGTGGGCATAGGCGGCGACCCGATCAACGGCCTCAAGCACATCGACGTCATGCGCATGTTCAACGACGACCCGGACACCGACGCCGTGATCATGATCGGCGAGATCGGCGGCCCGGACGAGGCCGACGCCGCGCGCTGGTGCAAGGCGAACATGAAGAAGCCCGTGGTCGGCTTCATCGCTGGCGTCACCGCGCCCGCCGGCAAGCGCATGGGCCACGCCGGGGCGCTGATCTCCGGCGGCGCCGACACCGCCGACGCCAAGCTCGCCATCATGGAGGAGTGCGGCTTTAAGGTGACGCGCAACCCGTCCGAGATGGGCCGCCTGCTCAAGGGCCTGCTCTGAAGCCCTGAGCGTCCAGCCAGCTCCGGCAGCGTGCCGGCACACCCGGCGCCGCGGTCTACACTGCGGCGCCGTTTCCATTTCCCCCCCGACACTCGCAGGACCGCCCCATGCAAGAGTTCTTGACCCCCGCCTTCTGGATCGCGGTGGGCCAGATCATCATGATCGACATCCTGCTCGGCGGCGACAACGCGGTCGTGATCGCCCTGGCCTGCCGCAAGCTGCCGGCCAAGCAGCGCACGCAGGGCATTCTGTGGGGCACCGCGGGCGCGATCGCGCTGCGCGTGGTGCTGATCTTCTTTGCGCTGACCCTGCTGGCGATCCCCTTCCTCAAGCTCGTCGGCGCCGCGCTGCTGGTGTGGATAGGCATCAAGCTGCTGCTGCCCGAGCACGACGACGGCCACGGCAACATCCAGGCCAGCGACCGCCTGTGGGCGGCGGTGAAGACCGTCATCGTCGCCGACCTGGTGATGAGCGTGGACAACGTGATCGCCATCGCCGGCGCCGCGCAGGCCTCGGGCAACGCCGGCCACGAGATGCCGCTCGTCATCTTCGGCCTGCTGGTGAGCATTCCCATCATCGTCTGGGGCAGCCAGCTCGTCATCAAGCTGATGGACCGCTTCCCCATCATCATCACCGCCGGCGGCATGCTGCTGGGCTGGATCGCCGGCACGATGGCGATCGGCGATCCCGCAGTCGCCAACCCCGACACCTGGAGCTGGATGCCCAAGCTGCCGCAGACCGCCACCGTGAAGTACGCCGCCGGCATCGCCGGCGCCCTGCTGGTGCTGGTCTGGGGCCGCTGGCAGGCCGCCCGCATGACGCGCGCCGCCGGCCCCGATACCCCGCCCGCGTGAGCACCGGCAGCCCGCTGCGCGAAGGACAGCGCTGCGCGGGCTGCATCGTCGCGCGCGAGATCGGGCGCGGTGCGCAAAGCGTCGTCCACGCCGCCTACGACGAGCGCGCGCAGGAATGGCGGGCGCTCAAGCTGCTGCTGACGCCGGGGGACCGGCCGACGCTGCGGTCCTCGATCCGCGGCTCGCTCGGTGGCTCGCTCGGCGCCGCCGCACAGCGCGAGAGCGCCGCTGCCGGCCTGCAGCACCCGGGCATCGTGCGCGTGTACGGCAGCGGCGAGAGCGCCGGCCTGCCCTGGCTGCTGATGGAGCTGCTGCCGGGCACCGACCTCACGCGCTACACGCGAGCGGCACGCCGGCTGCCGGTGCCGGTGGTCGCCCGCATCGGCCGGCGTCTGGCCGAGGCCCTGGCCTGCGCGCATGCGGCCGGCGTCGTGCACCGCGACCTCAAGCCCGCCAACGTGATGCTGGACTGGGCCGGCGACCGCGTCGTCATCACCGATTTCGGCCTCGCGCGCAGCGCCGACGCCGAGCGCACCCGCACCGGGCTCGTGCTCGGCAGCCCGGCCTACATGGCGCCCGAGCTGCTTGCCGGCCAGGCGCCCACGCCGGCCAGCGACCTCTACGCGCTCGGCGTGCTGCTGTTCGAGCTGCTCGCCTGCCGGCTGCCGTTCGAGGACGCCGGCCTCGGTGCCCTGCTGCGCCAGGTGGCCGAGGCGCCACCGCCCGACCTGCTGGCCCTGCTGCCGCCGGAAGCCCCGCTGCCGGCGCTGGCAGCGCTGGTGCAGACTCTGCTGGCCAAACAGCCAGGCCAGCGCCCGCCTGACGCCGCCGCCACCGTGCAGCGCCTGCAGCGGCTGCTGGCGGGCGACGACGGACCAATGTCACGCGGCTGAGGCGCGCGTCGCCACGCCCGCCGCGCGCGCCCCCTGTGACGGCGCCGTTACAAGGCACAATCCCGGCCCACACCGTCCGCAGCGCGTGCCCCGCGATCGATCCATCGTGCCCCTGTCCATCGAGCTCCAGGCCGCCGTCGACGCCGGCCGCGCGCGCAGCAACAACGAGGACGCCGTCGCCATCGACGCCGACGCCACGCTCGCCGTGCTGGCCGACGGCATGGGCGGCTACAACGCGGGCGAGGTGGCGAGCCAGATGGCCACCTCCTTCATCTGCAGCGAACTCGGCCGCTGGCTGCGCGAAGCCAGCGACCAGGCCAGCGACCAGGAAGTGCGCCGCGCGATGGACATCTGCGTCGACAACGCCAACCGCGCCATCTTCAACGCCGCCAACTCCAACCCGCAGTACGCCGGCATGGGCACCACCCTGGTGCTGGCGCTGTTCCGCGGCGACCACGTCCTGATCGGTCACGTCGGCGACTCGCGCGCCTACCGCCTGCGCGGCGGGCGGCTGCAGCAGATCTCGCGCGACCACTCGCTGCTGCAGGAGCAGATCGACGCCGGCCTCATCACGCCCGAGCAGGCGGCGTTCTCGGCCAACAAGAACCTGGTCACGCGCGCGGTCGGGGTCGAGGACACGGTGCTGCTGGAGACCCACCAGCACGACGTGCAGCCTGCGGACGTCTTCCTGCTGTGCTCGGACGGGCTGTCGGACATGCTCGACGACGCCACCATGGCGCAGATCCTGCTGGCGCAGGAATCGCTCACCGAGGCCTGCCGCACCCTGATCGAGGCCGCCAACGACGCAGGCGGAAAGGATAATATCTCGGTGATCCTGGCGCGCGTGGGCGGCGGCAACCCGCCTGCAGCGCGTTCCTGGTGGCCGTTCCGGCGCTGAGGCCCGGCCCACAAGAAGGAGGCCGCGTCGCCCGCGAGGCGGCGCGGACAACAACGGGGATATCGATGGGCAAGCTGGTGGTTTCGCTCGACGGGGTGGTGATCAAGGAATCCCAGATCACGAAGGACAAGACCACGCTCGGTCGACGCCCCTACAACGACATCGTGATCGACAACCTCGCCGTCAGCGGCGAGCACGCCGTGCTGCAGATGGTCGGTGCCGACGTCTTCATCGAAGACCTCAACAGCACCAACGGCACCTACATCAACGGCAAGGCGATCAAGAAGCAGCTGCTCGCGCACAACGACACGGTCGAGATCGGCAAGTACAAGATCAAGTACCTGGCCGACGAGGGCGGCGAGTACGAAAAGACCATGATCATGCGCCCGGCCGCAGCGGCGTCCGCGCTGCGCGCGCCCCAGCACGGCGCCGCGCCGCACTCCAACTTCGGCTCCCTGGGCGGTACCCTGCCGTCCATGCAGCCGGCCACCATCAAGGTGCTCAACGGCGCCGCCGCCGGCCGCGAGGTGGCGCTGACCAAGGTCGTCACCACGGTCGGCAAGCCCGGCGTGCAGGTGGCCTCCATCACGCGCCGGCCCGGCGGCTACGCCTTCGCCCACCCCTGAGGGCGCCCCAGGGCCGGGCTGCGCCCAGCCCGCCCTCAGTCCGCCTTCCTTCCGGCCGGCCCGACGGCCCGGTCTCTTCCTGTGAACCGCCGACACCACGGCACGCGACGCACGTGACGCACGTGATGCGCGTCACGCGACGCTCGCGTGCGTAGGCGCGCCTGCGGACGCAGGCCACCGTCGCCGCCGACAATCGGCGCGGGAGTCGTTCAAGCATGCGCATCCGTGTCCTCGGCTGCTCCGGCGCCATCGCCGCGGGCCACCGGACCACCTCTTTCCTGGTCGACGAACACCTGCTGGTCGACGCCGGCACCGGGGTCGGCGACCTCACGCTGGCCGAGATGGCCGCCGTCGACCACATCCTCGTCAGCCACGCCCACCTGGACCACGTGCTCGCGATCGGCCTGCTCGCCGACAGCGTGACCCGGCTGCGCCGCGGCCGCCCGCCGGTGCAGGTGCTGGCCCTGCCCGAGACCCTGCAGGCGCTGCGCCAGCACGTCTTCAACGGCCTCATCTGGCCCGACTTCGCGCGCCTGCCCAGCGCCCAGGCGCCGGTGCTGGCCCTGCAGCCCATCGCCATCGGCCAGCAGCTCGTGCTCGGCGGCCGGCGCGTGCAGGTGCTGCCGGCGCTGCACACGGTGCCGGCCTGCGGCTTCGCGGTCCTGGCCGACGACGGCGCGGCCTGGGTCTACACCGGCGACACCGGCCCGAATCCGGTACTCGCAGAGCACCTCGCGGCGCTGGACCTGCGCGCCCTCGTCATCGAGACCACCTTCGGCGACGAGGAAGCCCCGCTCGCCCAGGCCAGCCGCCACCTCTGCCCGGCCACCCTGGCGTCCACCCTGGCCGCCCTGCCCGCGGCGGCCGAAGTCTGGATCACCCACATCAAGCCCGACGAGGCCGCGCGCGTCCTGCCCCAGATCGCCGCCCTCGCCGGCGGCCGGCGCATCCGCGCCCTGCACACCGGGCAGCGGCTGGAACTCGGCGCGCGCGGCTGAGGGGCCGCAGGGGCCAGATTGCGCCGGCACCGGGATCTGGCGGCCCAGACCGCCACCGCCTGTCCGGCGTGCTCGGGCAGCCACCGGCGACCCCGGCGGCGAGCAAAAGGCAAGACCTGGGCCCTTGCTGACCTGACCCTCAGGTCACGAGCAGTGCCACGTCGGCGTGCAGCGCGGCCAGACCCTGGTCGAAGGTGGCCAGCCGGCCGCCGTGATGGCGGGCCAATGCCGCCAGGTAGGCGTCGGTCACCTGGCGGTGCGCGCGCAGTCCGGTGACTGCGATCGCCTCATAGCCGATCGCATCGGGCCAGAAGCGATGTCGCTCGTGCGCGGTCACGGCGGCGAGCAGCGTCAGCGCGCCATGAATGTCTGCCGCCGCGCCGAACTGCAGCTGCAGGCGCAGCAGCGTGCCCTGCGTGATCGGGCAGGTGGCAAATGGTGCGGCCGAATCGGCAAACCAGCCACTGGCCGCGTCGTGATGCACGTGCGCCGCATCGGTCAGCGCGACCAGGACGTTGCCGTCCAGCAGGTGGACCGACGGCGCGCTCACTTGGCCGCCTCCGCCCTTGAAGGGCTGCGGTATGAGCGCTTGGGGCGGCCCGGCGCGCTCATTTGGCAACCTCCGCCCTTGAAGGGCTGCGGTATGAGCGCTTGGGGCGGCCCGGCGCGCTCATGCCTCGTCCTCGAGGGCGGACACGTCCTCGGGCGTCAGCACGCGCTGGCTGCGTGCCACCGGCAGCCCGGTCAGCGGGTGGGGCGCGAAGGTGGGTGTCGGGCCGGTTGCGGCGAGCGGCCCGGCGGCGTCCGCTTCCAGGCCCTTGCGCATCAGGTCGGCCACCGTGTCGCTCAGGCTGCGGCCTTGATGCCGGGCCAGGCTGCGGGCGATCCGGTGCAAGGGCTCAGGAAGATCGATCGTGGTGCGCATCGTTTCATCATAGCATCATTGCATCCGTGGCCGGACGGGAGCCCGAGGGGTGAGAAGCCTTGGGCGGCCCGGCGCCTGCCCCGCAGGCGACCAGATGCGTCACCCGGCGCCACATCGCGTCGGCCCGAAGTGACGCAATGCGTCACCCGATGTGCACAAGTGCACGTC
>CAUJJP010000041.1 GCA_963205525.1 Pseudomonadota bacterium | reverse complement strand
CCGCAGGGCCGGGGCGGCCAAGGACGCTGGCGGGTGTTGCGCCGCTTGCCCGGGCGGCGAGCCCGGGCCGCGCGTCGCGCCTACGCCAGCGCCCTTGGCCACCCCGGCGCGGGCATGAGTCATATCTTCACAGGCTCTCAGTGCCCGATGATCTTGGCCAGGAAGTCGCGCGTGCGTTCGTTTTGCGGGCGGTCGAAGAAGGTGGCCGGAGCGGCCTGTTCGACGATCTGGCCCTGGTCCATGAAGATCACGCGGTCGGCCACCGCCTTCGCGAATCCCATCTCGTGGGTCACGCACAGCATGGTCATGCCCTGGCCGGCGAGCTCGATCATCACGTCCAGCACCTCCTTGATCATCTCCGGGTCGAGCGCCGAGGTCGGCTCGTCGAACAGCATGATCCTGGGCGTCAGGCACAGCGCGCGAGCGATCGCCACCCGCTGCTGCTGGCCGCCGGAGAGCTGCAGCGGGTACTTGGCGGCCTGCTCGGCGATGCGCACGCGCTCGAGCTGCTGCATGGCGCGCGCCTCGGCGTCCTTCTTGGGCACATGGCCCACCCACATCGGCGCCAGCGTCAGGTTCTCCAGCACCGTCAGGTGGGGGAAGAGGTTGAACTGCTGGAACACCATGCCGACCTGGCGGCGCACCTGCTCGATGGCCTTCACGTCGTCGCTCAGCAGCGTGCCGTCGACCGTGATCCGCCCCTCCTGGCAGGGCTCGAGGGCGTTGATGCAGCGGATCAGGGTCGACTTGCCGGAGCCCGACGGGCCGCAGATCACGATGCGCTCACCGCGGGCGACCTCGAGGTCGATGTCGCGCAGGACGTGGAAGGCGTTGCCGTACCACTTGTTCACGCCCTCGAAGCGGATGATGGTGTCGTCGCTCATCGGTTGCGGCTGCTCGCCAGTTGCTTTTCCACCCACAGGCTGTAGCGCGACATCGCGAAGCAGAAGCCGAAGTAGATCGCGGTGATGAAGAGATAGGCCTCGATCTTGAACGGCCGCCATTCGACGTCCGAGTTCAGCGCCAGACCGAGGGCGCCGGTGAGCTCGTAGAGGCTGACGATGGTGACCAGCGAAGTGTCCTTGAACACGCTGATGAAGGTGTTCATCATGCTCGGCACCACCATTGCCAGCGCCTGCGGCAGCACGATCTTGCGCTGCGTCTGCCAGTAGCTCAGGCCCAGGGTCGCCGCCGCCTCGAGCTGGCCCTTGGGGATGGCCTGCAGGCCGCCGCGCACGATCTCCGCCATGTAGGCGGCGGCGAACAAGGTGATGCCCGCGAGCACGCGCAGCAGCACGTCGACCGTCATGCCGCGCGGCATGAACAGCGGGAACATGAACGAGGCCATGAACAGCACGCTGATCAGGGGCACGCCGCGCACGAGCTCGATGTAGGCCACGCACAGGCTGCGGATCGCGGGCAGCTCGCTGCGCCGGCCCAGCGCCACCAGCACCGCGAGCGGGAAGGCGAGGAAGATGGACAGGGTGGCCAGCATCACGGTCAGCGGCAGGCCACCCCACAAATCGGTGCGCACCGCCTCCAGACCGAACACGCCGCCGCCCATGAGGGTGAAGAAGACCGCCAGCACACCCACCCACAGCCAGGCCAGCCAAGGGCGCCAGCAGCGGCGCACGCAGCTCGCCACCAGGGCCGCCACCATCAGCGCTGTGGCGGCCTGCGGCCGCCATTGCTGCTCGAAGGGATAGCGGCCGAAGAGGATGACGCGCCACTTCTCGCTCACCACGCCCCAGCAGGCACCGTGGCCGCGTGCCGCCTGGCAGGCCTGGGGGTCGGTGCCGAAGACGGCATTCAGCAGGCCCCACTGCAGGAACTGCGGCAGCAGCCACAGCGCCAGCGCCAGCAGCGCGACGCTGGCGAGGGCGCTTCTCCAGTCGGCGAACAGGTTGCGCTGCAGCCAGCGCCAGGGCCCTTGGGTGGAGCGCGGTGCCGGGCGTGGCGCCAGGGGTTGATAGCCGTGCCCCACCTCAGCGCTCCTTGATCGCCGCGCGCCGGTTGTAGGCGTTCATGAGCGCCGAGGTGCCCAGCGAGGTGCACAGGTAGACCAGCATGATGATGGCGATGCACTCCACCGCGCGCCCGCTCTGGTTGAGCGTGGTGTTGGCGATCGAGACCACGTCCGGGTAGCCGATGGCGACCGCGAGCGAGGAGTTCTTGGTCAGGTTCAGGTACTGGTTGGTGAGCGGCGGGATGATGACGCGCAGCGCCTGCGGCAGCACCACCAGCCGCATGCGCTGGCGCGGATTCAGTCCGAGCGCGCTCGCGGCCTCGACCTGCCCCTGGCCGACCGACTGGATGCCCGAGCGCACCACCTCGGCGACGAAGGCGCCGGTGTACAGCACCAGTCCGACCAGCACCGACATGAACTCTGGCGTCACGCTGGCACCGCCGTCGACCATGAAGGCCAGCTGCTCGGGCCGCTCCCACTGGCTGGGGGCGCCGCCGGCGAACCACCCCGCGGCGGCCAGCAGCAGCAGCGCCGCCAGCGGCAGCGCCCAGCGGTTGCGGTCGCGCCCGCTGCGCTCGAAGGCGAGTTGCGCCCAGCGCCGATACACCAGGCCGATCACCAGCCCGAGCGCGGCACCGGCCGCCATCCAGGCGTGGCCGACCTCCCACACCGGCTCCGGGAAGGCGAAGCCGCCCTTGCTGAGGAAGAGCAGGCCGCGGATGCTCCAGGCCTCCTGCGGCGGCGGCAGCACCTCGACGAAGAACAGATACCACATCAGCAGCTGCAGCAGGATGGGCACGTTGCGGAACAGCTCCACATAGCCGTAGCACAGACCGCGCACGAGCGCGTTGGACGAAAAGCGCCCGACCCCCATCAGCACCCCGACCAGGGTCGTCAGCACGATGCCGATGAGGGACACGCGCAAGGTGTTGAGCACGCCCACCCACAGGGCGCGGCCGTAGCTCTGGCTCGGGTCGTAGGCGATCGCCGATTCGCTGATGTCGAAGCCGGCCGCCTGCTGCAGAAAGCCGAAACCGCTGGGGATGCCGCGCTCGCTCATGTTGAGCTGCGTGTTGCGGGCCAGGAAGGCCAGCGCCGCGGCCACCAGCGCCAGCACCAGGGCCTGATACAGCCAGCCGCGCAGGCTGCGGCTGCGCAGCGACCAGACGGTCTTGCGGCGGGGGACGGGTCGGGGGCTCACGCGGCGGGACGGGATCGAGGCGCCGTTGCGCCGGCGTGGTGCCGGCGCGTGGGCTGGAGGGCGGCGGCCAAACAGGCGTCAGCGCACCGGCATGCCGTACATCAGCCCGCCCTGGGTCCACAGCGCGTTGGTGCCGCGCTCCAGGCCGATGGCGGTCTTCTCGCCGACGTGGCGCTCGAAGATCTCGCCGTAGTTGCCCACCGCCTTGATCGCCCGGTAGGCCCATTCCTTGTCCAGCCCGAGCAGCTTGCCGCTGTCCTCGGTGCCGGAGCCGAGCAGCCGCATCACGCCCGGGTTCTTGCTCTCGGCCTTCATCTTGTCGACGTTGGCGGCGGTGATGCCGTACTCCTCGGCCTCCAGCAAGGCGTTGAGCGTCCACTTGGCGATGGCGAAGAACTCGTCGTCGCCGCGGCGCACCGCCGGACCCAGCGGCTCCTTGCTGATCAGCTCGGGCAGGATCACGTGGTCGGCCGGGTTCTTGGCCTCCTTGCCGCGCACCGAGGCCAGACCCGAGGCGTCGGTGGTGTAGACCTGGCAGCGGCCGGCGAAATAGGCGCCGGTGGCGGCCTCGACCTTCTCGAACACGACCGGCTTGATCTGCAGGTTGTGGGTGCGCGAGTAGTCGGTCAGGTTGAGCTCGGTGGTGGTGCCGGACTGCACGCAAACGGTGGCGCCCTTGAGCTGCTTGGCGCTCTTCACGTTCAGGCTCTTGGGCACCATGAAGCCCTGGCCGTCGTAGAACATGACGCCGGCGAAGTGCAGGCCCAGCGAGGCGTCGCGCGTCAGCGTCCAGGTGGTGTTGCGCGAGAGCACGTCGATCTCGCCCGACTGCAGCGCGGTGAAGCGCTGCTGGGCAGTCAGCGGCGCGTAGCGCACCTTGTCCGCGCTGCCCAGCACGATCGCTGCCATGGCGCGGCAGTAGTCGACGTCCAGCCCCGTCCACTTGCCCTGGCTGTCGGCGGCCGAGAAGCCCGCCAGCGCCGTGTTCACGCCGCAGATGAGCGCGCCGCGCGACTTGATGGCGTCCAGGTCCTTGCCGGCGAGCGCGCTGCTGGTGGCGCCGAGCCCGACGGCGGCGAGGGCGGCGAGGGCGACGGTGCGGACGGTGAATCGGGTCATGGGTTCGGTCTCCGAGGGCGGTGGGTGGTCGGCAAGTCCGCCAATCTGGTCGATGCGCTGCGCGCTGGCAAGGGTGCGAACCCGGGTGCGGGCGCCGTCCGCGCGGCGGCCGCGTCGTGCTCCAATCGCGGCCATGTCCGCCGACGATCACCTGCGACTCGCCGACGCCACGGTGCTGCGCCTGCGCCGCTGGCCGCGGCCGGCGCGTGCGCGCGGCCAGGTCCTGATCGTGCACGGACTGGGCGAGCACGGCGGCCGCTACGCCCACGTGGCGCAGGCACTGGCCGAGGCGGGATGGGCCGCCAGCGGCTACGACCACCGCGGTCACGGCGAGAGCGGCGGCGCGCGCGGCGCGATCCCGGTCCACGACGCCTTGTGCGCCGACCTCGGCGCGGTCGTCGACCACCTGCGCGCGCAGGCGCTGCCAGGGCCGCTGGTTTTGCTCGGCCACAGCATGGGCGGGCTGGTGGCGGCGCGCTTCGTCGCCGAGGCGCTGGCGGCGCAGCCGGCGCCGTGGTCACGCCCGGTCGACGCGCTGGCGCTGTCCTCGCCGGCCCTGGCGGTCGGCATGGGGGTGGCGCAGCGCCTGCAGCTGTGGCTGGGCGAGCGCCTGCTGCCCGACCGACCCACGCCCAACGGGCTGGACGCGAACTGGGTCTCGCGCGACCCGCAGACGGTGCAGGCCTATCTTGCCGACCCGCTGGTGCACGACCGCATCACGGCACGGCTGGCGCGCTTCATCGTCGCCGAGGGCGCTGCGGTGCGCGCCGCCGCCGGGCGCTGGGCGCTGCCGACGCTGCTGCTGTGGGCCGGCGCCGACCGCTGCGTGGCGCCCGCCGGCAGCGCCGCTTTCGCCGCCGCCGCGCCCGCCACCCGGCTGCAGTCGCAGTGCTACCCGACGCTCGCGCACGAGCTCTTCAACGAGCCCGAGCGCGCCCAGGTGCTGGCCCGCCTCAGCGGCTGGCTGGCCGCGCTGGAGGGCGCACCGTCTGCAGCCCGCCAGACTTGACGTGGAGATGGACATGAACGCCACGGAACCGGTCGCCGCGATCGACTCGATTGCGCACATGGCCCCCGAAGACGCCGCCGCCCTCGGTCAGTATGCCGACCGCGCCTGGGACGAGCGCATCCTGCCGGCGCTGCGCGAGTTCATCGCCGTGCCCGCCAAGAGCCCGATGTTCGACCCCGAGTGGGCGGCGCACGGCCTCATCGAGCGCGTCGTACAGGACGCCGTGCAATGGCTGCAGGCGCGCCGCGTGCCGGGGCTCGCGGTCGAGATCGTGCGCCTGCCCGGGCGCACGCCGCTGATCTTCTTCGAGCTGGCGGCCACGCGCAGCACCCGCAGTGACGCCGGCAGCGGCGACACCGTGCTGCTGTACGGCCACCTGGACAAGCAGCCCGAGTTCAGCGGCTGGCGGCGCGAGCTCGGCCCCTGGACGCCGGTCTACGAGGACGGCCTGCTGTACGGCCGCGGCGGCGCCGACGACGGCTATGCGCTGTACGCCGCGATCAGCGCGATCGAGGCGCTGCAGGCGCGCGGCCTGCCGCACCCGCGCTGTGTCGGCCTCATCGAGACCAGCGAGGAAAGCGGTTCGCCCGACCTGCCGGCCTATCTGCAGGCGCTGGCGCCGCGCCTGGGCGAGGTCGCTCTGGTGGTCTGCCTGGACAGCGGCGCCGGCAGCTACGACCAGCTCTGGCTGACGACCAGCCTGCGCGGCATGGTCAGCGGCGTGCTCAAGGTCGAGGTGCTGACCGAAGGCATCCACAGCGGCGACGCCAGCGGCCTGGTGCCGAGCAGCTTCCGCATCCTGCGCCAGGTGCTGGACCGGCTGGAGGATGCCGAGAGCGGCGAGCTGCTGCCGCGCTTGTTCCACTGCGAGATCCCGGCCAGCCGCGTCGCGCAGGCGCAGGCCACCGCCGCGCTGCTCGGCGACGACGTCTGGAAGCGCATGCCCTGGGCCTGCGGCGCCGACGGCGCTGCCGTGCTGCCGACCACCACCGACCCCGCCGAAGGCCTGCTGCGCCGCACCTGGCGACCCACCCTGAGCGTGACCGGGGTCGACGGATTCCCCGAGCTGGGCAGCGCGGGCAACGTGCTGCGCCCGTTCAGCGCCTTCAAGCTCAGCCTGCGCCTGCCGCCGCTGGTGGACGGCCACGAAGCCGGCGTGCGGCTCAAGCAGCTGCTGGAGGACAACGCGCCCTACAACGCCCGCGTCACCTTCCATCCCGACGGCCGCGCCGGTGCCCTGGGTGCCAGCGGCTGGAACGCGCCCGAGCTCTCGCCCTGGCTCGAACAGGCGCTGCACGCGGCATCGCAGGCGCATTTCGGCGCCCCCTGCGGCTACATCGGCCAGGGCGGGACGATCCCGCTCATGGGCATGCTGGCGCAGCAGTTCCCGGCCGCGCAGATGATGGTCTGCGGTGTCCTGGGCCCGAAGAGCAACGCCCACGGGCCGAACGAGTTTCTGCACGTGCCCTACGCCAAGAAGCTCACCGCCGCGGTGGCACAGGTGATTGCCGCCTGCCCCTGACGGCGACGAAGCGCAGACAGGAGCAAGCGCAGGCCGCGCCAGCTGGCAACCCCGCGCTCCGGGGGTCGTTCATCCCTAGAACCATCGCCCGCCCCCCATGGCCGGCGCCCGGGGTCGGCACGGATACTGGACCGGTCCGCCCGTCCCGGGCGGATCGTGTTCTTGTCTCGACAACGGAGGGGATACACATGCAAGCCAAGCAACTGCTCCAGCCGCTGGCCATGGCCACGCTGCTGGCCATCGCGGCACCGTCTTTCGCCGCATCCAGCCTGACCCCGCTCAGGGGCGCAGAAATGCCGCAGGTGCGCGGCACCGGCAACAACACCTGGCAGCCGTCGACCGCGGTCACGCTGCTCAGCTTCGACGTCAGCGACATCGAGAGCCGGCACGGCTGGGGCGACCCCGGCAACGCCGTCTACAGCGTCTATCTGGGCCCGAACTGGAAAGTGGTGTCGGCCGGCTGGGACGTGAACGTGACCGCCGTCGACCCGAGCTGGCTGTCGGAGATGGCGGTGGACTTCACCGACTCCGCAATCACCACCGGGGTGTCGCTGCACGTCGGCGTGAACGACTCCTTCTCCGGCAGCGCGTCCTACAGCAGCGGGGGTCAGATCGACCTCGTCGGCCTGGGACTGGCGTTCCGGGTCGGGTCCGACGGCAACCTGCGCCTGGAGTTTTCCGAGGACTTCGACGACTCCTCGGTGAACCCCGATGGCATTTGGAACAGCGGCACCCTGAGCTTCGGTGTCGTTGCGGTACCCGAGCCCGGCACCTACGGCCTGATGGCCCTGGGGCTGCTGGCGGTCGGCGCCGCGGCACGTCGGCGCTCGGCCTGAGCGCCACCGCCGGCCACCGCCCCGGCACCCGAAAGCCCGCCACCCGGCGGGCTTTTTTTGCGCCCGAGCGCCGTGCCTAGAACGTGAAGCCGGCGCCCAGCGTCTGCCCGCTCATCGGTGCCAGCAGCGCCAGCAGCGGGCGCAGCGGGCGGTAGCGCTGCGCGACCCGGGTTGCGTAGGCGAAAAAGCGCGGCAGATCGGCGGCGTAGGCCGGCTTGCCGTCGCGCAGCTCCAGGCGGCAGAAGATGCCCAGCACCTTCAGGTGGCGCTGCAGGCCCATCCATTCCAGGGCACGCCAGAACTCGCCGAAGTCGTGCCCCAGCGCCTCGCCCAGCGGCAGGCCGGCGCGCCGCGCCTGTTCCCACCAGCGCACCGCCCAGTCGATCTCGCGTGCCTCGTCCCAGGAGATGAAGGCGTCGCGCAGCAGCGAGGCCAGGTCGTAGGTGATGGGCCCGCGCACCGCGTCCTGGAAGTCCAGGATGCCGGGACCGTCTTCGCCCAGCATCAGGTTGCGCGGCATCCAGTCGCGGTGCACCGCCACCCGCGGCTGCGCGAGCGCGCTGTCGATGAGGGCGCGGCACACGCCGTCCCAGGCCATTTGCTCCGCCGCTCCCCACTGGATGCCGTGCTTGCGCTGCACGCACCATTGCGGGAACAGATCCAGCTCGCGCGCCAGCAGCGCCTCGTCGTAGGCCGGCAGGTCGTCGGCCGCCACCTGCTGCTGGAAGTGCAGCAGGGCCTGCAGCGCCTGGCGCATCAGGCGGTCCGCCTCGGCGGCGTCGCACTGCTGCAGCCGCTGCAGGTAGAGCTCGCGCCCGAGGTCGGTCAGCAGCAAGAAGCCCTGCGCCTCATCGGCCGCCAGCACCTGCGGCGCGTTCAGGCCGGCGTCGCGGATGCGTCTGGCCATGCGCACGAAGGGGCGCACGTCCTCCTGCGGCGGCGGGGCGTCCATCACGATCAGCGTGCCCTCGCGGCCCGCCACCCGCAGGTAGCGCCGAAAGCTGGCGTCGGCGGAGGCCGGCGCCAGGGTCTGGCGCTGCAGGCCGTGGACCGGCACGAGGGCGGCAAACCAGGCCTCGAAAGCGGCCTCGCGGGAGGCATCGGTCCAGGCGACGGTGGAAGGCGGTGCGGTGGCGGGCGACATGGATAATTCATTCTACGAATGTCGGTTTCTGCCCCTCCCCTGCGCCGGCACGCGCCGCGCGTGCGCATGGCCTGCATGGTCTGCCTGGCGTCCGGGATCGCGACCGCCACGCCAGCCACGGCGACCGCGGACGAAGTCCCCGCCGCAGCGCCCGCGGCGCCAGCGGCGAGCTCGGGGGCCGCGGCCGGCGCGCGCGCGCCGATCGAGCTCAGCGCGGACCAGCTGAACGTGATCACCGACCGCGAGGCGGTGGCGCGCGGCGAGGTGCGACTGCGCCAGGGCGGCCTGCTGATACGCGCCGACCGCCTCACCTACCGCAGCGACAGCGACCGTGCCCGGGCGCAGGGCGCGGTGGTCGTCGAACGCCCTGGCGCGCTCTTCCGCGGCAGCGAGCTGGACCTGCGGGTGAGCGACTTCAGCGGCTGGTTCACGGCGCCGGAGTTCGAGTTCGGGCTGCTGGGCACGCGCGGACAGGCGTCGCGCATCGACTTCGCCAGCCGAAGCCGGCTCGCGGCCGCCGACGCGCGCTACACCAGCTGCCCGCGCCCCGACGCGGGCGCCGAGCCCGACTGGCAGCTGCAGGCGCGCGAAGTCACGCTCGATTTCGACGCCAACGAGGGCCGCGCCGAGGACGCGCGGCTGCGCTTCCAGGGCCTGACCCTGCTCGCCCTGCCGGCGCTGAGCTTTCCGGTCAGCAGCGCGCGCAAGACCGGCTGGCTGCCGCCCACCCTGAGGCTGGACAGCCGCAGCGGCCTGGAGCTTTCGGCGCCCTGGTACCTCAACCTCGCCCCGGACCACGACCTGACCCTGAGCCCGCGCCTCATCAGCCGCCGGGGTGCCGGGCTGGACGGCGAGTTCCGCTGGCTGGCGCCGGACCAGGCCGGGCAGGTCCAGGCCGAGTGGCTGCCGCACGACCGCGTGGCCGGCCGCGCCCGCGCCCTGCTGGCGCTGCAGCACCGGCACACCCTGGCGTCGGACACCGAGCTGCGGCTGGACGGCCTGCGCGTGAGCGACGACGACTGGTGGAAGGACTTCCAGCGCCCGGACCGCCTGCTCACGCCGCGTCTGCTGGGATCCAGTGCGGGGCTGCAACGCGCGCTGCGCTGGGGACCGCTGGCGGGCAGCGCCTATGCCCAGGTCCAGTACTGGCAGGTGCTGCAGGACCCGCAGGCACCGATCGCCGCGCCCTACGCGCGCGGCCCGCGGCTGGGTCTGGCGGGGCGGGGCAGCGGCGGCTGGCTGGGCCCGCTGGAGCTGGGCCTGGAGACCGAGCTCAACCGCTTCCTGCGCCCGCACGACGACAGCCGCGCCCTGGCACTGGAGCGGCCACAGGGCTGGCGCTGGCATGCGCTGGCGCAGATCGCCTGGCCCTGGCGCCACGGCGGCTTCAGCCTGGTGCCGCGGCTGGCGCTCAACGCCGCCAGCTACCGCACCGACGAGCCGATGGCCGACGGCCGGCGCGAGGCCTCGCGCGCCATCCCCAGCTTCTCGCTCGACGCCAGCGCCACCCTGGAGCGCGACGCGAGCTGGTTCGGCCGCCCGCTGCGCCAGACCCTGGAGCCGCGCCTGCTGTACGTGCGCACGCCCTACCGGCGCCAGGACCGGCTGCCCAACTTCGACGCCTGGGGGCGCGACTTCAACCTCAGCTCGATCTACGCCACGAACGCCTTTGCCGGCATCGACCGCGTCTCCGACGCCGACGAGATCGCGGCCGGCGCCACCAGCCGTTTGCTCGACCCCGACGACGGCGCCGAGCTGCTGCGCGCCGGCCTGGTGCAGCGCTTTCGGCTGCGCGACCAGCGGGTGGCGCCGCAGCCCGACGGTTCGGTGGACGGCCCGGTGCAGGACCAGCGGGTTTCGGACGTGCTGCTGTTCGGCGCCGCCAGCCTGTGGCGCCACTGGACCCTGGACGCGGCGATGCAGTACAGCCCGGACCTCGGCCGGCTGCAGCGCTCCATCATCGGTGCCAGCGTCAACCCGCAGCCATTTCACACCTTCAGCGCGCGCTACCGGCTCGCGCGCGGGGTCAGCGAACAGGTCGAGGTCGGCTGGCAGTGGCCGCTCAGCGCCACGCCCGCGAAGGGCGAGCGCCGCGGCGGCTGCAGCGGCACCTGGTACAGCGTGGGCCGCGTCAACTACAGCATGCGCGACAGCCGGATCACCGACTCGCTGCTCGGCGCCGAGTACGACGCAGGCTGCTGGATCCTGCGCGCGGTGGCCGAGCGCCAGTCCACCGGCATCTCGCAGGCGACGACCCGGCTCATGCTGCAGCTGGAACTCGTGGGCCTGTCGCGACTCGGATCGAGTCCGCTGCAGGTCCTGAAGGACAATATCCCGGGCTATCGCCTGCTGCGTGAAGACGACGACGCGTCCGCCGACGCCCTGATGCCATGACACGACCCCCCTTCATCCGCCCCGCGCTCGGCCTCGGTCTGGCGCTGGCCGCCGCTGCGATCACCTCCCCCGCCAGCGCCCAGCGCACGGCGGCCCCGCGCGTGGTGGCCGCCGTGGGCGACCACATCGTCGCCGTGGTGAACCGCGAGCTCGTCACCGCGGTCGAGCTGGACCGCCGCCAGGCGCTGATGCGGCAAAGCGCGCTGCGCGCCGGGCAGGCGCTGCCGCCGGTGCAGACGCTGCGCGAGCAGGCGCTGGACAGCCTGATCGAGGAGCGCGTGATCGTCACCCACGCGCGCGACCTCGGCTGGCGCATCGACGACTCCGAGATCGACCGCGCGGTGCAGAGCGTGGCCGGGCAGAACCAGATGACGATCGAGCAGCTGCGCGAGCGGCTGCAGATCGAGGGCCTGGACATGGCGCGCTACCGCGCCCAGCTGCGCGACCAGATCGCAGTCGAGCGCACGCGCGAGCAGGAGGTGTTGGCGCGCATCCTGGTCGGCGACGAGGAGCTCGAGCGCGCACGCCAGACCGAGCGCGACGCCGCACGCGCCGGCGCCGAGGTCAACATCGCCCAGATCCTGGTGGCGGTGCCGGACGGCGCCGACGCCGGCGTGCTCGCGCAGCGCCGCGCGCGCGCCGAGCAGGCCCTGGCGCGTGTGCGCGCAGGCGAGGACTTTGCGCTCGTGGCGCGCGAGATGTCCGACGACCCCAGCCGCGAGCGCGGCGGCGAGCTCGGCATGCGCGCGCCGCAGCGCCTGCCCGATCTTTTCGTCGACGCCGTGCGCGAGCTGGACGCGGGCGGGCTGGTGGCGGCACCGGTGCGCAGCGGCGCCGGCTTTCACGTCCTCAAGCTGATCCAGCGCCAGGCGCTGGCCGACGAAGGCACGGTGACCGAGACCCGCGCCCGCCACATCCTGCTGCGCAGTTCGGACCAGGCCACGCCGGAGATGGCGGCGCAGCGGCTGCGCGAGCTCAAGCGCCAGATCGAAAGCGGCGAGCGCCGCTTCGAGGTCGTCGCGCGCGAGGTGTCGGAAGACGGCTCGGCGACGGCCGGCGGCGACCTCGGCTGGTTCGGGCCGGGCGTGATGGTGCCGGAGTTCGAGGAGCCGGCGAGCCGGCTCGCGCCGGGCCAGATCTCGGAGCCGGTGGCGTCGCGCTTCGGCGTCCACCTGATCCAGGTCCTGGAGCGCCGCCACACCAGCCTGACGCCGGCCCAGCAGCGCGAGCAGCTGCGCAACGTCCTGCGCGAGCGCAAGTTCCAGCAGGCCTACCAGGACTGGGTGGACGAGTTGCGCGCGCGCGCCTACGTCGAGATCCGCGAGCCGGGCCTGGCGACGGCGCAGCGGTGAAAGGCGGCGGCGCCCACGTCGCGCGCAAGCGCTTCGGCCAGCACTTCCTGGCCGACAGCGCGGTCATAGACGCCATCGTGCGCGAGATCGACCCGCGCCCGGGGCAGGCGCTGGTGGAGATCGGGCCGGGGCTGATGGCGCTCACCCAGCCGCTGCTCGAACGCTGCGGCGCGCTGACCGTGATCGAGCTCGACCGCGACCTCGCGGCCCGGCTGCGCGCGCGCCAGGGGCTGAGCGTGGTCGAGGCCGACGTGCTGACGGTGGACTTCGGTGCCCTCGCCGACGGCGCCGCGCCGCGCCCGCTGCGCGTGGTCGGCAACCTGCCCTACAACATCTCCAGCCCCATCCTGTTTCACCTCCTGCCCTGGGCGGCGCGGGTGGCCGACCAGCACTTCATGCTGCAAAAAGAGGTCGTCGACCGCATGGTCGCCGGGCCGGGCGGCAAGGACTACGGGCGGCTGTCGGTGATGCTGCAGTGGCGTTACGCGATGGAGGCCGTGCTCGACGTGCCGCCACAGGCCTTCGAGCCGCCGCCGCGGGTGGACTCGGCGGTGGTGCGCATGTGCCCGCTGGCGCAGCCGGTGGCACTGGATCCCGACCTGCTGTCCGAACTGGTGCAGGTGGCCTTCAGTCAGCGCCGCAAGCTGCTGCGCCACAGCCTGGGCCGGTGGCTGGCGGCGCGCGGCGCCGAGACCGGATTCGACCTCCAGCGCCGCGCCGAGGAAGTGCCGGTGGCCGAGTACCTGGCGCTGACGGCGGGCCTGGGCGGCGGCACGGCGGGCTGACACAGGCCCGGTGCCGGCGGCAGGATTGCACCGGCACGGAGAAGGGCCCCGCGGGGCCCGAATTAAAAAGGGCCCCAAAGGGCCCGCCGAATCAAAAGGGCCCCAAAGGACCCTTGTGGATGCCGTGTGACGCCGACCGCCTCAGGCGGCGCTGAGCCACATGGCGGTGTCGAAGGCACTGCTCATCATCGGCATGTTCATGCCGAAGTTCGGATTGATGCCGTTCTTGCTGGCGACCTTGGCCGCCGGCTTGGCGACGGTGGCGCTGGTCTGGGCCGTTTCGCTGGCCCGCTCCCATGACCCGTTTTCCTGGGAGCGGGCTACTGAAAAGAATAGAAACATCGGTAAGGTATTCGGCGGTCGGCCCAGTACTCGGCGGCGTCGCGGAAGACGTCGAGCAGCTGCTCGCGCGCCTCGCGGTCGAAGCGCGGGTTGTCGGGCAGCTGGTCGAGCACGACGACGAAGCCCGGCTGGGCGCCGGCCTTGTGCACGAGGTCGGTCATGCAGTCGTACAGGGCGTCCAGGTTCTTTCCGAAGTGCACCGGAAACAGGAAGGAGGTGGCGATGCCTTCCAGCACCTCCTGCTTGGACTGCAGGTCGGCGAGCCTGGCGTAGAGAAAGTGCTGTCCGGCCTGTTCGGTCGCCTGCATCAGATCGGACACCCGGTATGCCCGGATGGCCTGCACGATGTTCGGACGGACGGTCTGCAAGAGCATGGTCGCGATCCTCGGAGTCTCAAAAGCGTTCAAAACCAAGCGGAGCGTCGATCACTGCACGATGCGGGCAAAGCTCGCGTAGTGGTCGGCGGTGTAGTAGCAGGCCTCGGGGTTCGTCGGTTGCAGGCCGCCGCAGACGATGCGGCGCGCCCCGCGGTGACGGACCCCGGGCGTCTTCACGGTGTACTCCCGGTAGTAGCCCCGGCGCTGGCGTGGCAGCAGCTGCTCGCGGTTGCCGAACACCGTCGCGTCCTTCTCGGGGTAGGGGAACGGACCGCCGGCCAGGATGAGCGCGTGCGTGCGCTGGGCCTGCACCGGCAGCGTTGGCAGCGCAACCACCACCTCTCGGGATGGCTCGACCGCCTCACGCCCGACCGCCGACGAAACCCAGCCGGACATCAAAACAGCCGACGCCAGCGCCACAAACTGCGAAGCAAGCACTGACTTGATCGCGTTTGATGCTGACCTGGACGACGCGTGGACCGACATCCGGACCAGACCCCCTGGGGACACGGGTAAACCCTGAAAACAAGCCCGTGATGCTACCGGAATCGCCCCCAAAGCTCAAGCCGCCCAGCGCCGGCAGGGGTTGCTGTCAGGTTGATAAGTGTGCGCTCACGCTTGAATCTGGCGCGTGGCCTGGGCGTCGGCCACGGTCAAGGCGCTCATGTTGACGATGCGGCGCACGGTGGCCGAGGCGGTCAGGATGTGGACCGGCCGGTCCGCGCCCAGCAGCACCGGGCCGACCGCGATGCCGCCGCCGGCGGCGGTCTTGAGCAGGTTGTAGGCGATGTTGGCGGTGTCGATGTTGGGAAACACGAGTAGGTTGGCCTCGCCCTGCAGGCTGCTGTGCGGCATCAGGCGCTGGCGGCCGGCGGCGTCGAGCGCGATGTCGCCGTGCATCTCGCCGTCCACCTCCAGCCAGGGCGCCTGCTCGTGCAGCAGCGCCAGGGTGCGCCGCATCTTGAGCGCGCTCGGGATCTCCAGGCTGCCGAAGTTGGACGCCGAGAGCAGGGCCGCCTTGGGCACGAGGCCGAAGCGTCGCATCTCCTCGGCCGCCATCACCGTGATCTCGCACAGCTGTTCGGGGCTGGGGTCGACGTTGACGTGGGTGTCGACCAGGAACACCTGCCGCCCCGGCAGCAGGAGCGCGTTCATGCAGGCGTACACGCGCACGTCCTGCGCCGTGCTCGGGCTGCCGCCGGCGCGCCGGCCTATGACCTGGTCGATGTAGCTCAGGTGGTTGGCGGTCGTGCCCCAGGTGCCGCAGAGCATGCCGTCGACCACGCCCTTGTGCAGCAGCATGGCGCCGATCAGCGTCAGGCGCCGGCGCATCTCGATCATGGCGAACTGCTGCGTCACCCCCTTGCGCTCGGTGAGCCGGTGGTAGGTCTGCCAGAAGTCGCGGTAGCGGTGGTCCTGGTCGATGTTGACGACGTCGTAGTCCTGGTCCTGGCGCAGCCGCAGCCCGAAGCGCTCGATGCGCTGCGCGATCACCGCCGGCCGGCCGATCAGGGTCGGGCGCGCGATGTTCTCGTCGACCACGATCTGCGCCGCGCGCAGCACGCGCTCCTCCTCGCCCTCGGCGTAGGCCAGGCGTTTGCTCGTCGCCGCTTTCGCGATCGCGTAGATCGGCCGCATGAGCTGGCTGGAGGCGTAGGCGAAGGACTGCAGCTTGTCGTGGTAGGCCGCCATGTCGGCGATCGGCCGCAGGGCGACGCCGGAGTCGACCGCGGCCTGCGCCACCGCGGGCGCGATCTTGCTCATCAGCCGGGGGTCGAACGGCTTGGGAATCAGGTACTCGGGCCCGAAGGCCAGGGTCTGGCCAGCGTAGGCGGCGGCGACGACGTCGCTCTGCTCGGCCTGTGCCAGCTCGGCGATCGCGCGCACGGCGGCGATCTCCATCGCATCGGTCACCGTCGTCGCCCCGCAGTCCAGCGCGCCGCGGAAGATGTAGGGGAAGCACAGGACGTTGTTGACCTGGTTCGGGTAGTCGGTGCGACCGGTGGCGAGGATGGCGTCCGGGCGCACCGCCAGCGCTTCCTCGGGCAGGATCTCGGGCGTCGGGTTGGCGAGCGCGAAGATCACCGGCCGCGGGGCCATCTTCGCCACCAGCTCCGGCTTGAGCACGCCGCCCGCCGAGAGGCCGAGGAAGACATCGGCGCCCGCCATCACCTCGGCCAGGCTGCGCGCCGCCGTGTCCTGCGCGAACTGCGCCTTGTCCTCGTCCATGAGCTCGGTGCGCCCGCGCCAGACCACGCCCGCGAGGTCGGTGACCCAGATGTGGGCGCGCGGCAGGCCCAGCTTGACGAGCAGTCCCAGGCAGGCGAGTGCGGCCGCACCGGCGCCGCTGGCCACGAGCTTGATCTCCTCGATCTTCTTGCCGGTGACCTGGAGCGCGTTCAGCAGCGCCGCGCCGACGACGATGGCGGTGCCGTGCTGGTCGTCGTGGAAGACCGGGATCTTCATGCGCTCGCGCAGCTTGCGCTCGACGTAGAAGCAGTCCGGCGCCTTGATGTCCTCCAGGTTGATGCCGCCGAAGCTCGGTTCGAGGGCGGCGATGATGTCGACCAGACGGTCGAGGTCGCGCTCCTGCAGCTCGAGGTCGAAGACGTCGATGCCGGCGAACTTCTTGAACAGCACGCCCTTGCCTTCCATCACCGGCTTGGCTGCCAGCGGACCGATGTCGCCCAGTCCGAGCACCGCGGTGCCGTTGGTCACCACCGCCACCAGGTTGCCGCGGCTGGTGTAGCGAAAGGCCGCCGCCGGGTCGGCCACGATCTCCTCGCAGGCAGCGGCGACGCCGGGCGAGTAGGCCAGCGACAGGTCGCGCTGGTTGGCCAGCGGCTTGGTGGCGGCGATCGCCACCTTGCCCGGACGCGGGAACTCGTGGTACTCGAGGGCGGCGCGGCGCAGCGCGGCGCGCTTGTCATCGGCTTCTGGCATCTGGGGCTTTCTGCTTGTTGGACGGTGGATCGCCTCGGGGCGCCGACGCACAGTGTGCGTCATCCCGCGCGCCGACCGCCAGCAAGGGCGGGCCAGCAAAGGCGGGTCGCCGACCGTGGCCGCCTGCATAAGGGTCGCGCATCGGGGTCAACCCGGGTCCCGGGGATGGTGGCATCGCCCTAGCATCTGAAAATTAGTTTTCTTTCTTCGGCAGGTGTTGCCTCCGCGTTTTCAGCGGCGGCCCCGCCCGCCTGTCCTCGTGTGAACAGCGATTTGGAACACCACCCCGTCTACCGCCAGATCCTGGCCCAGCAGCCGGCGCTCAGCGCCCTGCGCCGTGAGTTGCACGCCTGGCCCGAACTGGGTTTCGAGGAGGAGCGCACCAGCGCGCGCGTCGCCGCCTGGCTGCAGGCCTGCGGCGTCCAGGTGCACCGGGGCGTCGGGCGCACCGGCGTGGTGGGCGTGATCCACGGCCGCCACCACGGCAAGCAGCAGGCCAGTGGCCGCAGCATCGGCCTGCGCGCCGACATGGACGCGCTCGCGCTGCAGGAGTGCACGGGCCTGCCCCACGCATCGCAGCGCCCGGGTGCGATGCACGCCTGCGGCCACGACGGCCACACCGCGATGCTGCTCGCCGCCGCCCAGCAGCTGGCGGCGACACGCCAGTTCGACGGCACCGTGCACCTGATCTTCCAGCCCGCCGAGGAGGGCCGCGGCGGCGCGCAGGCGATGCTCGACGACGGCCTGTTCGAGCGCTTCCCCTGCGACGAGATCTATGCCCTGCACAACTCGCCGGTGCTGCCGGTGGGCACGGTGGCGGTGGCGCCCGGGGCCTGCCTGTCGGCGGCAGACATGTTCACCCTGCACGTACACGGGCGCGGCGGCCACGGTGCGCACCCGCACCTGGCGGCAGACCCGGTGGTGGCGGCGGCGCACATCGTGCTCGCGCTGCAGACCCTGGTCGCGCGCAACGTGCCGCCGATGGAGTCCGCCGTGCTCAGCGTCTGCGCCCTGCAAGGTGGCGACCTCGCCGCGCGCAACGTGATCCCGGCCAGCGTCAGCCTGGGCGGCACGGTGCGCAGCTTCTCGCTGGCGGTGCAGGACCTGCTGGAGCGCCGTCTGCTCGAGGTGGCGCAGGCGGTGGCACAGGCGCACGGCTGCAGCACCCAGCTGGACTACACGCGGCTGTTCCCACCCACCATCAGCAGCGAGCGCGAGGCGCGCTTCGCCGCCGAGGTGGCGGCCCGGATGCTGGGGGCCGAACAGGTGCTCACCCAGCCCATGCCCTCGACCGCCTCCGAGGACTTCTCGGTCATGCTGCTGCGCCGGCCCGGCGCCTACCTGCGCGTCGGCCAGGGCGGGGCCGAGGAAGGCCGCACCCTGCACAACCCGAGCTACGACTTCAACGACCAGATCATCCCGATCGGCGCCGGCCTGCTGGTGGCGCTGGCGCAGGAAGCCATGCCTTTGTAGACCCCCGCCGGCGCGCGACACACAGCCGCGCACGGCCCGCGCCACAACCCCAAAAGGAGACTGCCATGACTGCCAATGCCCCCCTGCGCGAGCCGCTGGCGCATCTTCTGTCGCGGCGCCTGAAACGCGCGCTGTGTCTCGCCGGCCTGGCCATGGCCGCCGCGCTGGTGCCTGCGCAGGCGGCCACCCTGCGTCTGGCCAACCAGGGCGACGCCTCGTCGATGGACCCGCACTCGCTGCAGGAGAGCTTCCAGCTCAGCTTCCTGGCCAACATCTACGAGCCGCTGATCGTGCGCGACCGCCAGTTCGCACTCGCCCCGGGGCTGGCCACCTCGTGGCGCGCGATCGACCCCAGCACCTGGCGCTTCGAGCTGCGGCGCGACGTGCGCTTCCACGACGGCTCGCCGTTCAGCGCCGACGACCTGCTGTTCACCCTCGAGCGCACGCGCGCCGAGTCCTCCGACACCAAGCTCTACGTGGCGCAGATCAAGGAGATACGCAAGGTCGACAGCCACACCGTGGACATCGTCACGCGCAGCCCCTTCCCCATCCTGCCCGACGTGCTCGCAGGCTGGCTGATCATGAACAAGGCCTGGTGCGAGCAGCACAACGCCAGCCTGCCGATGGACGTGCGCAAGGGGCGCGAGAACCACGCCACTTTGCACGCCAACGGCACCGGCCCCTTCATGCTCGACACCCGCCAGCCAGGGGTGCGCACCACGCTGCTGCCGAACCCGAACTGGTGGGGCAAGGTCGAGCACAACCTGAGCCGGGTCGTGTTCACCCCGATCGCCAACGACGCCACCCGGCTCGCCGCGCTGGTCTCCGGCGAGGTCGACATGATGGAGCCGGTGGCGCTGCAGGACACCGACCGGCTGCGCGCAGACCCCCAGATCAAGCTGCTGCAGGGGCCCGAGCTGCGCACCATGTACCTGGGGCTGGACGTGTTCCGCGACGAGCTGCTGCAGTCCAGTGTCAAGGGCCGCAACCCGCTGAAGGACAAGCGCGTGCGCCGCGCCATGTACCTGGCGCTGGACATGGAGAGCATCCGCAGCAAGCTCATGCGCGGTGCCGCGCTGCCGGCCGGCAACCTGATCGCGCCCGGCGTGCGCGGCTACGTGGCGGCGCTGGACAAGCGCCCGCCCTACAGCGTGGAGGCTGCGCGCAAGCTGCTCGCCGAGGCCGGCTATCCGGAGGGTTTCGAGATCGGGCTGCAGTGCCCGAACGACCGCTATGTGAACGACTCCGAGCTGTGCCAGGCGGTGGCCGCGATGTGGACCCGCATCGGCGTCAAGACCTCGCTGCAGGCCGAGACCAAGACCCTGTACTTCCCGAAGGCGCTCAAGCGCGAGGTCACGACCTACCTGCTGGGCTGGCAGCCGGCCGGCAACGACGTGCAGAACACCTTGTGGGCGCTGCTGAACACGCCGCAGCCCGGCGGCCAGGGCCAGTTCAACCTCGGCCGCTACAGCAACCCGCCACTGGACGATCTCACCGCGCGCATCGGCGTCGAGACCGACCCCGCGGCGCGCCAGGCCCTGGTCGCGCAGGCGCTGGGCATCATCGCCGACGATCTGCCCGTGCTGCCGCTGCTGCACCAGATGCTGTCCTGGGGCGTGCGCAAGAATGTCGAGGTGGTCCAGTTCCCCGACAACGCCAACCCGCTGCGCTTCGCGCGCGTCAACTGATCCGTGCCGCGTCCGCCCGCCGCCGCCAAACCCGCAACGACAGCGCCCGCCGCCGAGGCGGGCGCCGCCGCCCGCGTCCAGCAGGCCTACGAGGGCCTGACCGCAAGCGCACGCCGGCTCGCCGACTACGTGCTGGCGCACCGCTTCGAGGCCGCCACCTTGGCGATCGACGCCCTGGCACGCAAGGCGCGGGTCTCGGTGGCGTCGGCAAACCGGTTCGCGCGCGCGCTCGGCTACCCCGGTTATGCCGCCATGCGCGCGCACTGGCAGCGCGAGCTGCATCCGGGCGCCAGCGCGCTGGACAAGCTGCGCCTGCAGCAGCAGGGCCAGGACGGGGCGAGCGCCCACCACCTGATGCAGCAGGCGCTGGCCGACGCCGCCGCGGCGCTGGCGCAGAGCACGGCAGACCTCGACCCAGCGCGCTGCGAGCGCTTTGCGCAGGCGGTGCTGAATGGCCGGCGCGTGGCGCTGTTCGCCGACGACGTCAGTGCCTACCTCGCCGGCTACGCCTTCGGCGTGCTGAGCTACTTCGGCGCCGGGGTGGACCTGCTCGCGCTGGGCGGTGGCAGCCACGAGGTCTTTCGCCGGCTGGACGGCTACGGGCCCGAGGACGTGCTGTGGCTGCTCTCGCTGCCGCGCTACTCGCGCATCACGGTCGAGCTCGCCGCGGCCGCCAGGGCGCGTGGCGTCCAGGTGCTGGCGCT
>CAUJJP010000040.1 GCA_963205525.1 Pseudomonadota bacterium | reverse complement strand
ACCCGGTTGCCGAGCTGGGCGAGCACGGTGTCGGGCACGTCCAGCGGATTCTGAGTCACGAAATAGACGCCCACTCCCTTGCTGCGCACCAGCCGCACGACGAGCTCGATGCGTTCGATCAGCACCGCAGGCGCATCCTTGAACAGCAGGTGCGCCTCGTCGAAGAAGAACACCAGCTTGGGTTTGTCCAGGTCGCCGACCTCGGGCAGCATCTCGAACAGCTCCGACAGCATCCACAGCAGGAAGCTGGCGTACAGGCGCGGCGCGGTGAGCAGGCGGTCGGCGGCCAGGATGTTGACCACGCCGCGGCCGTCCACCGTCTGCATGAAGTCCGACAGGTCGAGCAGGGGCTCGCCGAAGAAGCGTTCGCCGCCCTGCTCGTCGAGCTGCAGCAGCCCGCGCTGGATCGCACCCACGCTGGCGGCGCTGATGTTGCCGTACTCGGTGGTGAACTGGCGCGCGTGGTCGCCCACGTGCTGCAGCATGGCGCGCAAGTCCTTCAGGTCCAGCAGCAGCAGGCCCTGGTCGTCGGCGATCCGGAACACCAGGCTGAGGACACCGGCCTGGGTCTCGTTGAGCGCCAGCATGCGCGACAACAGCAGCGGGCCCATGTCCGACACCGTGGTGCGCACCGGGTGGCCTTGCTCGCCGAACACGTCCCACAGGGTGGCCGGGCAGACGGTGGCCTCGGGCAGCGGCAGGCCGCGCTCCTGCAGGATCTTGGCCACCTTGGGCGGCAGCTCGCCGCGCTGGCTGATGCCGCTGAGGTCGCCCTTCACGTCGGCCATGAACACCGGCACGCCCAGGCGGCTGAAGTTCTCGGCCAGGGTCTGCAGCGTGATCGTCTTGCCGGTGCCGGTGGCGCCGGTGATGAGGCCGTGGCGATTCGCCATCGCCGGCAGCAGCTGGCACTCGATGTCGCCGTGGCGGGCGACGAGGATGGGGTCGGCCATGGGCAGCGCCTGTTCGCAAACTGTGGATGGCCGGCAGTCTAAGCGGCGCAAGAGGCGAAAGTGGCGCACGCGGCGCGGGTTCAGGCGCGGGTTCACAGCGCGCGCCTGGCATGTCATCCTGCGCCACCATGTCGAACCCGGCGAGCGAGGACAGCCGCGACGCGCTGCAGGCGGCGATCGCCGCGCTGCAGGCGCAGCGCGAGCTGCTGGGCGAGCAGGCGCTGGCGCTGGCGCTGCAGCCGCTGCGCGAGCGGCTGGCGCGCCTGCAGCAGCCGGTGCTCGAGCGGCGCTGGATGACGGTGCTGTTCGCCGACCTCGCCGGATCGACCGCCGTCGTGCAGGGGCTGGACCCCGAGGACGCGCTGGCGGTGCTGGGCGAGATCGTCGAGCGCATGGCGCAGATCGTCGAGTGCCACGGCGGGCGCGTGCTGCAGTTTGCCGGCGACGGCTTCAAGGCCGTGTTCGGCAGTGCCCGGGCGCAGGAGGACGACGCCCGGCGCGCGCTGGTCGCCGGGCTGCAGATGCTGCAGGCCGCGCGCGAGCACGCCGCCGCACTGCGCGCGCGCTTGCCGATCGCCGACCTGCCGCTGCGCATCGGTGCCCACAGCGGCATGGTCGCGCTCGGCGCCGGCTACGAGGCCGACCGCACCGCGGTCGGTGCCGCCGTGCACGTCGCCGCGCGCATGGAGCAGAGCGCGCCGCCGTGGTCCATGCGCATCAGCCAGGAAACCTGGACCCAGGTGCGCGGGCGCTTCGAGGTGCAGGCGCTGCCGCCGCAGGCGTTCAAGGGCTTGCCCGAGCCGATGCGCAGCTACCTCGTGCTCGCCTTGCGCGCCGACGACGCCCTGCACGCCGAGCGCGGCCTGCCCGGCGTGCGGCTGCCGCTGATCGCGCGCGAGGGCGAGCTGGCGCGGCTGCAGGCGCTGGTCGACGCCGCCGCCGCCGGCGCGCAGGCACTGACCGTGGTCGGCGACGCCGGCATCGGCAAGAGCCGCTTGCTGCGCGAGCTCGCCGCCTTGCTGCCCGCGCCGCGCGTGCTGCGCGTGCAGGCGCAGCACGACGCCGGGATGCGGCCCTGGGGCCTGCTGCGTCAGCTCCTCACGCGCCAGCTCGGGATCGCCGACAGCGACCCCGCGCCGCGCGCCCGGCGCCGCTTGCTGGCGGGTGTGCGGCGCCTGCTCGGGCGCCGCGCGCAGGCCGACGCGCACTGCCTGGGCCAGCTGATCGGGATGGACTTCGGCGCCAGCCCGCACCTGCAGGCGCTGGACCCGCGCGCCCTGCGCGACGCCGCCTTCGCCGCCTGCCTGCGCGCCTTGCAGCGGCTGGCGCAGCAGCTCGGCGCGCCGCCGCTGCTGCTGGTGGAGGACTTGCACTGGGCTGACGCCGGCTCGGTCGAGCTGCTGCAGCACCTGGCGGCGGCGGGGCCGAAGCTGGCTTGCGCCATCGTCGCCAGCAGCCGCCCCACCGCACCGGGCGGCGCCGCCGCGGCGACGGTCGGCGCCCCGCTCGCCCTGGATCCCATGCCGGCGGCGCAGGCGCGGGCCATGGCGCAGGCCTTGCTGGCCCGGCTCGACGCGCCGATGCCGGCGCTGGTGGACCGCATCGTGGCGCAGGCCGAAGGCAATCCCTACTACCTGGAGGAGATCGTGCGCCAGCTCCTCGACCGCGGCGTCATCGAGACCGGCGACGAGGCCTGGACGCTTCACCCCGAACGGCTGCAGGCGCTCGAACTGCCCGGCACCTTGGTCGCCTTGCTGCAGGCGCGGCTGGACGCGCTGCCGGAGCCGGCGCGCGGCTGCGCGCGCCAGGCCTCCATCGTCGGCCACGTGTTCTGGGACGCCGCGCTGGCGCAGGTCGATGCCCAGGCCAGCGCCGAGCTGCCGCTGCTGGATCGCCAGGGGCTGGTGCACGCGCAGGCGCCGAGCACGATCGCCGACGCCGCGCAGTGGTGCTTCGATCACCACCTGCTGCACCAGGTGGTCTACGACACGGTGCCGCAGCGCCAGCGCCGCAGCGGTCATGGCGCGGTGCTGCGCTGGCTGCTGCCGCGCACGCAGGAGCGCGGGCCCGAGTTCCTGAGCCTGTGCGCCCTGCACGCCGAGCGTGCCGGCGAGCTGGCGCTGGCGCTGGACTGCTACGACCGGGCGGCGCAGGCGGCGCTGCAGCGCCATGCCAACGCCAGTGCGCGCGACTGCCTGCGGCGCGCGCTGGAGCTGCTCGGCGAGGCCGATCCGGCGCGCAGCGACGGCCTGCTGCGCCGGCTCGAGGAGCTGGCCGACATGATGGGCGAACGCCAGGTCCAGCAAGCCCTGCTGGACGAGCGCGAGCGCCTGCTCGAACGTCATCCCGACGACAGGCGACAGGCCGACCTGCTGTTCGCCCGCGCCTTGTTCGAGGACCGCCTGAACCGCTACCCGCAGGCCGCCGAGCTGGCCCGGCGGGCACATGCATGCGCCGAGCGCTGCGCCCACTGGCAGGTGGCGGCGGAGGCGCAGGGCCTGCTGTCCTGGCTGGCCTACGCGACCAACCACATCGCCCAGGCGCGCGAGTGGGTGGATGCGGCGCTGGCGACGGTGCAGCGGGCCGAGCCGGCGCTGCCGATCTGCCGCGCCAAGCTGGAGGTCTTGTCGGCCATGGTCGCGCGCGTCCAGGGCCAGCCGGCGCTGGCGCGTGCGGCGCTGCTGGCGGCCCTCGAGCGGGCACAGGCAAGCGGCACCCACCGCCTGGTGCTGGGCTGCCACGACAACCTGGCGGTGCTCGCCCTCGACCGCCACGACCACGCCGAAGCGCAGCACTGGATCGACGCCATGCAGGCCCTGGCCGAGCGCACCGGGGCGCAGCCGCGGTTGGCGCACGCGCTGATGCACCGCGCGGAACTGGCGTGCGCCGAGGGCGAGCCGCAGGCGGCGCTGGACGCCTGGCGCCGGTCGATGGCCATCACGCGCGGCAACGGCGACCGCCGCAACCTGGGTGCGGCGCTCGCGCGCAGCGGCCGCCTGCTGAGCGAGCGCGCCGAATGGGCGGCGGCGCTGGTGGCGCTGGACGAGGCGGCCGAGCTGTTCGAGGACCTTGCGGGTGGCGGCGATGCCGCCTTGCCGCGCGCGCACGCGGCCTGGTGCGCCTGGCAGCTCGGGCGCGCGGACGAGGCACGCGGGCGCGCCGAGCGGGCGGCACAAGGCCTGCAGCTGGCGCGCCTCACCGACCTCGCGGGGTCGGGGCTGGCCGCTCGCTGGGCCCTGGTGCAGGTCTGGCTGGCGCTGGACGATCAGCGTGCCGACGACTGGCTGCGCGCGCTGCAGGTCGAGCTCGACGCCGCGGCCGACGAGCCTGCCGCGCTGCGCGCCGCGGTCGGGCAAGCCTGCGCGCGCCGCTTTCCCGCCTGAGCCGCGGTCAGCGCCGGCCCGCGGTGGCGCTGCGCAGCCGCTGCGACAGGTGTTGCGCGACCTGGCGGTACAGGCGCGCCGCCGCCTGCGGGTGGCTGCGCTCCAGCGCCCGCAGTGCCGCCTCGTCGAGCCAGACCAGGGTCGATGCGCAGTCGGCCACCGCACCGGCGCTGCGGCCGCCGCCGTCCAGCAGCGCGGTCTCGCCCAGCAGGGTGCCGGGCGACAGGCTGAGAAAGCGTCGGCTGCGGCCTTGCTCGTCGGCGGCCGTCAGCACGCTGACCGAGCCGCTGAGCAGCAGGTACAGGCGGTCGCCCGGGTCGCCGGCGGCAAACAGGCGCTCACCGGCGCCCAGCTGCTGCGCCACCAGCAGGCGCTCCAGCGCCGGGCGGTCGGCCGCATCCAGCGCCTGCAGCAGCGGCGTGTCGGCCAGTGCGAGTGCCGCTGCCGGCGTGGCCGGCGCCGGCAGCAGCCGGTCCTCCGCCCATTCGAGGGCGCGGTCGAGGTCGGGGTCGAGATCGAGCGTGGCGCCCAGCTCCTCGGCCGCCCAGCCGGCCCTGATCTGAGGGCGCAGGCCGGCGATGCGCAGCGCCACCCCGCGCGCGGCCAGGCGCTGCTGCAGGTCCTGCAGCAGCTGCAGGCCGCTGTCGTCCACCGTGCTCACGCGCTCTGCGTCCAGCAGCAGCGCGCAGCAGTCGGCGGGCAGCGCGTCGGCCTCGGCGAGCAGGCGCTCGCCGCTGCCGAAGAACAGCGCGCCCTCCAGCTCCAGCACCTGCACGCGCGCACGCAGCGGGCGCAGCTGGGCTTCCAGCGCCGCCACCCGCATGCGCCGCGAGGGCTGCTGCGCGGCGCTGAAGCGGCTGCGCACCAGCGAGCGGTTCATGCGTCGCACGAACTGCAGCAGCGACAGCAGGCCGCCGAGCGCGACCCCGGCGCCCAGCCCGCCGCCGAGCGTGACCAGCATCACCGTCAGCACCACGGCCAGGCTGGCGCGTGCCTCGGCCTCGCGCAGCCGGCGCAGCAGCCGCAGCGACCAGGTGTCCAGCAAGGCCCAGGCCAGGGCCAGCATCAGGCCGCCGAGCACCGGCAGCGGCAGTGCCGCCAGCAACGGGCGGGCGGCCAGCGCGAGTGCGCCCAGCACCAGCGAACCGGCGATCAGCGCCTGGCGCCGGCTGCCTCCGGCGAGCGCGGTGGCGGTCGCGCGCGAGCGCGTGATCGTCGCCGGCAGCGCGCCCAGCAGGCCGAGCAGGACGTTGGTGGCGCCGATCGCGGCCAGCTCGCGCCGTGGGTCGTGCCGGGTCTGGCGCTGGCGGTCGATCGCGATCGCGTTCAGCGCCGTCTCCAGCGTGCCGACGCCGGCCAGCAGCAGCGCGGTCAGCAGCACCGGCTCGAAGTGCGCCTGCAGTGCCGGCCACCACGGGGAAGGCCCTGCCAGCGGCAGCGCGCTCGGCGAGAGCAGTGTCGGCAGGCTGCCGACGGTCTGGCCGAGCGCGAGCCCGGGTGCCAGCCGGCCGGCGGCCAGGTGCAGCAAAGTGCCCGCGGCGAGCACGAGCAAAGTGGCCGGCAGGCGTGGCCAGCGGTGCGCCAGCCCGAGCACGGCGGCCGCGCAGCCCAGGCCCAGCAGCAGCGCCAGCGGCATCGGCGCCGCATCCGGCGCGGCGCCCAGCGGCCGTCCGCTGAGCAGCGGCCACTGCGCCAGCAGCACCTGCAGCGCCACCCCGTTCATGAAGCCGCTCACCACCGGCCGCGGCACATAGCTCGCGAGCCTGGCCAGCCCGGCGAAGGCGGCCGCGAGCTGCAGCACGCCGGACAGCGCGACCGCGACGCCGAGCAGCGCGAGCTGAAGCGCCGGGGCGGTGCGCAGGGCCGGGTCGGTCTGCAACTGCAGCAGCAGCGCCGCCAGCAGCAAGGCGGTGGCCGAGCTCGGGCCGGCGGCCGGTAGTGCGGCGCGGCCCAGCCAGGCGTAGGCCGCACCGCCCGCCACCGCGGTGAGCAGGCCGGCGCGCACCCCGGCGGCGGCGCCTTCCGTGCCCAGCGGAGCGGTGGCCAGGAGCCCGATCGAGAGGACGAGGCCGATGACCGCGATCGAGCCCAGGCTGCCGCCCAGCCATTCGCGCCACCAGGGGGCAGGCGGCGCGACGGGGGTTGCAGACATGCGGTGGCTGGGCGGCGGCAGGGGCCCCATGCTGCCTGCGGCGCGCCGCGGCGGCCACCGTAGAATCGAGGGTTTCCCCAGATACAGGTGCACGCCGCTGCACCGACACAGGTGACACAGCATGGCCGGACATTCCAAATGGGCCAACATCCAGCACCGCAAGAGCCGCCAGGACGACAAGCGCGGCAAGGTCTGGACCCGCGTGATACGCGAGATCATGGTCGCCGCCCGCCAGGGAGGCGGTGACATCACCGCCAACCCGCGGCTGCGGCTGGCGGTGGACAAGGCGAAGGCGGCCAACATGCCGGCCGACACCATCAAGCGCAACATCGACAAGGCCAGCGGCAACCTCGAGGGCGTGAGCTACGAGGAGATCCGCTACGAGGGCTACGGCATAGGCGGCGCAGCCATCATCGTCGAGACCATGACCGACAACCGGGTGCGCACGGTGGCCGAGGTGCGCCACGCCTTCAGCAAGTACGGCGGCAACCTCGGCACCGATGGCTCGGTGGCCTTTCAGTTCAAGCACTGCGGACAGCTCGTGTTCGCGCCCGGGGTCTCCGAGGACAAGGTGATGGAGGTGGCGCTGGAAGCCGGCGCCGAGGACGTGCTGAGCGACGACGACGGCACGGTCGAGGTGCTGTGCGCGCCGGGCGACTTCGAGGCGGTGCGCGATGCGCTCGCCGCCGCCGGGCTGCAGGCCGAGCTTGCCGAGGTGACGATGCGCGCCGAGAACACGGTGGCGCTGGCCGGCGAGGACGCCGAACGCATGCAGAAACTGCTCGACGTGCTGGAAGACCTGGACGACGTGCAGGCCGTGCACCACAACGCCGAACTGGAATGAAAGTCCTGGTGATCGGCAGCGGCGGGCGCGAGCACGCCATCGCCTGGAAGCTGGCGCAGTCCGAGCGCGTGCAGCAGGTGTACGTGGCGCCCGGCAACGGCGGCACGGCGGCCGATCCGTCCCTGCGCAACCTGCCGATCGGCGATGTCGCCGAGCTGGCCGACTTCGCGCAGGCGGAGAAGATCGCGCTCACCGTCGTCGGCCCCGAGGCGCCGCTGGCCGCGGGCGTGGTGGACATGTTCCGCGCGCGCGGGCTGCGCATCTTCGGCCCCACCCAGGCCGCGGCACGGCTGGAGAGCTCCAAGGCCTACGCCAAGGACTTCATGCAGCGCCACGGCATCCCGACCGCGCTGTACGCGGCGTTCACCGACGCCGCGCTCGCACACGCCCACGTCGACAAGCACGGCGCGCCCATCGTCATCAAGGCCGACGGCCTGGCCGCCGGCAAGGGCGTGGTGGTGGCGCAGACCGTCGCCGAGGCGCACGCCGCGATCGACGACATGTTGGGCGCCAACCGCCTGGGCGTGAAGCACAACGCCGGCGTCGCGCGCGTCGTGATCGAGGAGTTCATGGCCGGCGAGGAGGCGAGCTTCATCGTCGTCAGCGACGGCCGCCACGTCGTGCCGCTGGCCACCAGCCAGGACCACAAGCGCGTGGGCGACGGCGACACCGGCCCCAACACCGGCGGCATGGGTGCCTACAGCCCGGCGCCGGTGGTCACGCCCGACGTCCACGCGCGCGTCATGCGCGAGATCATCCAGCCCACCATCGCCGGCATGGCGCGCGACGGCACGCCCTTCACCGGCTTTCTCTACGCCGGGCTGATGATCGACGAGCAGGGGCGGCCGCGCACGGTGGAGTTCAACTGCCGGCTCGGCGACCCGGAGACGCAGCCCATCCTGATGCGCCTGAAGAGCGACCTGTTCGATCTCCTGATGCAGGCCACCGAGGGCACGCTGGACGAGGTCGAGCTGCAGTGGGACCGGCGCGTCGCGCTCGGGGTGGTGATGGCCGCGCACGGCTATCCGGGCCCGGTGCGCGGCGGCGACGCCATCGGCGGCCTGCCGGCGCCGGCCGAGGACCTGATGGTCTTCCACGCCGGCAGCGCGATCGCCGACGGCGTGCTGCGCAGCAGCGGCGGACGCGTGCTGTGCGTGACCGCGCTCGCCGACTCGGTGCGCCAGGCACAGCAGCGCGCCTACGACGCGCTGGCCGGCATCTCGCTCGCCGGCGCGGTCTGGCGCAGCGACATCGGCCACCGCGCCGTCAAGCCGCGCTGAGCTTGAGCGCGCACGGCGCCCCGGTCGAGATCGCCGAACGTCCGGTGCAGCTGCGCGGCAGCCCGCTCGCGCGGGCGCTGCTGCGGCTGCTCGGCTGGCAGCTGGTGTGGGACGGCCTGCCGGCACGCCAGGGCGTGATCGTGGTCTACCCGCACACCTCGAACTGGGACTTCCCGCTCGGCGTGCTCGCCAAATGGGCGATCGGCCTGCCGGTCACCTTCTGGGGCAAGCACAGCCTGTTCGCGCTGCCCGGCTTCGGCCGCTGGCTGCGCTGGCTGGGCGGGGTGCCGGTGGACCGTGCCCACCCCGGCAGCATCGTGCCCGACATGGTGCGGCGCATGCAGGCGGCGCGCGCGGCCGACGAGTTCCTGTGGCTGGCGCTGGCGCCGGAAGGCACCCGTTCGGCCACCACGGGATGGCGCAGCGGCTTCTACCGCGTCGCGCTCGACGCCGGGGTGCCGCTGGTGCTGGTGCAGTTCGACCACGGACGGCGCCGCGTGGGCATGCTGGCGGCCTTGCGCCTGGGGGGAAACGCCGACGCCGACCTGGCCGAGATCGCGCGACGCTACGCCGGCGTGCGCGGGCGGCGGCCGGCGCAGGCCTCGCCGATCCGCCTGCTTCGCTGAAGATCCATGGACACCGACTCCGTACGCCGCAGCTTCACCGCCTTGCACGAGCGCATCGTCGACGCCTTGCAGGCCGAGGACGGCCAGGCCTTCATCAGCGACGGCTGGACGCGCGCGCCCGGCGAGCCGCTGCAAGGCGACGGCCTGAGCCGGCTGGTCGAGGGCGGCGGCGTGTTCGAGCGCGCCGGCTGCAACTTCAGCCACGTGCGCGGCGCCGCGATGCCGCCCTCGGCCAGCGCGCACCGGCCCGAGCTGGCCGGCGCAGCCTTCGAGGCGATGGGGGTCTCGCTCGTCGTGCACCCGCGCAACCCCTATGTGCCCACCGCGCACATGAACGTACGCATGTTCTGCGCGCACCCCCCCGGCCGGCCCCCGGTGGCCTGGTTCGGTGGCGGCATGGACCTCACGCCGTTCTACGGATTCGAAGCGGACGCGGCGCATTTCCACCGCGCCTGCCGCGCTGCGCTGGCACCTTTCGGCGACGATCTGTACCCGCGTTTCAAGCGCTGGTGTGACGAGTACTTCTTCCTGCGCCACCGCAACGAGCCGCGCGGCATCGGCGGCATCTTCTTCGACGACTTCGCCGAGCTCGGCTTCGAGCGCAGCCTGGCGCTGACGATGGCGGTCGGCGAGGCTTTCGTCGGCGCCTACCTGCCCATCGTGCAGCGCCGCCGCGGCCTGCCCTATGGCGAGCGCGAGCGCGACTTCCAGGCCTGGCGGCGCGGCCGCTACGTCGAGTTCAACCTCGTGTTCGACCGCGGCACCCTGTTCGGCCTGCAAAGCGGCGGCCGCACCGAGAGCATCCTGATGAGCATGCCGCCGCTGGTGAAGTGGCGCTACGCCTGGCAGCCCGAGACCGGCAGCGCCGAGGCGCGCCTGTTCAGCGACTTCCTGCGCGCGCGCGACTGGGCGGATTGGACAGACACCGCGGACAGGGTGGACCCGGACGACGGCGCGCCGCCCGGCGACGCCGCACCACCTGCCGGGAGCGGCGCTTGAGCACGGCGCGCCGTGTCGGCCTGTTCGGCGGCAGTTTCGACCCGCCGCACCTGGCGCACCTGGCGCTCGCGCGCGCGGCCGTGCCGGCGCTGACGCTGGACGAGCTGCGCTGGATTCCGGCCGCCCAGCCCTGGCAGAAGACACGCGCACTGAGCACGGCGGCCCACCGCGAGGCCATGGTGCGCCTGACCATCGCCGACGAGCCGGCGATGCGGCTGGACCGCATCGAGATCGAGCGCGGCGGCGCCAGCCGCAGCCTGGACACCGTGCAGGCTCTCTGCGCGCGCGAACCTGCCACGCGCTGGGTGCTGCTGATCGGCGGCGACCAGTACGCCAGGCTGCACAGCTGGCACGGCTGGCAGCAGCTGCTGGCGCTGGTGGAGCTGGCCGTCGCGCGTCGGCCCGGCGCGGAGACCGCGCGCGACGCCGTGCCCGGTGCCGTGCCCGATGCCGCGTCCGATGCCGAACCCGCTGCCGCGCGGCAGCAGCACCCGCATACCGTGCTGCCGCTGCCCATGATGGACATCTCCGCCACCGACATCCGTGCCCGCGTGGCGCGCGGCGACCGGGTCGACGATCTGGTGACGCCCGCGGTCGCGCGCTATATTGAACATCACCGCCTTTACAAGAACTGAATGGACATCCGCAAGCTGCAACGCGCCATCGTCGACGGACTCGAAGACGTGAAGGCGCAGGACATCGTCGTCTTCAACACCGAGCACCTGTCACCGCTGTTCGAACGCGTCATCGTCGCCACCGGCCACAGCAACCGCCAGACCAAGGCCCTGGCCGCCAGCGTGCGCGACGCGGTTCGCAAGCGCGGCCTTCAGGTGCTGCGCACCGAAGGCGAGGCCGGCGGCGAGTGGATCATCGTCGACTGCGGCGCGGCGGTGGCGCACATCATGCAGCCCAATATCCGCACCTACTACCACCTGGAGGAGATCTGGGGCGGCAAGCCGGTGGCGATGAAGTTGGGCAAGGCCCGCACCGCGCTGCCCAAGGCCTCCGAGCCCGCAGCCGGCGCGACGAAGAAGCCGCCTGCACGCAAGACGGTGAGCGCGAAGACCGATCCGGCGCCCAGGAAGCCGGCGGCCAAGAAGCCGGCGGCCAAGAAGCCGGCGGCACAGAAGCCTGCGGCGCAGAAGCCGGCGGTGAAGAAGCCCGCAGCGGCGCAGAAGGCGACGGCGGCGCGCAAGGTGGCGGCGGCTCCGGCACCGACCCGCAGCAGCGCCGCGGCGAAGCGACCGGCCGCGCCGCTCAGGCCGAAGGCCGCGCCGCCCAGGCCGAAGGCTGCGCCGCCCAGGCCGTCGGCTGCGCCGCCCAGGCCGACCGCGGCGAAGAAGGCCCCGGCCAGCAAGTCCCCGGCGACGAAGGCACCGGCCACCAGGTCCCCGGCGACGAAGGCTTCGGCCACCAAGGCAGCGACCAAGGCCCCGGCCCGGACGACGGCGGCGCGCCAGGCGGTGCCGGCTGGCGCGCGTCCCGGCCCCGCCAAGTCCGCCACCCGCGCGCCGCGTTCGGCGAAGAAGACCACGGGCTGACCGGTGCGGCTGGCGCTGCTCGCGGTCGGCCAGCGCCAGCCGGCCTGGGCCGATGCGGCCTGGTCCGACTACGTCAAGCGCTTCCCGGCCGACTGGCGCTTCGTGCTGAAGGCGGTGAAAGCCGAGCCGCGCGAGGGCGGACGCACGCCCGCCCAGTGCATGGCCGCCGAGGCCGAACGCCTGCATGCTGCGCTCGAGGGCCTGGGCAAGGGCTGGCGCCGCATCGTGCTCGACGAACGCGGCCAGGGCCTGAGCACGCTGCAGCTGGCGGCGCGGCTGCAGCGCTGGCAGGACGGCGGGCAGGATGTGGCGCTGCTGGTCGGCGGCCCCGACGGCCTGGACCCGGGCCTGAAGGCCGGCGCCGACGAGGCGATCCGGCTTTCCGACCTGACCCTGCCGCACGCCTTCGTGCGCGTGCTGCTGGCCGAGGCCTTGTACCGCGCCTGGTCGGTGAACGCCGGCCACCCCTACCACCGCGAATGAGCGCCGCAAGCCGCCTGCGATCGCGCTCGCGCGCACGCCGATGATGCACCTGTACCTCGCCTCGCAAAGCCCGCGCCGGCAACAGCTGCTGGCCCAGATCGGCGTCCAGGCGCAATTGCTGCTGGCGGACGATGACGAGGATGCGGAAGCCCTGGAGACGCTGCGGCCCGGTGAACTGCCCGCCGCCTACGTGCAGCGCGTCAGCGCCGCCAAGCTGGATGCGGCCGTCGCCCGGCACCGCCGACGCGGCCTGCCAGCCGGCGCCATCCTGTGCGCAGACACCACGGTCGCCCTGGGCCGGCGCATCCTGGGCAAGCCGGCCGACGCGGCCGACGCGCGGGCGACGCTGGGCGCGCTGTCGGGGCGCTGCCACCGCGTGCTGACGGCGCTGGCGCTGCAGCGTGGCAGGCGGCGCTGGCAGGCGCTGCAGGTGTCGCAGGTGCGCTTTGCGCCGCTGCCGGCAGCCGTCATCGAGCGCTACGTGGCCAGCGGCGAACCCTTCGGCAAGGCCGGCAGCTACGCGATCCAGGGGGCGCTGGCGGGCTGGATCGCGCACATCGCCGGCAGCCATTCGGGCATCATGGGGTTGCCGCTCTTCGAGACCGCGCAGCTGCTGCGCCAGGCCGGGGTGGCGACCAGCCTCTAGAGAGCACATGGCGAGCCAGGACATCCTCATCAACTGGGCCCCGCAGGAAACGCGGGTCGCGATCGTCGAGAACGGCGCGCTGCAGGAGCTCTACCTGGAACGCACGCTGGAACGCGGGCAGGTCGGCAACATCTACCTCGGCCGGGTGGCGCGCGTGCTGCCGGGCATGCAAAGCGCCTTCGTCGACATCGGTGGCGAGCGCGCCGCCTTCCTCCACGTCGCCGACCTGCACGCGGCGCCGAACGGCCACGGCGCACGCAGCGAGCCGCAGCCGGTGCCGATCGAGAAACGCGTCTTCGAGGGCCAGGTGCTGATGGTGCAGGTGGTGAAGGACGCCATCGGCAGCAAGGGCGCGCGGCTGTCGACCCAGGTCTCGATCGCCGGGCGCATGCTGGTCTTCCTGCCGCAGGACCGCCACATCGGCATCAGCCAGAAGATAGGCAGCGCCGAGGCGCGCGAGGCGCTGCGCGAGCGCATGCAGCGCCTGGCCGGCAGCGACCCCGCGGGCGGCGGCTTCATCCTGCGCACCAACGCCGAGGATGCGAGCGACGACGATCTGGCCGAGGACATCGCCTATCTGCGCAAGACCTGGAACCACATCCGCCAGCAAGGCCTGCAGCAGCCCGCGGGCAGCCTGCTGCACCAGGACCTCAACCTCGCCGAGCGCGTGCTGCGCGACCTCACCGGCGAGAGCACGCAGACCATACGCATCGACTCCAGGCTGCAGTTCGACGCCCTGGCCGCCTTCGCCGGCGCCTACATGCCGGGCACGCTGCCCAAGCTCGAGCACTACAAGGGCGAGCGGCCGATCTTCGACCTCTTCGGCATCGAGGAGGAGATCGCGCGCGCGCTCGGCCGGCGCGTGGACCTCAAGAGCGGCGGCTACCTCATCATCGACCAGACCGAGGCCCTGACCACGGTGGACGTGAACACCGGCGGTTTCGTCGGCGCGCGCAACTTCGACGACACCATCTTCAAGACCAACCTGGAGGCCGCGGGCGCCATCGCGCGCCAGCTGCGGCTGCGCAACCTGGGCGGCATCATCATCGCCGACTTCATCGACATGGTGCGCGAGGAACACCAGCAGGCGGTGCTGGCCGAGTTGCGCAAGCAGCTCGCACGCGACCGGGTGCGCACCACGGTGGGCGGCTTCACCCAGCTCGGGCTGGTGGAGATGACGCGCAAGCGCACCCGCGAGAGCCTGTCGCACCTGCTGTGCGAACCCTGCCCCACCTGCAGCGGCCGCGGCCAGGTGAAGACCGCGCGCAGCGTGTGCTACGACATCCTGCGCGAGATCCTGCGCGAGGCACGCCAGTTCAACCCCAGGGAGTTCCGCGTCATCGCCAGCGCATCGGTGGTGGAGATGCTGCTTGACGAGGAAAGCACCCACCTCGCCGGCCTCTCGGAGTTCATCGGCAAGCCGATCTCGCTGTCGGTGGAGGCGGTGCTGAGCCCGGAGCAGTACGACATTGTTCTTCTCTGAGGGGAAGACTACGAAGTACGGCGCTGAGACGTCGGTCTTCGTTAATCGCAACGAGGTCTTCGGCTCCGAGCGATGCGCGTCGCTGTATCACGTCTACCGGCTTTACGGCTTTCGCCAAAC